>DATHCX010000152.1:0-76207 GCA_035319325.1 Desulfomonilaceae bacterium
TAACAAGATAAAGGAGTTCATGGATGCAGTGCGTTCATGCTGAAACACACGTGACAATGCCTGACTCGGACGGGTATTTCGGGGAATTCGGCGGTCGATTCGTTCCGGAAACCTTGATCACACCTCTACGGGGACTGGAAGAAGCTTTTTTCAAGGCCGCGGCATCCCCTTCGTTTACCGCGGAATTGCAAATGCTCCTGAACACCTATGCCGGTCGTGAAACACCGCTGTTTCACGCGGCCCGCCTATCGGAAAAAATGGGCGGCGGGAAACTCTATTTGAAGCGGGAAGACCTCTTGCACACCGGAGCTCACAAGATAAACAACACCCTCGGACAGGGCTTGCTCGCCAAATATATGGGTAAACCGAAAATTATAGCCGAAACCGGTGCGGGCCAACACGGGGTCGCTACTGCGGCTGCCGCGGCACTGCTCGGACTGGAATGCCGGGTCTTCATGGGAGAAGAGGACATGCGACGCCAGGCTCCCAATGTATTCAGGATGAAGCTCATGGGAACGGAGGTCATTCCCGTAACAGCGGGAACCGCCACTCTCAAGGACGCGATGAATGAAGCATTGAGATTCTGGGCTACGAACGTGCGAGACACGTACTACGTTATCGGATCCGTTGCCGGTCCTCATCCGTATCCGCTCATGGTGAAACACTTTCAGTCGGTAATCGGCCGGGAGACGAAGCGCCAGATCATGGAAGCCGAAGGTAGGCCGCCCCGAAAAGTGATCGCTTGCGTGGGTGGCGGAAGTAACGCAGCGGGCATGTTCCAGGGATTTCTGGATATGCCGGAAGTGGAGCTTATCGGGGTGGAGGCCGGGGGCCTGGGCATAGAATCCGGAAAGCACGGAGCAACTCTGGCTGCGGGAGAAGCCGGTGTGTTCCACGGTTCCAGATCGTTCGTGCTTCAGGACGAGAACGGCCAGGTGCAAGAGGCGCATTCCATATCCGCAGGTCTGGATTATCCCGGTGTTGGTCCGGAGCATTCGTTCCTCCATATCCAGGGAAAGGTCCGATACGTGAGCATAACCGACGATGAAGCACTGGAAGCGTTTTCCAGCCTCTGCAAGATCGAGGGAATCATGCCCGCGTTGGAGTCCTCCCATGCCATTGCTCAGGCCATGAAAGAGATTCCGGCAATGAGCAAAGACGAGCTCTGTATCGTGAACCTTTCCGGGCGAGGCGACAAGGACATGCCCATCATCGAAAAAGCGCTGAGGAGCTAAAATGGAGAGAATTGCAGAAACATTCGAGACCCTGGGACAGCAGGGCAAAACAGGATTTGTTCCCTTTTCCCTTGCCGGGTACCCGGATATGGAGAAGTCGCGAGAGATACTTCTCAAATTGGCGGAGGCGGACGTGCTGGAATTGGGGTTCCCCTTTTCGGATCCCGTTGCAGACGGGCCGGTCATTCAGAAGGCCGCGGCCAGAGCCATCAGTAGTGGAGTAACAATGGACAAGGCCCTGGACGTAGCGGCCTACATTCGTGAACGAACGAATACGCCAATGATCTTTTTCAGTTATTTCAATCCCATCCACAAATATGGACCCGACCGGTTCGTGGCCAGAGCGAAAGAAGCCGGATTGGATGGCGTGCTCGTTGTGGATTTGCCGATGGAAGAAAGCAGATGGCTGAAGCCCATGACCGACAAGGCGGGAATTGCGTGGATTTATCTCATCACCCCCACGACGCCCGATTCCCGGATCAAGTCCATGGATGAGCAAGGCTCAGGTTTTTTGTACTATGTCTCCGTGACGGGCGTCACCGGAGCCAGAACCGCCCTGCCTCAAGATCTTGCGTTCACATGCGAGAAAATCAGATCTTTCACCAGATTGCCTCTCGTGGTGGGCTTCGGGGTATCCAATCCGCAGCAGGCTGCCTGGCTGAAGCCCTGTGTTGACGGAGTGGTCGTGGGAAGCGAGATCATCTCGCGCATCCAAAACGGCAGCACCATGAACGAGCTGGGCCGGTGGATGACCGAAATGAAATCGGCATTGGAGAAATGAAGAAATCCATAGGGGAACCCTTGCTTGTAAATCTAATGCGATTTCGAATACTTAAAATCGGGTAGGCACTTCTTGTAATAGTGATACGGATTCGCTTCTTTACAGGTAACTCGATTCCGGGCACAGGCTGGGGGCACTCCTTCGCTGCGGACGACGCAGAGCCTTCTCATCACTTCGCTCAGGAGAGCACCCAGCCCTGCAATCTCATAAATCTTTTGGCGAATGCGTATGAGAATCCCTACAAACAAATTTCCCTCGTCCCCAATTTTGCCTGCGAATTAGAGCAGTTCTCGAAATTTTTGTCGGATTCGTTCATGACTCTCGCCCACGCCGAACGATCCAATCATGTCATTGCGAGGAGTGGAACGACGAAGCAATCTCTGTTTTGGTTAATTGGAGATTGCTTCGGGCTTCGCCCTCGCAATGACAGTCTTGGAATTTTTTTCGTCATCAGAACCGACACTACTATTGAGAATCCCTATAGTAGGAATCTTTATTTCTGCCGATTCTCAGACCCGGCATAAACGGGACATGTGTGCGGAGGGGCATCGTGCAATACAGTCCCTCCATGCATTCCTGTTTCCGCTAGAAAGGCGATTTGCGAATGATGCTCTGTTCCCGGGAGGGACCGACTGAAATGAGCATTACGGGTACTCCGCTCAGATGTTCGATGGTTTCCACGTAATCTCGTGCGTTCTTGGGCAAGTCGTCGAAAGATCGGCAAAAACCAAGCGGTTCATCCCAGCCCTTCACTTCCCTGTATATCGGTTTCAGTCGTTCCAGATCGTTAATGTCTGCGGGTACTCTATCGATAGTCTTGCCGTCCAGTTCGTAACCGGTTGAAATCTTAAGGGGCGATATCCCTGTGAGTACATCCATCTTGGTGAGCGCAATTCCCGTAAGACCGTTCAGACGCACGCTGTGGTTCACCACCACCAGGTCCAGCCAGCCGCAGCGCCGGGCACGGCCCGTTGTCGCGCCGTATTCACCTCCCGTATGACGGATCCGCTCGCCCAATTCGTCGTCCAACTCCGTTGGAAAACCTCCTTGCCCGACTCGTGTGGAATATGCCTTTACGACGCCCCAGATGGTGTGCAACTTTGTGGGACTTACTCCGCAGCCGCAACATACGTTTCCTGCAACGACATTTGAGGACGTGACGAAGGGGTAGGTTCCATGGTCGATATCGAGCAATGTTCCTTGCGCACCCTCGAACAAAACCCTGCTTCCTTCCGATATGCGATTACAGAGCACATAATTCGCGTCCGTGACGTGCGGAGCGAGTTTTTTCCCGAATTCCAAAAACTCTTGTATGACCTGCTCGGGATCCAGTCTCTTGAGTTTGAACCGATGCTCGATCAGGAAATTTTTTTCTTCAAGAGCCGCTCGAATCCTTCGTTTCAGGGTTTCCGGCCTCAGCAGGTCTCCCATTCTGATTCCCATCCTGGAAGCTTTGTCTTCATATGCAGGACCGATGCCTCTGCCGGTGGTACCGATCTTCGCATTTCCCAGCAGGGTCTCGCGGCCCTGGTCGATCATTTTATGGTATGGCATGATCACGTGAGCTCTCTCTGAAATGAGCAACTGTTCGTCACGCAAGAAATGCCCGCGTTGCCGTAAAGCCTCTTTTTCTTCCAGAAGAACCTCAGGGTCCACCACCAGTCCGTTGGCTATTATGTTAAGGCACTCAGGATACAGAATGCCTGAGGGTATGAGATGAACGATGATTTGTTCCCCCGCCACCTTCAGGGTATGGCCGGCATTGTTTCCGCCCTGGAAACGAACCACAACGTCCGCTCTGCTTGTGAGCAGATCCACAATCTTTCCCTTGCCTTCATCGCCCCATTGGGTTCCCACTATTACAAGAGTGCTCAAACCTGTTGCCTTTCTCGTGTCTTAATTATGCTATTCCCACGGAAATAGCTCAGTCATGAAATGATGCCCGATCCTGGCTTCGATGAGGCCGGCTCGTCCAAAACAACCTGTTTCACGGACAGAATTCCTTGGATGCTGCGGATCTTGTTGAGAGTATGCTCGCTCGCCGAAGCATCTATGTTGATAATCGACATTGCGCTGCCGCCGATGCGATCTCGTGAAAGGTTCATCTGGCCGATATTGATGTCGTCTGCCGCAAGAGCCCCGGAAATTCCCGCAATCATGCCCGGCACGTCCCGGTTGGTCACGATGAGCATGGGCCCTGCAGGAACTGCTTCGGTCACGAAGTTCCCAATGCCTATGATGCGAGGCTCATGCCCGATGCGTCGGATGAGCGCTCCCTGAACGCTCAAGCGAGGACCTGTGGCCAGACCGACACGAATTTCAAGAACCGGGCCGTTGGCACCACTCTCTTCGAGGGTGGTCTCGGATACGCGTATACCACGGTTACGTGCAGTAACGGCAGCGTTGACGAAGTTGACGTCACTGCCTTCGGAGCTGGAAAGGAGCCCGAGAATTGCCGCATTCGTTACGGGCTTGACGTCCCAGGAGGCAATTTCGCCGGTGTATATCACCTGCATATCCGTAATGACGCCGGAAGCAAAACCGCCGATGAACTGGCCCAATCTCCGGGCGAGGTCCAGGTACGGCCACATTTTGTGACTCAACGCAGGGTCGATCGCTGGCACGTTCACCGCATTGGTGATGATTCCTTTCTCCAGGAAATCGATCATTTGATCGATCACGCCCACCGCTACATTGACCTGAGCCTCCCCCGTAGATGCGCCGAGATGTGGAGTCGCTATAACGTTGGGATGCATAACCAGAGGATGCTCGCCCGGCGGGCTCACGGAAAAAACGTCCAGAGCTGCAGCTGAGACCCTTCCTGATTCCAGTCCCGCAAGGAGAGCAGTTTCATCAACTATTCCGCCCCGGGCGCAGTTAACGATAATGACACCGTCCTTCATTTTGCTGAATGCCGCCTTGTTGATGAGGCCGCGGGTCTCTTCATTCAGCAGAGTATGTACGGTAACGACATCCGAACGGGAGAAGATTGCATCCAGAGATGCGGGTTTTACCCCCAATTGGGCAAGAACGTCAGGTGCTATTGCCGGATCGTACCCGAGTACCTCCATTTTCAAACCGCGGACGGCCAGTTTTGCCACCAGGCTTCCGACTTTGCCCAGACCGATTACCCCCAGTATGCGTCCCGTGATTTCCCGCCCTTGAAACTTTTTCTTCTCCCATTTACCGCTTTTCATGGACAGGGTCGCTTGCGCTATATGGCGGTGTGCGGCCATGATGAGGCCGATGGTGTGCTCGGCTGTGGCGACGGCATTTCCTCCGGGGACGTTCATCACGACGACGCCTCGTCGGGTTGCCTCAGCGACATCCACATTGTCCACACCTGCACCGGCTCTTCCGATCACCTTCAACCGGGATGCCGCCGCAAGCACGTCTGCAGTGACCTTCGTTGCTCCCCGGAGCACCAGGCCATGGTACTCGCCGATAACCTTCTGCAAGTCATGGGCGGAGAGGCTGTTTTCGATGTCAACCCGGAAGTTGCTCCGTCGGCGTAACAGTTCTATGCCTTTCTCATGCACATTGTCGGTTACGAGAATTCTGTATGTCATGTCGCTTCCACTCGACGCGTCCTGTTGCCTTGACGTCGGTTCGATAGCAACGGGCAATTCATTCACGGAGGCCGGCTGTTTCCGCTTACAGTCTCGGCAAATGGTATCAGCCGTTTTTCGCGGCGAAAGTCTTCATGAAACCCACGAGGCTCTCAATCGCGTCAAGTCCGAGAGCATTATAGATGGACGCTCTGCATCCGCCCACCGAACGATGTCCTTTCAGGCCTCCCAAACCGTTCTTCAGAGCCTCGGCCACAAATGTCTTTTCGAGATTTTCGTCTGCAAGTCTGAACGTGACGTTCATGAGGGATCTGCTGTTCGGGTCTGCCGTCCCGCGATAAAACGCGTTTCCATCAATAAACCCATAGAGCATTTCGGCTTTTTCCCGATTTCGCCGTTCCATAGCTTCCAGCCCGCCAATGGTTTCCTCTATCCACTTGAGCACGAGTTGCACAAGGTAAATAGCCACGCAAGGCGGTGTGTTGTACAGCGAGTTCTTCTCGGATTGCGTCGTGTATCGCAGCATGGTGGGAATATTCTTCGGTACTCGTTCGAGCATGTCGTCGCGTATGATAACCAGCGTCACTCCTGCCGGTCCCAAGTTCTTCTGTGCTCCGGCATATATGAGGCCAAAAGGACTGACATCAAAAGGTCTGCACAGCATGTCAGAGGACATATCCGAAACGAGTGGCACTCCGCCCGATACGGGAAACCTGTCCCACTGCGTTCCTTCGATAGTATTGTTGGACGTGAAGTGAAGATATGCCGCATCGGAATGGACCGAAAAATCCTTTGGAATGTAGCAATAATTGCGGTCCTCGCTGGATGCGATGACCTTATGCGTCTTCTTGAGGATCTCAGCCTCTTTTATGGCCTTTTTCGCCCAAGACCCCGTATTGATATAATCGGACGACGAGCCGTCCGGGAGCAGATTCATGGGAACCATGGAAAACTGCAAACTGGCGCCTCCCTGAAGGAAAAGAATTTTGAATGTGTCCGGCAACTTCAGCAGGCGTGTGAGACGGGCTATGGCGTCGTTCAAAACGTCTTCGAACCAAGCAGACCTGTGACTCACTTCGGTAATCGACATACCGGAGCCTTTGAAATCGAGGAATTCTTCTCTGGCTTCTTCAAGGACAGCAAGCGGCAACGCCGCGGGACCAGGATTGAAATTATGAATCCGGGCGGACATGTATCTCTCCTTCCTATTCCACTCAAGCAGGTAAATAGTGAAAACGAGCGACATAATGTAACCCATAGCAGGCAAGTATTTCAAGACAAATCGGCGCAAGACCTACACGCCTGTTCCGCTCATCATCTTCTGCCGGGAATATTCATCAGAACTATGGAAAGCCATACCGGCATTGAACGGCCATTGATTTTGTGGCACTATTGAAACAGGTCGCATATCGGGATTTCGTCGTCCCGGAGGGTTACCGCCATGGAAAAGATTACAAACGTTCTGTTCAGTCTGATTCCTCTTATCCTGATCGTTCTCATATCATGGCTGTTTAGCATGATGAGTGGAAAAGCCAAGAAACAAATGGCGCAAAAAGACGTCGGGCAGAAGCAACCAACCGGCAGCCCATTTCTCGATCTGTTGCTCACCTCCAAAGAGCACGAAGAAGAGGCCGTGCCGCAAGCTCCAATGAGGGAAGGCCCGCCACAGGATTCCATTCCATTGAAAGTCGGCTCTTGGAGCACTCAAGAGCTGTCCGCTCCCACGCAAATATCGTCGAAACCTATAAAACCGAAGTGGTGGGGAGCATGAATCTTGCCGACTCTTTGACGCGCACGTTCGCACGAGGAATTATGTTGGCGACAGCGCTGCTCTGTACTGGGCTGATCTCTTCGGCAGTCGCGGTGGAATCCGACCCGGAAGAGACCCCCAATAAGGGCGTACGAGGAGAATTGTCGTGGGAAATGCCGGGTCGTGTGTCCATCTACGACCTGCAGTTCGGGCCGGCCGTGTTCAGGGACAATCAATGGCAATTTCAGGGAAACAGCCGAACATTTAACGCCGGCGTTTTCGGCGAACGACTCACCTTGATGGTGCGATTTTCGTACAATGGCTCCAGATCTGAAATACCGCTAAAATTTATCGTGAAATTGCCGGATTCCAGGCAGTACGAGGAAACTGTGCATCTTCTCAGCCGCAGAGGGAATTACACGTATCAGTTTACGATACACCGCCCGGAGGATTTTCTGGGGAGCGGTTCGGTTTATTTGTATTACGGTTTCAGCATAGTCGACGTTCTCGATTTCACCATCGTTCCGGGCATATGATTGACCTTGTTTCCGAGAGGGCACACTGCATCTGGAGGCGTTCCGTCCACCGAATAAGGGCGAGCGCTCCGCTTTCGAGTCATGATGACGCACAAAACAGACAAGTGCCGTATCGATGCATTGCTTACGGAGAGAGGGCTGGTTCCTTCGCGTCACAAGGCCAGGGCCCTCATTATGGCGGGAAAAGTGCTGGTTGACGGCGTCAAAGTGGAAAAACCGGGAAAGGAAGTGTCCTGCGAAGCGGAGATTGCCTTTAAAGAAGTCATTCCGTACGTGAGCCGGGGAGGAATAAAACTGGCCGCAGCGCTGGACGGCTTTCATATAAATCCCGAAGGCCTGACCGTTCTGGACGCGGGGGTGTCCACAGGCGGTTTTACGCACTGCCTGCTGATGCGAGGAGCTGCCCGGGTAGTAGCTGTGGACGTCGGGTACGGACAACTGGACTGGAGCTTGCGTACAGACTTGCGGGTCATACTTCTGGAAAGAACCAACGTCAGATTTTTGGAGGCCGGTTCCGTTCCTTACAAAATAGACTCGGCTGTGGCGGATCTTTCATTCATATCCTTGAAGATCATCCTTCCTAAGATCAGGGACATAGTGGCGCCTGGAGGCTGGATAGTGCCTCTCGTGAAACCGCAATTCGAGGTGGGACGAGCTGATGTGGGGAAAAGTGGCGTGGTCCGCGATCCGGAAAAAATCCGAGCGGCGGTGGAGGCAGTGAAATCTCATGCAAAGGACTGCGGCCTGGAACTCCTGGGAGAACTGGAAAGCCCCATAAAGGGGCCCAAGGGAAACCGTGAGTTCTTCTTGCACCTGAGAAAACCTTCTTGAAGTCCTTGCTTGAGAAAGTTTTTCCGTTCCAAGGCTTATGACACGAATGCGCTTTCAAACAGCTAAAATCGGGGATGAACTTCTCGTAAGAGGTTCCTCCCCGAACCCCACCTCAAGCACTTTTGGCTCTCGCCGGTATCTGCATTTCCTCAGCGGAAATGCAGATACCGGCACATGATAGAAGTTTCTGGGAGGGGGTTTGGGCGGGACACTCTTTACTAAAGAGGGTCCCCCCAATCTTACTTTGAAAGCGCATTCGTATACGAGGCTAAAAGTTCTTGGGTGGGGTTCGGTGAAACAATATTCACAAAAAGACTTCTTTCATGGCGAATGCGTGTGATACGGATTCGCCACAAGATTTATGAGATGTCAGGGCTGGGGGCTCTCCCGAGCGAAGTGATGAGAGGGCTCTGCGTCGTCCGCAGCGAAGGAGTGCCCCCAGCCTGTGCCCGGAATCGAGTTACCCGTGAAAAAGCGAATGCGTGTGAGACCGTTTGCACCTCTCTTGCTCAGGACCCGGCGCCTGCCCTTGACATGGCCGACAAGTGCTGCGATCACTACCCATGGCAGGGACAACAGCGAGTTCGTGGAACCTGGTTCAGGTAAGTAGGCCGGGAGGAAGGTATGATCACCGAAAAAACCGATAACGCCGCGGGAGCCCCGGTATGCAGGCCACCCGACATCACGTCTGACGACAGGATATTCCTGGCATGGCAGCGCAGCCACATGGCGAATGAGCGGACGTTCCTGGCTTGGGCGCGTACAAGTATATCGCTCCTTGCCTTCGGTTTTGTCATCGAGCGCTTCGATATCTTTTTGAAACACCTGGTCAATCTCGGGGGAGGATCGTTGCAATTGAGCACATCGGGCCACATCTTGTATCTGAGCCTTTTCTCTTTTTTTCTTGCGGGTTTTACCATCTTGTTTTCAGGTCTGAGATTCGTCGCGGTCAGGCGGCATATAAACAGCGGCGAAGCTGTCTTTTCGGTGGTTCCGGATATTCTCGTCATCATATCAGTGTTCGTTATTATCATCATTACCATTGCGCTGTCGCTGCCCCGGCTCTTCGAGATCCCCGCACCACACATTTGAGGCAGAAAATGCCGGTTCAAACAAGGATAGGGTGGGGGTCTTTGCCGCGGCATCGCGATAATGTAATCCGGGAAGAGGCACAGGATCGAAGCTGTCGGCTGCGGCCGGGAGTGAGGAAGTCCATGTCAGGGATTGACGATCGGGCAATTTCAAGAGTCGTCTTCCTTCTCGTAATGTGCGCCGTCTCTCTGCCCGCATGCGGAGCCTCCTGGTCCGGCACATGCGTGGGAGTTTCCGACGGCGACACGATCCGGGTCATGCGCGGGGCCCAACACATGAACATCAGGTTGTACGGGATCGATTGTCCGGAGCGAGGGCAGGACTTTGGAAACAAGGCAAGACGCTTCACCGGCGACATGACATTCGGTAAGACAGTCGGGATAGAGGAAATGGATCGGGACCCGTACGGACGAATCGTTGCGTGGGTGTGGGTAAACGGGACGTCATTGAACACAGAACTTCTGAAAAACGGTCTGGCATGGTGGTATAGACAGTACGCTCCGGAGAATGGAGAGTTAAGAGATCTGGAATCCTCTGCGCGAAAGGCGAAAATCGGATTGTGGTCACATCCGAATCCCCTTCCACCCTGGGAATTTCGCAAGAAGAAGCGCAAACGTTGAGATGAACGGATAATTGTAATCTACTGCATGGTGTAAGGCCAAGGGCGCGCAGATGTAGCGCCCCCGGCGAACGCAAGCGAGTTACTTTTTCTGTCCCCACACACCAGGACATTCGCTGCAATTCTGAACGACAATGCCTTTTTTCAAATCGCAGTTTTGTCTTCTTGTTTGAAGACATTGGCCATCCTGAAAACAGCAGTTGATTTTGGGCTCAATCTGTTTGTCTTGATCGGGGTCTCTCGCAAGAACGAACGCCGCGGGAGACATGAAAACCAACAAAACTAGCGTGACAAAGAGCTTTTTCATTACCAGTTCCCCTTTAAGTTGTATGAATTGCCCGGCCAAATAATGTTTTGCGCCTGCTGAGCAATGCATATGTGTATGTATACTTATACCACATCAAGGAAACGCGGTCCAGAGAGAATTCATGAATCTTTCGATCCTGATGCATAGATAATGCAGTTTTACTCATATCGTTTTTTGTACGTGTTACAATTTTGTTCACATCTTGCCCATAAACGGACGGGTTTGTATCCGGCGCTTGCATTGTACGAGGAAGCCATATAATGTGCGCTAATGAGGAAATCCGAATATGTGGTAAGAGCTGCGGACCGGCCTTCAGGTGGCGCAGAGCACTTACCGTATCACGGGCACATGCTTGCTGGAAGTCTGGAAAGGCCGGCTATTTTGGGGCCCTGATTTGTCGGAGACGTTTTATGGACTCAAAGCCTGTAAACCGCGATCTGTGCTGGGAAACGATGGAAAGTCGAGAGGACCGACAATACGGTCTTTTTTCGGTGCACATACGTAAGAACAGATCTCCCAGGACCGGGGAGATTCATGAATTTCAGGTCCTGGACTGCCCTGATTGGGTAGCTGTGGTGGCAGTAACGCCCGATGGTGAGCTGGTGATGGTGAGGCAGTATAGACACGGCACGTCCGAACTTTCTCTGGAACCCCCAGGCGGTCTCGTCAAGCAGGGACAGTCTCCCGAGCAAAGCGGCAGAGAAGAGCTGGAAGAAGAAACAGGGTACAAAGCCCAAACTCTAGAGCTGCTTGGTTGGATGCATCCCATGCCGGCAATATTCACAAACAAATTCTACGTTTTTTTGGCCCGTGATGCCACGCCGAGCGGACATCTGCATCCCGATGAAACCGAAGAGATCGAAACGGTTCTGATCCCTGCAAGCGAGGTTCGGGATTTTATAAGATCCGGAAAAATAACGTGCTCAGTAATGATTGCGGCCTTGTACCTGTACCTCGACCACGAGGAACAACGCTTCTCCTGACTGCCGGACGGGAGTCACCGGCCGGTTTTACAGCATGTAAAAGATGCTGACATTTTTGGTGGTAAAGACTCGCGCAGGTAAGAAACTGCGCAACGTTTTTCAGCTGTTCAAAGGATTTCTGTTTTCGCGGATGCGCGTCGGACATGGCACATCCGTTGCAAATTCTTACAACGGGGCTACCTCCTTAACCCGGCCCGGTCGCCGCCGATGATTGAACGTCATAAGGACCGGATATGATTCAAACAAAAATACTCTTGGTGGATGATGAAGATACTTTTGTCTCGGCGTTGACAAAACGGCTGTCAAAAAGGCATCTGAATGTGTCCTGCGCATCCTCCGGGGCAGAGGCCTTGAAAACACTCGACCAAGAGCCTGACGTGGATGTAGTAATACTCGATGTCAAAATGCCCGAAATGGATGGAATAGAGACTCTCAGGCACATAAAGGAAACGTTCCCTTCAGTCGAAGTCATCATGCTCACAGGACACGCAACGTTCGAATCTGCCATTCAGGGTATGAAGCTCGGAGCGTTCGACTATCTCATGAAGCCGTGCGATCTGGAAGAACTGCTGAGCAAAGTGGAAGAAGCCAAAGCAAAAAGGCGCAGACACCTGGAAAAAATTCTCGAAGCCACGGGAAGGGACCTGCACAGGAAAAAGAGTTTCGAGTCCGGAGGCAAACCTGGGCAAGAAGCTTGAATGGACCCATCACCCGACTGGAATAGTACTTCACTTCAAGGAGCAAGCGAGATGTTGGTACGAGACTGGATGAGCACAGACGTTGTGACCCTGGATGTTACCGATACTTTGCAGCAAGCGATAAATTTCACTATGGAAAAACACGTGAGCATTATGCCGGTGTTGGAAGACGGCAAATTAGTCGGCGTAGTGACGGATCGCGACCTCAAGCGTGCCTCTCCGTCTGACGCAGCCGTTCTGGACATCCAGCAGATCCTCTACCATCTATCTAGGCTTGAAGTGGGCGCAATCATGAGCCGGTATCCCATAACGGTCGCGCCGGACTATACCATAGAAGAAGCTGCGGAAATATTGCTGGAAAACAAAATATCCGGTGCTCCCGTCGTGGACGACCAGGGGAAAATCGTGGGAATCATCACGAAGAACGACCTGTTCAAGGCTATGATTTCCCTCACCGGTTTGTCCAAGAAAGGGGTACTGTTCGGTCTTCTGGTGGACGACAGGCCCGGATCCATTAAAGAGGTGACGGACATCATCAGGAGTTACAGTGCACGACTGGTGAGCATATTGAGTTCTTACGAAAAAGCCCCTGAGAAATTCAGATATGTGTACATAAGAGCATTTGACATAAACAGAGAAGCAATGCCCAAGCTTGTCGAGGAACTAAAATCGAAGGCAAAGCTTCTCTACAGCGTTGATCATCGCGAGAACAGAAGAGAGATTTATCGGGACTAACAGCAATGCGCTTTCAACTACGTGAAAGCGCACTGCCATTGGGGGCGTTCACGCGCATACAGCAGTTCTCGAAAATTCTGTCGGGTTCGTTCATGCCTTTCTCCCACATTTCCAACCGGCCAATCATGTCATTGCGAGGAGTGGAACCACGAAGCAATCTCGATATTTAAAGGCAGAGATTGCTTCGCGGCGCTCGCAATGACAGCCTTTTTTCGTCCGTAACTGAGGCGGGCCTTTTTACCTTGACTTACTCCCAAAACAACATGATATAGTTACGTTGCAAAATTTGTTGCCAGGATTCGTTGTCACTGTCCCGCGCTCCGGCTCAAAGACGTTTCCCTCGTTTGCCGATTGAGCGAGGTGTAAATCCCGTCACAGGGGTTAAGGACGTGGTTTCAAAAAGGATTGATGCACACGTCATGAAAAACTCCGGTTTTCGTGATTACCTTCGGTTTGCATTAGTAGGAATGCTCTTTTCCATTTGTTTGGGATGTGTGGGCATCTCTCAGCAAAAGGATTCCTTGAATGCTGCCGACGACTCGAGTATGGGCAAAACGTCCGGGCAACAAAGTGACAATCCTGCTGTCATTAAGGCGTCTGCACCTGCCGGCGTTCAAAGTTCAGACAAGCAAACGGTGACAAGCAAGACTGAGGATAAGCCCACATTCGCACTGCTTTCGGAAGATGAAAAAGCCAGGAGCATGGCCCTTGATCTGGCGAAAGCTACACCCGGCATAAAGAAAATAAAGATCTGCCGCGACAAGAAAAATGACGAATGGTGGTTGATTCTGTACGAAGATGCGGGAGATCATTTTCAATTGAAACAGTACACGTGGAATGTCGAACAGGACCGGCCGGAAGAATTCCTGATCGTCAAGAAAGTGTCAAAGACCAGGGTTGATGCGCACCTCGCGCATTCCGAGCCTGATCGGGTCTGTACGGTCATCGGGTATGATCCCGAGCGCAGACTTCCTGTGGCCGACTCCTCGGATTCGACGTCTCAGGTTACCCAGCGTCGGCAAGACGCTGCGCCTAAAACCAAGACCGTACCGGTCTCCATTGCCCAAGAAAAGCCTGAACGAAAGCCACACGCGTCATCTCGGCCCACACAGTCGCCCCAGACCACCACAAAGGCAGCTCAGAATGAGCATGATCGACCCCGGAACTCTGCAACAAGGCAAACCGTAGCGAAGCAGCCGGTTTCTCAGCCGGCCGAACGCAAGGCGGTTGCGCCTCCCCAGACAGGGGATGTTGTCCAGGCTACAGCAAAATCCTCCCCTACCGAGATCTCATCCGTGAGACAACGAACGTCGCCGGACCCAGGGGCTTCTCAATCGAAAACTGTTCATGTTCCCACTCCCAGAGCCAGGATAACGTCCGACAGCGGCGTATTTTCGCTCGCGACGATACGAACGGAACCCAGTCCTGTCCCCGTGAATAGACGGACGAAGACGAATTCCGGTCTGGTCCAAACCCATGAGCAGGATAAAAAGAGCATTGTCCCGAATGCGGGGCCTGCTCTCAAGGAGTCGGAGAAAAAGTCAGGGCTCGTGGCCATTGATCCGTCTCGGGATGTGCCCACCTGTTTCATATTCGTGTACGGCTCGGGAATGAATCACCAGGAATTGATGTCGTGGTTGAATTTGAATAACTACGATCCAAAAGTGATTGTAGATGCTATACCTGCGGTGCTTCACGACCACGATCTCGTGTGGAATTACTATTCGCCTTCCCGACGCGGGGGAACGGTGAACATCGAGCCCAAGAAGAATTCCAGCGTATGGGGGCTGCTCGTTGAAGTCGAAGATCGAGGATTGAAGGCTTTTGATCAGAAAGAAGGACATCCTCTTTATTATAAGCGTGACGAAAACAGGGTGTCTGTCAAGCGATCCGTCGACGGACGGACCGTGTACGCATGGTTGTACCGCGCGAGACCCAATAAATCAGAGCGCCGAGATGTGTGGCCCACCGCAGACTACAAGGAAAAAATTATGCAAGCGGCTCTTTTTTGGCAATTTCCCCAGCAGTACATTGAAAAAATTCAAAGAATTCCTACCCGGTGAAGGAAAAACTAACTAGAGCGAGCTCGAGTCGGTCAATCTCGATCCCGATTCCTGACGATACGCCCAGTTCCGTATCGCAAAAGCGCAATGCGCACTCCCATGACATCTCGGCGAATTACGGGTTGCGGACACAGCTGATTGAGCTCTTGAGGTATGAAATGAATGCTTTCCTTCGTTTCTTGGCAGCCATATGTCTCGTGTGTTTCATCTTGGGTTGTTCGGAGAAATCCGAAATCCGCTCGCCTCCTCCGCCCGAGGTGATTATCGACCGTCCCTTGAAAAAGGAAATTACGCAATATATGGAGTTCCCCGGGACGACCGCTGCCCTGGAATTCGTGGAGATTCGCGCCAGGGTCGAGGGGTGGCTGGAGCGTATTGATTTCGAGCCCGGATCGAAGGTGAAGAAAGGGGATCTGTTGTTCGTGATAGATCCCAGACCCTTTCAGGCCCGGGTGGATCAATGCGAGGCCACGATGAAAGCCAAGGAAGCAGATCAACATCTCAAACAGGTAAACTTGGAACGGTCCAGGCAGCTCCTTTCCACGGCATCCGTCAGTCAGCTGCAATTCGACCAGCAAAAGGCGGAAGAGGCTGTGGCCTCCGCTCAGGTCGCCATCGCACGGGCGGACCTGGAGAAGGCAAACCTCGACCTTGCCTATACGAAGCTGACAGCGCCGATTGAAGGCAAAGTCGGTCGAAACTATGTTGACGTGGGCAATCTGGTGGGAGCAGGAGAAAAGACGCTCCTTACCGAGATCGTCGACAACGACTCCATCTATGCATATTTCGAGGTGAACGAGCGAGACTTGCTCATGATCCTGAGACTGTTTCGGGAAAAGGTCGAAGAACAGACCAAGCTCCCCGCTTATCTTCAGCTGGCTGACGAAACCGGTTATCCCCACGAAGGAAGAATCGATTTCGCGGAATCCCGGGTGGACCAGAGTACAGGAACACTCAAAATTCGAGCTGTGTTTTCCAATGAACAGGGTCTGCTTCTTCCTGGGCTTTTCGGTCGCGTTCGTGTGCCGTTGCTGAAAAAAGAGGCACTCCTGGTGCCGGAGCTTTCGGTGGGCATCGCACAGGTCGGGCGTTACGTGCTGGTTGTGAACAAGGACAATATAGTCGAGCAGCGAATCGTGAAGACCGGTCCTCTGGAAGAAACTCTTAGGGTTATCGAAGAGGGGCTTACGCCGGGCGATCGGGTCGTGGTGAACGGTATACAGCGTGCGAGGCCCGGAGCTAAAGTCACACCCAGGCAATCAGCCGTGTCCGCGCCCCAGGCCGAAAAGGGCGCTTCACCTGCCGGCAAGTAATCGAGGCTCACGATGTTCAGTCGTTTCTTTATTGAAAGACCGATTTTCGCATCCGTTATCTCTATTCTTATTGTGTTTGCAGGCGGCATTTCCATTTTGAGCCTGCCGGTCGCGCAGTACCCGGACATCGTTCCCCCAGTGGTGCAGGTAACCGCTTATTATCCTGGAGCGGATCCACGCGTCATTGCCGAGACGGTCGCCTCTCCCATTGAACAACAGGTCAATGGGGTGGAAAACATGCTCTATATGTCGAGCCAAAGCGCGGCTGACGGTTCATACACCCTGAATGTGACGTTCGACCTCGGTACGAACATCGATATGAACACGGTTCTCACGCAAAACCGAGTTTCTGCGGCACTGGCCCAGCTGCCGGAAGAAGTCCAGAGGCAGGGTGTCACAACCAAGAAGGTGTCCTCCGCGCTCGTGCTCATCCTCGCATTCTACGCACCGGACAACCGGTTCGACGATCTGTTCCTGACGAATTACGTGACGATAAATATAAAAGATGCCCTGAGTCGCATACGAGGGGTGGGTTCGGTAGTTACGTATCCGAGTAAAGATTATTCCATGAGGGTTTGGCTGGATCCGGATAAACTACGGGCGAGAAATCTCTCTGCCGGTGACGTAACGGCCGCGTTGCGCGAGCAAAACGTTCAGGTGGCGGCAGGACAACTCGGCCAACCTCCCATTCCCAAGGATCAGATATATCAGCTCAGTGTGAACACGATGGGTCGGCTGACGGACGCGGAGCAATTCGAAAACGTAATTCTCAAGACCGGCGAGGGAACAAAGGCGATTCGCGTCAAAGACGTGGGCACAGTTGACATGGGCGGCAAGGCCTACGATTTCGTGTCTCTATTCAACGGCCGACCTTCCGCCACGGTTCTTGTGTATCAATCTCCCGGATCGAATGCCATAGACGTTACCAAGCAAACCCTCAATATGATGGAAGAGATCAAGAAGCATTTTCCTCCGGGGCTGGAATATCAGGCAATCTACAAGATCTCGGATTTTGTGAATGCCTCCATTCACGAAGTGATAAAGACGCTGATTGAAGCTTTTGTGCTAGTGGTAATCGTGGTTTTCGTCTTTTTGCAGAGTTGGAGAGCCACATTGATTCCCATGATTGCAATCCCCGTATCACTGATAGGGACTTTTGCGGTGATGGGACTGCTGGGGTTTTCCATCAATATGGTAACCCTTTTCGGACTTGTTCTCGCCATAGGACTCGTGGTGGACGACGCGATCGTGGTAGTGGAAAACGTGGAGCGGAACATGACCGCTTTCGGGCTGAACCCGAAAGAAGCGGCCATCCGATCCATGAACGAGGTGAGCGGAGCGATCATTGGGATCACCCTGGTCCTCATGGCCGTCTTCGTGCCCCCCGCATTTCTGGGTGGTATCTCCGGCGAGCTGTTCAGGCAGTTTTCTCTCACCATAGCCATTACGATGCTGTTCAGCGCCATCAATGCCTTGACTCTGAGCCCCGCTCTGTGCGCTCTGATTCTGAAGCCGGGCCACGGACCTCAGAATGCTTTCTTCAGGGCTTTCAATTCCGCTTTTGACTGGGCGACCAACGGTTACGTTCGGATTGTGTCCTTGGGTGTGCGCCGCGTGGCATTTGCCATAATCCTGTTCGTGGGGATGGTCGCGCTTACCGCGGTACTGTACAGCAGAGTTCCCACGGGATTCCTGCCCCTGGAAGACGACGGGCTGGTTCTCGTAAACATCCAGATGCCGGACGGGGCTACCCTGAACCGGACGAATGAAACCGTGCAGCAGGCCGGGAAGATGATCGATAACACCGAGGGGGTTCTCAACTGGGGCTCTCTGGTGGGCTATTCCATGATTGACTCGGCCAGATCGAACCTGGCCACCATTTTCGTTCCGTTGAAGTCCTGGGAAGAACGGCTCGCCAAAGGGCGCAGCAGGGAAGTGATCATGAAGGAGCTTTCAGATAAGTTCCAAGGTATTTATGAAGGAATAGTCTTCACGTACACTCTGCCGCCGGTCATCGGTCTCGGCACGGGTGGCGGTTTTGAGATGCAGCTTCTCGACAAGGCGGACCTGGGTTTTCCGGCCCTGGAACAATCCGGACGCCAACTTGCGGAATCAGCGAACCAGCAACCTCAACTCACATCGGTTTTTGCAAGCTTTCGCTCCACGTATCCCAATGTTTTCATCGATATCGATCGAACCAAGGCTCTGGCCCTAAAAATTCCCCTTCAAAACGTTTTTGATACACTCCAGACCTATCTCGGATCGTCGTACGTCAACGATTTCAATAAATTCAGCAGAACGTGGCAGGTGAGAGTGCAGGCGGACAGCATGTTCCGCCGGAATCCTGAAGACATTTCGAACTTGTTCATGCGCAACAACGAAAGGAAAATGATTCCGCTGGGGACCCTCGTCAGTACCAAGTATGACGTAAGCCCTATGCGGGTGGATCGATACAATTTGTTTCCCACTGCAAAAATTCTTGGGGAGAATTCTCCGGGATACAGTTCCGGACAGGCACTGGACATTATGGAACGGCTCGCGGAGACAATCTTGCCGCCCGGTATGGCACACGAATGGACCAATATGGCTTACCAGGAAAAAAAGAGTTCCGGAAAAGCGGCAATCACGTTTTTGGCGGCCATTCTCGTGGTCATCCTCATTCTTGCGGCCCAGTATGAAAGCTGGACCGATCCACTCGCTGTGGTGCTGGTAGTGCCTCTGGCTGTGCTGGGCGCGGCATCGGGGCTCCTGATTGCGGGCCTGGACAACAACATATACACGCAGGTGGGGCTGGTGCTCCTGGTGGGATTGTCGGCGAAAAACGCCATCCTTATCGTGGAATTCGCCCGGGAGTCCCGGGCCAAAGGAAAAAGCGTCCTGGAAGCGGTGGTGGAAGCTGCAACATTGCGTTTTCGGCCAATACTCATGACGTCTTTTGCATTTATTGGCGGGGTCTTGCCGCTGGTCGTCGCGTCCGGTGCCGGAGCGGTCAGTCGGCAATCCGTGGGTGCCGCCGTGTTTGCAGGAATGATCAGCGTTACGGTTCTGGGCATTTTCGTCACTCCCGTACTGTATGTGCTCATGCAGTTTCGAAAAGGATCGGGTTCCGAAAAAAGCTCGGCTGATTCGGTTCAGGCCCCTGAATGATCGGAAAAGTTGCATGCCGCTTTTCAACATCGCGAAATGGATAGCCGCCATACCAGCAGCGGGACGACCTGTAGAGTGTACCGTTGAGTTAAGGGTGGGAAAGAGGCTGTCATTGACAGCGAAGCGAAACAATTTCCGTCCTTCCATATGGAGATTGATTCGTCGTTTCACTTCTCGCAATGACACGGAAGCGATGGCTCCTTCGCGAGTCTGAATGATTACCGTAGGGGCGCAAGAACCCTTTACATACTTTTGACGATGTTTTATAAAGTTTCTTCGCGGTTGAACTATCTTTGGACTTGTGCCGCGACCGGACTCAATTGACACAAAAAAACCGGCATCGCACTCGTGTGTCGCTGGAATCCGTTGCTGCTGAATTGATCCGGGCCGAACCGAAGGCCGATGGTGAGTGGTCAAATCTATGCTCTGTGCTGTCGGGCAGAAAGAGACATACATGAGGGATAAACCCCAGGCTGAAATAGGAACGGAAAAAACGCATCGCAGAGTATTTCAGGAATATTCGGAAGCGTTCGTGGTGGCAGTGGTCCTCGCAATCCTCATCAGGGCGTTGTTTTTTCAAGCGTTCAAAATCCCTTCCAGCTCGATGGAGCCGACACTGTTGATTGGGGATCACATCCTGGTAAACAAATTCATCTATGGCATTCGAATTCCGTTTACCAAAGCGAGATGGCCCCAGTTCGTACAGCCCCGTCGCGGGGACGTGATCGTGTTCGTATATCCTGAAGACAGGACGAAGGATTTCATCAAACGAGTAGTTGCCGTCGGAGGAGATACGGTAGAAATTCGAGATAAGAAAGTATTTCTCAACGGTAAGCCCGCCGAGGACTCACATGCCCACTTTTACAGCAACGTGATCTATCCGGGGGATGTGACGCCCAAAGACAATATGAGGCCCACGAAAGTCCCTGAAGGAGCGCTGTTCGTCATGGGGGACAACAGGGATTACAGCCTGGATAGCCGATTCTGGGGTTTCGTTCCGGTAGAGGACGTCAAAGGAGAGGCGTTTATTATTTATTATTCGGCTCAGGATTTGATTGCCGTGAGATGGGATCGCACCTTCAAACTGATCCCGTAGACGACGGAACGGCCTTTTCGCTCGGAATTCGACAGCGGCCGAATCGTTGCTCGTTCGTCACCGCTATTTCACCACCTTGAGCATCTGTTTGAACGCTTCGCCCTCCGCCTTTTGCAAAAGTTCGAACAATGCAGTTTCCGTGCTCGTGATCGATGCCCCCGATACTTTGCATCTGTCCAGTCCGATAGCCTTATTCTCTGGAGTCCGGGAAGATACGGCGTCTGCAATGACCTGGACTTCGTAACCCTGTCGAATCAGGTCCGCCACCGTCTGATACACGCAGACGTGGGATTCTATGCCCAGCACCAGCACCTGCTTCCGGTTGAGTGCCGTAAGTTGTTCCATAAAATGGGATTCACCGCAGCAGCTGAAGCTCAACTTTGTCACGGGAGGCACATCGGAGAGGAGTTCGGCGACCCGGGGGACAGTCTTGCCCAGCCCTTTCGGGTTCTGCTCCGTATGAATCACGGGCACCCCCAGGATTTTTGCGCCGGAGACCATTCTTACGGTACTATCGACCAGTGCTTCTTTTTCATGCATTGCCGCCGCAAGCTTTTCCTGCACGTCTACCACAACAAGAACGGTGTTTTGCAAGCTTAACATCGGGCGTAACCTCCGGACGACGTCAGGGGTTTATTGCTCCCCGCCCTCTTTCGGCGGAACGATCTTCATTGGACCGGCATCTTTCGCCAGCTTCCCGAGGATGATCTCCTTCGCCTGGGAATTGAGGTTCAGAATCGCCACGCCCCCGCATTTCTGACAAGCCTTGCCTCTGGGTGTTTCCGGTTCATTGAGCAATTTTTGAATCCGTTGGTAGTCGGTCTTGATCAGTGTTTGACCGCAGAAAGGGCATTCCATGAGTATTTGCTCTTCAAAAAACAACAATGAAGCGCGCTTCGGTTTACGTTCTTCCATGTGCGGTACCGTAAACTGATTTCACAGTAGGGTCAATCGTTGGCCGCAGTATGCCCCGGATCCGTGCCCAGTATGTTCAGCGGCGATTTTCCTTCACCAGGCTCCCCTGTTATGTAACCGAATTCATCCTGAATGATTTCCGCGACCTTCTTGTACAACACGCGCAGCGGAATCTCAGCGGGACACGTCTCTGTACACAGGTTGCAATCGATACACCTGCCCGCCATGTGGACTGCCCTGGTAAGGTGGAAAATCGGGTTCTCCGGCGGAAGATCACCTGTCCGAATCAGAGCGCTCTCCTCCAAGGTACACACGTTACAAAAGCAGACGGGGCAGACATTTCTGCATCCGTAGCACTTTATGCAGCGATCGAACTCTCCCAACCAGTATTCGAGCCGGGACGTGAGATCCCGTCCCTCAACGGCGTCCACGCAAGCGTTTGCAACAGGTTGAGCTTTTTCACCTGCAACGATTTCCTCGGGAAAGGGTTTGCGGCATTCGTGCGCATCGGCGAGCGCCTGGGGACAAGCCATGCCTATCTTGACAATCCTGTCCGCGCCTTTGAGTTGATTCCAGCGCGTGACCTCGATGAGAGCGCGTTCATCGCATCCTCGCAGCAGCACTCCCATGATCTTGTCCTCGTCGGCCGAAAGTGCCGTCATGAGTATTCTGGCTATGGGATACCGCGAATCTCCCGGTCCCTCCAGGTCTCCGATGCTGAATCCGTTGTCCAACTCTTCGGCAGTCTCGTAAATATGAGGAAATATGTTTCCGTCCTGGTCTTTCAGGCCCAGAAACGCGTTGATTGTGCCCTCATTCAAAAGCTTCTTCACATGCTCTTTTATTTGATCTGTCATTTCGATTTCCCGGTCTGCGGAATTAGGCATTAGGACGTTCTTGCCGAGAGTCAGCCCGCTTTTTTCACTCGCGCTCCGGCAAGAGGCGACGGCCCGAGGCTGCGGATCTTTTCCACAAAATCACTCACCACTTTGGCAAACCGCGGCCCCTCCGCGGACGAAACCCATTTGAGAAGCAATCTCTGTGGGTCGATCCCTGAGAATTCCAGGAGCTTCTGCATGAAAGCGATTCTTTTTACCGTCATGTAATTACCGTACAGGTAATGGCAGTCTCCGATGTGTCAGCCGCCAACGAAAACGCCGTCCGCCCCTTTCTGAAAGGCTTTCAGAATCTGGTGCGGCCCCACGGTGGCAGAACATAACGTCCTGATTGTCCGCATGTTCGGCGGATACTGCAACCGGCTCACCCCGGCAAGGTCCGCGCCGGCGTACGCGCACCAGTTGCAGAGAAAACCGATAATGAGAGGTTCAAATTGTTCGTCGGGCATCTTACTCCCCTGTAACCTGTCTGAAAACGCCGAAGATTTTGTGAAAAAAATCTTCTCCTTGCATTCGATTCAACGGTATCCGAACGGTCGGAACGAGTCCACGCGTCCGAATACACTACACCCCGAAGGTGTCCTCAAGGCTCTTCATGATATCGTGGAACCCTGACTGTTTCCCGAGGCCCGAGTTTCTCCAGACCCCATGAACGTGGTCAGCCTACCAACGCCTGATCGATCTGCGCGAAGATCTGGTCATTGGAAAACCCGTCCAGCCGGGCGCTTCCCGACGGGCACGTGGCGGCGCAACCTCCGCATCCCTTGCAGAGGACCTTATTCACCTGGCATATTCCGCGATCCTCGAAATAGTTGATCGCTCCATACGGGCACACCGCTACACAACCGAGGCAACCACAGCACGTTTGCGCGTTGATGTCCGCAACGATACCGCTTGTAAAAAGCGCCTCTTTCGAGAGCACTCCCGCAGCTCTGGAAGCAGCACCGAGACCCTGGGCGATGGCTTCCCGGATCGTGGACGGAAAGCGGGCATTTCCGCAGAGATATACCCCGTCCGTCGCAAAATCCAGGGGTTTGAGCTTCACGTGGCCTTCCAGGAACCAGCCGTGTTCATTGACGGGCACTTTGAGCATCGTGGAGATCTCACCCGCATCTTCCTGAGCTACCAACGGAGTGGAAAGGGTAACGAGGTCGGCTTCGATGGTAATTTCTCTCCCCATCCGCAGATGGTAGACGCGTACCTGACCGTTTTCCACGACAGGCGGTTTGTCCGGATCGTACGTTACGTAGCGGACGCCCATCTCTTTGGATTTCCGGAACATGTCTTCGTTTTCCACGCCGTACATCTGCATGTCGCGGTACAACAGCGTAACCGTTACGTCAGGATCTTTCTCCTTCAGGAGTATGGCGTTCTTCACCGCGGTCATGCAACAGATCCGTGAACAGTACGTCCGTTCCGCGCACCTGGAGCCGACGCACTGGATGACCACCACATTCTTTGCGGTCACGGCGTTCTGTTTCAGCATGGCTTCCAGTTCCTGATGAGTGACCACCTTTTCGCCGTCGTATCCGTACAATCCTTCGGGCTTAAGCACTCTCGCGCCCACGGCCACAATGATGACCCCCGTCTTTACCGTGTTTTCCGTCCCGTTCTCCGTGATGGACACCACGTAGTTGCCCACGTACCCTTCCACTTTCTTGACTTCCGCACGGGTATGGATGGTAACTTTCGGATTGCTCTCCAGTCTGGCCGTGAGATCGTCGAGCAGCCCGGAAGGTGGCTCGTTGGCAGGCAAGACAATATTGAGATCGTTGAGCAGGCCACCGAGACGGTCCTGTTTTTCCACAAGATCGACTTCGTAGCCCATATTTCCCAAAGCCATGGCCGCAGACATGCCTGAAACGCCGCCGCCGATTACTACGGCCCTGTGAGTCAAACCCAGTTGAATCCGGCTGAGTTCCCTGAGTCTGGCCGCTTTTGCGACCGCCATGGCGATCTGGCCTTTCGCTCTCTCCGTACCCTTCTCGCCTTCTCTCATGTGCACCCAAGAACACTGATCCCGGATGTTCGCCATCTCAAAGAGATACGGATTGAGGCCCGCTTCTTCGCACGCGCTCATAAAGAGGGGCTCATGGGTCCGCGGCGTGCACGAGGCCACAACCACGCGATTCAAATTCTCCCGGGGAATGGCCTCTTTTATCTCGTTAATGCCGCCTTCCGAGCAGGTGTAGAGATTTTCCTGGACGAATACCACATTGGGTAGGGTCCTGGCGAACTCAACCAATTCCTTCATTTGCAAATATCCTGCGATATTGGATCCGCAGTCGCAAATAAATACTCCCACTCGAACATCTGATTTTGCTTGGTCTTTCAATCTATCATCTCCCTCATATCGCCAAGGCCCGGCCGCCGGTCATGACGGTTTCCGCAGCACGTGCCGCAGCACTGCTGGCCTGCGCTACGGATTCGGGAATATCAAGAGGACCCTGTGCGCACCCGCAGGTGAAGATGCCGGGAACGCTTGTGTCAAGCGGCCTGTTGGGATGGGTCTTCACGAAATTGTTCTCGTCGAGTTCTACGCCGAGAAGCGGAGCCAGATTCACAATTCCCCGGGAAGCTGAACACGCATTCGCGAGGATGACCATGTCCAGGGTCATGCCAACCACTTTGCGCTGCTCCGTATCCTCGTAATACACCACCGGATTCTGGTCTTCGTCCTGGCCGATCTCCGCAACTCTGCCCCGGATGTACTTCAATCCTGAAACCGCGGCCCCGCGAACCTTGTACTCCTCGAATCCCTTACCCACGGTCCTGAGATCCATATAAAAGATGTAGGATTCAGTTTCACGTTCGTGCTCTTTCGCGATGATTGCTTCCTTTATGGAATGCATGCAGCAGTAACTCGAACAGTATTTGTGAAAACGGAAATCCCTGGAGCCAACACACTGGATGAATCCCAACTTCTTCGCGGTATGATACTTGTGGACCTGTTCCTCCAGCCGCTTCTCCTCCTGCTGGAGGCTTGAGATTTCTTCCTGATTCTCAGCTTTTTCCGCCTTCTTTATCAACTTGGGCAGTTCCTTGAGCCGTCCTTCGGCCCGGATTACCGACGGGCGCATAAGATGGCCTTTTGTAGGACCACCTGCGCTCAAGAGGCGCTCCATTTCCAGTGAAGAAATCACGTTGGGCAACGTTCCGTAGCCGTACTCGGGGATCTGCGTCGCGTCGAACAGCTCATAACCCGTCGACACAATAACCGCGGCCACATCGAGTTCCACATCCGAGTCCTTTTGCTCGTAATCAATGGCCTTGGCCTGACAAACCTTTGCGCACACGCCGCATTTTCCGCCCTGGAGCACCTTGCAATTCGTCGGATCTATGGTGTAGACCGACGGTATGCCCTGCGCATAATCCTTGTATATCGCCTTGCGCTGATCCAGACCGAAATTGAACTCATTGGGAACTTTTGTCGGGCATTTTTCCGCGCACGCACCGCATGCGGTACACCTGGAGCTGTCAACGTAACGAGCTTTTCTGTGGACCTTGACCTTGAAAGCACCGACCTGCCCGGAGAATTCCGTTATCTCGCTGTAAGCCAGAAGATCAATATTGGGATGCCGACCGACATCCAGCAGCTTCGGCGAGAGAATTCATATGGTGCAGTCATTCGTAGGAAAGGTCTTGTCCAACTGGGCCATCTTGCCGCCGATACTCGGATTTTTTTCCACGAGATGAACGCGGATGCCCATGTCGCCAAGATCGAGTGCGGCCTGCATGCCCGCTATTCCACCGCCGATAATGAGTACTTCATTTGAAGCCATAATGTGGTACCGTCCTTCGATTCAAGCCCGGTTTAAAAGTACGACTCGACAATCGGATCGCATCGTGTCGAGATGTTCGGGAACCGTCAGGTTCACGTTATTGTCAGTGATCCGAGGCGCGCGGGAATCTCGCGAGGAAATTCCCGCGCACAGGTTCTCGTCAGCTTTGCAGGCTCTGCGCCAGGAGATCGTTCAAGTCCTTGATCTTGATCTCCATGTCCATGTCCTTGAGCGCGCAATTGAGATGCACCCGGCATTTCGGACATGCCGTCACAAGCGTATCGGCTCCGGTAGCCACAGCTTCCACCAGCCGGTTCTTCTGTATGATCTTCGAGCAACTGGAGCACCCCATCCATGCGCTGGTTCCGCAGCAAAGGCCGCTTGCTCTGTTGTGTTCCATTTCTGTGAGCGTAATGCCCGGAATCCCGCTGATAAGGTTTCGAGGCGCGTCCATGATTCCTGCCTGTCTGCCGAGCCGGCACGGATCGTGATACGTCACCACCCCTTCCAACGGACCGAGTTTGAACGTGCCTTTTTTCTGCTCTTCGGCAAGCAGGTCGTAAAAATGCACGAGTTCCAGATCCAGGTTCCCCACAATTTCCGGATAGTATTTCTTGAAGGTCACATATCCTTCCGGGCACTGGAAGACCACGCGCTTGCATCCCAGGCTCTTGATGACCTCGATGTTCCTGCGGGCCAGTTTCGCAAAATTCTCCCTGTCGCCGTTCCACAGCAAATCGTGGCCGCAACAGCGTTCATCGTCTGAAATCACCGGCTCGATGCCGATGCCGTTGAGCAGTTTGAGCACTCCTTTGGGGCCATCCATCACATCGAGATTCCAGTCTTCCCGGAATTCGACGTCAAAGAAAGGAGAGCAACCCACAAAGTAATACGTGTCTCCCGACGCGGAAATACGGCCCGCCTCCCTGGCCCACTCGGTCTTGCTCTGCTTCACGTCCAGCGTCTGCAATCGCATGATCTGCTGAAAAAGACCTCTGTGGGCAGCCACCCCGCCCTTGCCCTGCCGCACGGCTTCTTCACGGACCATGCGCACGAACTCGGGGTAGTCGATTTTCGAGGGGCAGCGGGTACTACACTGGCCACAAGAAAGACAAGACCAGATGTTCACGTCTTCCAGCGGATTCTCGTTTTGATTGATCAAAGCCTTTTCCACCATCAGACGCGGAGAGAAATCGGGGGTCACCCGCGATACAGGGCAACTTCCCGTGCAAATTCCACAGTCCAGACAGTAGTAGGCTTTCGTTTGGTCAACAATTTCAGGTAACTTCATGCTGTGGTCTCCCTTTTAATCAGGGGATTCCTTCCCAGCTGTCGCAGTTCTTCGGTAAACTCGCGGACCACCTCAGCGAATCGTGTGCCTTCGGATGCAGAAACCCATTCCTTGCGGAGCCGGCCGTTGTCTATTCCGAGGAGCTTCATGAGCTTCCGTGTTTTTTCCAGGACCTTCGTCGCTTTTTCATTACCTTCCAGGTAATGGCATTCACCGAGGTGTCAACCGGTGACCAAAACGCCGTCAGCTCCCTTTTCGAATGCCTTGAGCACGTAGGAAGGCACCAGCATTCCCGAACACATGAGCCGTATCAACCGGATGCTCGGCGGATATTGCATTCTGCTGACGCCCGCGAGATCCGCTCCGGCATACGAACACCAGTTGCACGCAAAGGTAATGATTTTCGGTGTAAATTCTGCAGTCATGTCATCTCCAGAAGAAGGAGTTGGATACTGTGATCAGCTTCTATTTGTGCGGGACTCCGCCCGATCTTTGATACGCTTGGGAAAAGCATGCAGGAGCCTATTCCTGTCATGTTTCCCCGTCAATTCTCTCACGCCATGGCCGCGTCGATCATATCGCCTATCTGGTCGTCCTTGAAGTGGCGAACCGCCGCAGCTCCCGTCGGGCATGCCACTGCACATGCTCCGCATCCCTTGCATAGCGCGGGGTTCACCTCGGATTTCGAGATTCCCAGAGGCAACTCTTTTAGTTCCGGAGCATGGAACGGGCACACTTCCACGCATCTGCCGCAGCCTCTGCACAGAAACTGGTCTATGACGGAGACCATTCCCGGAGCCACCACGTATCCCCGCGCGAGGACCTGGGCCGCATGCGCCCCTGCCGCATCCGCCTGAGCAACCGTTTCATCCAACGGCTTCGGATAGTGGGCCAGTCCTGCCAGAAAGACGCCGTCAGTCGCGAAATCAACGGGCCTCAATTTCATGTGAGCTTCGAGGAAGTACCCGTCCTCATTGGTGGAAACCTTGTACATCCTCGCAAGGTCTTTATTGTTTTGGTTGGGTATTACTGCCGCGGCGAGGACCAGACTGTCAGCTTCCAGCGTCATGGTGCCGCCCAAAATCTTATCCGGAACGCGGACCGTTACTTTTGCGCCGACTTCTACGGCCGGCGGCGCTTCAGGCTCGTACCGGGCAAAGATCACGCCCATGCGTCGGGCCTGCTCGTAATAGGGCTCATTGAGACCGAAAGTCCTGATGTCTCTGTACAGCACGTAGATGTTAGCCTCCGGATTGGCCTGCTTGAGGGCTATGGCGTCTTTCACGGTGTGATTGCAGCACACCTTGCTGCACCACGGCCGCTCCTCACATCTGGAACCGACGCACTGGATGAAAACCGTGGTGCCCGCGTTCATCACTGCAGGATCCTTGGCTTTCATGGCTTGGCTCATATCCAGATGAGTCCTGATTCTCGGATCGGTTCCATACCCGTACACATCGGGTTTCCACTCGCTTGCGCCCGTGGCTATGACCGTAACGCCGTGTTCCACATCAACTGGTTCACCGTTGCCGGCCAGAGTGGTCTTGAATTTCCCGATGAAGCCCTCCACGTCTTCTACGGTAGAATTGAAATGAACGGTGATGCGGTTATTGGAGGCAACCTTCTGCACCATTTCGTCCACAAAAGGTTGAACCTCTTCCCCTTTTAGGGTGTGGGCCAATTTCAGCGCATTGCCCCCGAGCTTGTCCGTGCTTTCCACCACGTGCACGGCGAATCCCTGATCGGCTATGTTCAGAGCGGCAGTCATTCCCGCTACGCCACCGCCGATCACCAGGGCGTTCTCATTCATGGGCAACTGCTGGTCCTGCACCTGCTCGAGCAAGCGCGTTCGCGCTATCGCCATCCGAATCAAATCCACGGCCTTATCCGTGGCAGACTCTTTTTCCTGCATGTGAACCCACGAACAGTGCTCCCGTATGTTCGCCATTTCCACGAGATACTTGTTAAGCCCTGCTTCACGAGCCGTTTCCTGGAACAAGGGGAGATGGGTTCGAGGCGTGCAGGACGCGACAATGAGCCGATTGATGTTGTTGTCCTCGATAATTTTCTTAATCTGCTGCTGGGTGTCCTGTGAACACGTGAACAGGTTCTCTCCGGCGTACACCACGCCCGGGAGGCTCTCAATGCGCTCTACCACTCCCGGAACATTCACCGTGGCTGCGATATTGATGCCGCACCTGCACACGAAGACTCCGATTCTCGGCTCTTGCCCGGTCACATTCTTTTCCGGAGGCAATTCTTTCTTTTTCGTGAGCGTGTTGCGTTCGCTTGCAAGCATGCGGACGGCCACACCTGCGGCTGCAGAGGCTTCTACAACCGTTTGCGGAATGTCTTTGGGCGCCTGAAAAGCTCCGGCAACGAAAATTCCCGGCCGAGACGTCTCCACGGGCACGAACGTCCCGGTTTCGCAGAAGTTGTTTTCGTCCAGTTTCACGTTCAGAATTCCGGCTGTTTTCAGGGTGGATTCCGACGGCTTGATACCTACAGCAAGGACCACCATATGGAACGTCTCGGTAACCAGACGGCCATCCTCGGATAGATAGGTAATTTCCAGATCGTTCGTAAGCGGGTCCTCCACGACGCGGCTGACCATGGATCGGATGAAGCGAACGCCGCCTAGAGTCCTGGCACGCTCGTAATACTTGTCGAAGTCTTTTCCGTATGCCCGGATATCCATGAAGAATATCGTGGGCTCAATGGAGGAATCGTGTTCCCTCGCAATTACCGCTTCTTTAATGGAAGCCATACAGCACACGGAGCTGCAGTGCGGCATGCCCTTTCTGCGATCCCTGGATGCAACGCACTGAATCCAGGCAATCTTTTTGGGATGAGCACCGTCAGAAGGACGTTTCACCTCGCCCTCAAAAGGTCCGGACGCGCTCAGTATGCGCTCGATTTCCAGATTCGTGACCACATTGGGCATTCTGCCGTGGCCGTATTCGGAAATTCCCGCAGTATTGAACAGCTCGTACCCGGGTGTCAGGATCACCGCCCCGACTTCCAGGTCCACGAACGTGTCTTTCTGCTCGTAATCCACCGCCTTCGAGGGGCACACTTTCGCGCAGACGCCGCATTTCTTGCCCTTGAAGAGACGGCAGTGTTCCGTGTCAATCGTGTAAACCGAAGGAATGCCCTGAGCATAGTCCTTGTAAATGGCCTTGCGCATATCGTGACCGAAATTGTACTGATTCGGCACTTTTGTAGGACACTTCTCGGCACACGTGCCGCAGGACGTGCATTTGTCGGCGTCAACGAATCTGGCCTTGCGTCGCACTTTCACTCGAAAATTGCCCGCCTCGCCTTCTATGGCCGCTATATCCGAATACGCAAGTATTTCTATGTTGGGGTTCTGTGCGAGAGTCTGCAATTTGGGGGAGAAGATACAAGCGGAACAGTCATTGGTGGGAAAGGTCTTGTCCAATTGGGCCATCACCCCACCGATGCACGGCTTTTCCTCGACGAGGTACACCTTGAAACCGGATTCCGCCAGATCCAGCGACGCCTGGACTCCGCCGATTCCCCCGCCGACAGTCATTATTGCCCCGATTTTCTTTTCGCTCACGATGCCGCTCCTAGAATTCTCCGCTTTTCATGCATCAATCGGCATGCTGCGGACCAACTTCCGATCAGATCAGTCCTTTTCCGGCCAGCATGGTTTCCGGAGACACGATATGCCTGTTGAACCATGTTTTCGCTCTGGGGTTTTGGAACGCGATGCCCATACATTCCGTGAGGTACAGGATGGGAACCTGGTACACCTTGCCGGTTGCCCGTGACATGTCCGCCTGTCTGGTATCCAGGTTCGCCTGGCACATGGGGCACAGGGTCACCACTGCATCCGCTTCCAGCGCCATGGCCATGTCCAAGAGCTTGCCGGAAAGCTTCACCACCAGGTCCGTGCGGGTCAGCGCCATGGAACCGCCGCAACAGTCGGTCTTATACGGCCAGCTCAACACTTCCGCTCCCAGCGCGTCCAGAACGTCGTCCATCTGCATGGGGTTTTCCGGATCCTGGGGTTCCACCACTTCCACCGGACGCACTGCGAGGCAGCCGTAGTACGGCACCACCCGAAGGCCGGTCAGCGGTTTGGTTAACCGCTCTTTCAATCGCGCCATGAGCTGTTCCTTGTGGAACATGTCCATGCCCGAAAGAATCTGGATCTCGCCCTTGAACGGGAACCTGTCCCGAAGCTCTTTCTCTTCCTGAATCCTCTTGGATGCAGCCTTCATGCGCACGTGGCAACCGGCACACGGAGCTACCACGTCTTTGCCCAGCCGCTCTGCGGTCATCAGATCGCGAGCAGGAAGCGCAGCTTCCAGGTAATGATCCACCATGTGTGCGGAAGACGCTCCGCAACATGTCCAGTCCGGGATCTCCCGGAGCGTTACTCCAAGCTTCTCCGCGACACTCCTGAACGATTCGTCCAATTCCTGAGCCGAACCCGTCAGGGTGCATCCGGGATAGTAACTGAATTCCATTGTCGATCCTCTTGAAAAAGCATCTCAGCGACGCGTGGAGGAAAAACAGCCTCCCTTATTTCATGGAAGACTGCTTGAATATTTCTTTTACTTCGCTCACGTGACTCGACCTGTGCGGCAGAAGATGCATCTTGCCCTTGCGGAACATGGTCAAGCCCAGCTCCATATCGTCGAAGTAGGTCTTGGTCTTCATCTTGTACACGCCCACAAGCGACAGCTCGTGCACGCGGCCGAACATACGGATATTCTTCAAAAACGCGGTATGGAACGTCGGCACCGGGGATTGAGCAGTGCTCATATTGCTCCGGATCACCTGATGGCGAATCGGATCCAACAGAGCCGGAACATCAATGCCGTTCGGACATCGGGCCCCGCACGTATGGCACGTCAAACACAGCCATATGCTCTTGGATTGCACGATACGGTCCACATTGCCCAGCACTGCAAGACGAACCAGCTGGTGAGGCATCAAATCCATCTCCGATGCCACTGGACACCCGGCAGAACACTTGCCGCATTGAAAACACTGATTGATCACGGAAGCCAAATCGCCCGCAGGCGGATGAACACCGGCTTGCATCTCTTTCTCCTATGAAAAGGACCATTTTCCTTGCGCTACTCGGGTTATGAAGCTGATTCCAGAAGAGCGTCGATCTCCTGAAACACCTGGTCGTCTCTGAAATGTTGGAGCTCGATGGCCTTACCCGGGCACACCGACGAACAGATGCCGCATCCCTGGCACAGGGCCGGCACGATCTCCGCCTTGTGTGTCTCTTCATCGATGCGAGGAGCACCGTACGGGCAGAGTCTCACGCAGGTCAGGCACACAGCGCATTTCGTGGGATCGACCTTGGATATTACTCCCGGAATCGTCATCTCTTTCTTGCTCAGGAGTATCGAGGCTCTCTGAGCGGCAGCGATGGCCTGGGCTATGGATTCGTCCACGGGTTTCGGATAGTGGGCCAATCCGGCCAGGAACACTCCTTCAGTGGTGAAGTCCACAGGGCGCAGTTTCATGTGAGCTTCCATGAAAAAGCCCTGGGAATGGACCGTGACCTTGAACAGTTGCCCCAGTTCTTTGTTGGATTCCGCGGGATCGATTGCCGCCGCCAGGGTCAGTAGATCGGCGGGTATGGTGATGTCCTCATCCAACACAAGATCCCGGACTTTTATCATTAACTGGTTTCCGGCAACTTCCACTGTTGGCTTCAGCTCGGGATTGTACCGCACGAAGATAGTGCCGGTCTTGCGGGATTCGGTGTAATACTTCTCCAGAAGCCCATACGTGCGGAGATCCCGGTATATGATGTAGTTTTTCACATTGGGGTTGATTTCTTTCAGCCGATCCGCAAGGCGCACAGAACCGGCACAGCATATCTTCGAACAGTACGGCCGCTCATCGCAACGGGATCCCACGCACTGGACAAAAACGGCGGTTTTCACGTTCTTGAGGGTCGGATCCCCCGCCATGATCCGTTCTTCAAGGGTGTGCTGTGTCACAACAGCGGGGTGTTCGCCATAGAGATATTCAGTGGGTTTGGATTCCACCGCTCCAGTGGCGATGACCGCCGCGCCGAACTCCACTTCATGGGGGGCCTGACCCACCGGGGTGATCTTTCCCTTGAAATGGCCCACGTGACCGGTGAGATCCGAGAAGGTGGAACTCTTGTAAACCTCGATCTTGGGATGAGACTCCACCTTGCCCACCAGATCCGTGAGGAACGGCTTGAGGGGTTCGCCGTGAATGGTCTTTTCTATGGAGATGGCATTGCCGCCGAGCCGGTCGTTCTTTTCGGCGAGATACACCTGGAATCCCTGATCGGCCAAGTTCAAAGCCGCGGTCATACCGGCAACGCCGCCGCCCAGAACCAGCCCCTTGGGGACCACCTCCATTTTGCCCTTCTCCAGAGGAGCCAAAAGAGCAGCTCTGGCAACGGCCATTCGTGCGAGATCCATTGCCTTCAGCGTAGCGTCAGGTTTGTTCGTGGCATGTACCCAGGAGCACTGATCCCGTATATTCGTCATGGTGAACAGATACGGGTTGAGTCCCGCTTTTTCCATGGTGAGCTGGAACATGGGCTCGTGCGTTCGAGGACTACACGCGGAGACCACAATCCTGTTGAGCCTGTGTTCGTTTATAATTTCGAGGAACTGCTCCTGCGTGTCCTGAGAGCAGGTGAACAGCTTCTCGTCGGCAAAGACCACGTTGGGCAGCGTTCGCACGTGTTCCACGACTTTCGGCACGTCTACGACGTTGGCAATGTTTATACCGCACCGGCAAATGAATACGCCGATCCGAGGCTCTTCGGCGGACACGTCCCGCTGTGGGGGAAACTCTATCTTCGTCGAGAGGGTGTTTCGTGCTCCTGCCAGCAGAGCGGATGATGCCCCCGCTGCCGCGGACGCTTCCATAACGGTTTGCGGGATATCCTTCGGCCCCTGGAACATTCCTGCTGCAAAAATTCCGGGTCTGCTCGTCTGAACGGGCTCGAACGACGTGGTGGAGCAGAACTGGGATTCATTGAGTTCGACACCGATTTTTTCTGCGATTTCCCTGGACTCCCGGGAAGTCTTGAGTCCCACTGCGAGGACCACCATTTCGAAGGTTTCCGTCGCGAGCTTCTGATTTTCGTCCAGGTAGGTCACATTGAGATTGTGAGTCATGGGATCTTCCACGACCCTGCTGATCATGGACCTGACGAAACGTACTCCGCCGCCGTTCTTCGCTCGTTCGTAGTACGCGTCAAAGTCTTTCCCGTACGCCCTGATATCCATGTAGAAAATGGTGGGCTCGATGTTTGCATCGTGCTCCTTGGCAATGACCGCCTCCTTGATGGAAGCCATGCAGCATATGGAGCTGCAATGGGGCATCCCCTTCTGTGGATCCCTGGAGCCGACGCACTGTATCCATGCCACCTTTTTCGGATGGTGGCCGTCCGACGGCCGTTTGACCTCACCCGCGTTCGGACCGGACGCGCTCAGCATACGTTCGAATTCCATGTTGGTGAGCACGTTAGCAGCTGTTCCGTAGGAGAACTCGCCCCTCACCTTGTCAGGATCGATCATTTCGTAACCAGGAGAGAGGATTATGGTGCCAACTTCCACGTCCAGATAATCGTCTTCCATCGCATGGTCTATAGCCTGTGCAGGACATGCTTTCACGCATTCCATACACTCGGAACAAACACCGCAGTTCAGGCATCGGTTCGCTTCCCGGAGCGCCTCGTTTTCAGCAAACGCCAGTTCCACTTCCTGGAAGCCTTTTCGCTGGGAAACAGAAATCTCGGGATTCGTGGCCCGAACCTCACGCTTGATTTCGGGTGGAATAGGGGGATATTGCGGATTTTCGGGGAATTCCAGGGGACGGCCGACGTACATGTCCTCGCCGAGTAGGTACCGGGAAATGGATTCCGCTGCTTCACGTCCTGCGGCCACCGCTTCCACCACCGTGGCAGGACCTGTTCCCGCGTCGCCTCCGGAGAAGACGCCGTCAATGGAAGTGCCGTAGGAAACGGGATCGACAAATATCGTGTTTCTTCGAGTCTGCTCCAGTCCGGAAACTGCGTCCCACAGGTCGGGATCGATGATCTGGCCGATAGCCGGAACGATTACGTCAGCATCAACCACGAATTCCGAACCTTCAACCGGAATGGGCCTTCTGCGGCCGGACTGATCCGCCGGACCCAGCTCCATTTTTATGCACTTGAGTCCCGTGACTTTGCCGCCGTTGGTGACGACCTCCACGGGAGCAGCCAAGAATTGGATCTTGGCACCTTCGTGGATGGCTGCATCGACTTCTTCGCCGAACGCGGGCATCTCCTGGCGGGAGCGCCTATAGACGATATTGACATCAGCACCCATGCGCACCAGCGTACGGGCAGCGTCTATGGCCACGTTTCCGCCGCCTATCACCACGGCTTTTCGCGCGCCCACAACCGGTTTGCCCAGAGCGGCATCCCGTAGCAGGTCAACGCCCTGGATCACGCCATCATTCTCTTCCCCCGGAATTGCCAGTTTGGCCCCTTTCTGACAACCTACCGCGAGATATGTGGCCTTGAAACCCTGTTTTTTCAGATCCTCAAGAGTAAAGTCTTTGCCGAGGGCGGAATTCGTTTTCGTTTCCACACCAAGACTGAGTATATGCTGGATTTCTTTTTCCAGAACGTCTCGGGGCAGTCTGTACTCGGGGATTCCGACACGCAGCCACCCGCCCAGAACCGGCGCGGCCTCGAAAATGGTCGCCTGGTATCCCTTCAACGCGAGATAGTACGCGGCGGAAAGACCTGCAGGGCCGGAACCCACGATGGCAACTTTTTCTTCCCTCGGGGTGATCTCCGGAATGGATAAATTCGCATAATCCACCTGATCGGCAGCGAAGCGTTTCAACTTACAAATGGATACGGGCTCGTCTTTTTCCGCGCGGCGGCAGGCCTTCTCGCAAGGATGCGGGCACACGCGTCCCAGCACGCCGGGCAGGGGCAGGTTCTTGTAGATCAACTCTATACATTCCTTGAACTTACCCTGGGTAATGAGCTGCACGTATCCCTGCACGTTGATGTGCGCGGGGCACGCGACCACGCAAGGGGCGCGGTCCGCTTTTTCGATTACGAAGGTCTGGGGTATGGTTTGAGGAAACAACCGGTAGGTCGCGCGGCGCTTGCTCAGATCGTTGTCGAACGCGTTGGGAACGGCAACCGGACATGCAGTCGCACAGTCTCCGCAGGCTTTGCACCGATCTTTTCTGATGTGGCGTGACTTCTGGCGGATTCTCACCTTGAAACGGCCTTGTTCGCCTTGAATATCGTCCACTTCACTGTAAGAAAGGAGCTGGATATTCGGATTCTGACCGACCGTCACGAGCTTCGGGGAAAAAATGCACGTAGAACAATCGTTGGTCGGGAAGGTTTTGTCCAGCTGGGCCATACGCCCGCCGATTCCCGTCTGATTTTCAACCAGATATACCTTGTAACCCGACTCCGCCAAATCTAATGAGGCCTGCACCCCGGCGATTCCGCCTCCGACGACGAGAGCGGCGCCTACCACGTCCTTCGGTTGGGCCATAGGAACTTCACCTTCCGAGAGTATTTTTTTGGAATTGCGATGGAGTAGTCTCTTATATTTACCAGTTACACTACTCCGTGTCAACATTTGCGGCCTTGAACCGAACACCCGCAATAGCCGGGCTCAATCAATTATTTTCTCCTGCTATTTCAGCTGAATAGAGAGTGCTGCGCATTAACAATGAAATTATCCGGCCGGGTGGTCTCTCCGCTTCGGACGGCAAGCCTTACTACGCTCCGGAGACAGCCTGGCTGACTGCGTACGGAACGAACTATTTTCAATGCCCGGCCCTGTAGGGCTTCTCTCAAAGTAATGTCGGTTTTGGCTACGCGAAAAGATTGGAAGATTGTCATTGCGAGGGCAAAGCCCGAAGCAATCTCCAACCGACCAACATCGAGATTGCTTCGTCGCTCCGCTCCTCGCAATGACATGATTGGATCACCGGTATGCGGGCCAGGATTACGAGAAAATCCGGCACAATTTTCGAGAACCGGTATATACGTTGCTTATCCGTTTTCGGGTGAGTTGGAGGAACTCTGGGTCAACATCCGGTTCCGCCACGGGGAGAAGAGTGCAATTGTGAAAAAGCGGTTCCGTGTCTATAGGGTACCGGCTACGCTCCAGGGCCTGGGGCCACATCGTTGTGCCCGGTATGGGTGAGTATTCGGCGAGCTTGGGATGGGCACCCGCAGCCAGGACCCGCTCCACGTCGGCTTCGATTGTGGTTCTTGATTGGCCCGGCATCCCCACGAGAAGATACACCCCGATCTGCTTTCGGGAAAATCCGGCCTCCTTGAGGTTCTCCACGGCTGCAACGAATCCCCTGATATTCGTTTTTCCTCCGGTTCGGGAATGGAACTCATCAGACGAACTTTCCAGGCCGATCCGTATGGTCTCGAACCCTGCTCTCTTCATGGCTGACGCAACCTTCCGGGTGATGGCCGATCCGTGAAGCCCGTTGGGGCAGTGCCAGCGCAAACCGGGAATCTCGTCAATCACGGATTCCAGAATGGGCAAGGCGTGAGACTGGGCGTTCACAAGAAAAGCATCGTCGTACAGGGCTATGTCCGAGATTCCATACCGGTCAACCGTGGCCCGGATCTCGTCCACTACTTGTGCGGGCGTTCGCCGGACAAAGGGAGGTGAAATGAGGTCCGAAGCGCAATATACGCATCTGAACGGGCATCCTCTGGACGTAAGAAGAGGAAGAAATCGCACCTTTCGCATGAGATCCAGAGCCGGTAAAAACTCAGGGCCCGGAGGAACCTCGCGGGAAAGGAGTCCGGTCTTGCGGAAAAGTATTTCGGCGAGCACTGATTCAACCGGTCCGGAAATTACGTCGTCAGCCCCGACACTCCCCGCGTGATCCGGAAGCAAGGACGGATACACTCCTCCCAACAGAATCGGCTTGCCGGGAAAGACCTCCCGCAGTAATTGGATGGTTTCCCGGACTCCCGGATACCAGTACGTCATGATCCCGGTCACCAGGATCGCTTCAGGATTCGGAATCGATTCCAGATCCCTTCGCACGAGGTCGGGACTGACCCCATAGCGGCAATACGTCCTTGGAATACGTTGCAGCACATCCGGTTTGGGTATGGGAGTCCTGTGAAACCGGCCGTGACCGTGAAGCCTCGATCTGACGGGTTTCATGTCCGGATGGTCGGGGTCCAGACAATTCACGACTCTGGGCTCCCAGCCCAAGCGCCTGAGCCGCGTAGCAAGAACCAGCAGGCCGAGAGGCCGCGCCCACAAATCGTATGCGGCAAAGTCGTGGATCCATGGATTCACGAGGAGTATTTCGGGTCGTTTCATCCTTTGTTTGCCTCAAGGGTGCGCTTCTGGTAGTGTGTACCTTCTGGAGCGGTTTTTTCGGTCATGGAGACACACTTATACTCCTTATCGATCATGAAAACACGTTCGCCTCTGCCGACTCATATTCACAGAGGCGGAACCGAGAGCTTCCATCTCCAAGATCCGAACGACGAGCGCACCCGAATTGGAAAGAAGGGAACCCTGCGTTTGTAAATTTGCGGGCGCCGTCCAAACACAGAGCACATGTACGGAGGATACGGTCCGTGTTTGGCATTAACATTAAAGATTTAATGCAGCAGGCTCAAGGTTTGCAAGCCAAAGTCACCGCACTGCAGGAAGAGCTTGCAGACAAAATAGTTACCGGAACGGCCGGAGGGGGCATGGTCAAGGTTGAAGCCACCGGCACCCAGGAACTCGTTTCCATTCAGATAGAGAAGGAATTGTTGGCCTCGGACGATCAAGAGCTCATGCAGGATCTCATAGTAGCCGCGGTAAACGACGCTTTGAAAAAATCTCGCGAACTCATGTCCGAAGAAATGTCAAAGCTCACTGGCGGACTGCGTATTCCCGGTTTGATGTGAACGAGGCCGGATCAGGGGAGGCATGAGCCCGCTTTTTTCGCAGTCAGGAGTACGTCCGTGATCGGTCCTTTGGAAGCGCTCATACGGGCATTGAAAAAGCTCCCCGGAGTCGGAGAGAAGACCGCGACCCGGTATGCTTTTTATTTTCTCAATGCCGACAGAGAGGAAATCCAGGAACTGATCTCGTCCATACGGGACGTGAAAAAGAATCTCCGACTATGCTCCGTGTGTTTTCATCTGACGGACGTGGATCCGTGCGAAATGTGCTCTGATTCAAGACGAGACGCAAGCCGCGTATGCGTCGTGGAAACACCTCTGGACCTCATGGCCATCGAAAAGGCCGGCCACTTCAGGGGCCGCTATCACGTCCTTCACGGAGTGCTTTCCCCGCTTGACGCAATCGGGCCGAAGGATATCCGGATTCAGGAACTCCTGGACCGTGTGCAAACCGAAAAGATCGCCGAAGTGATCCTTGCCCTGAACCCGACCGTTGAAGGAGAGGCCACGTCCACATACATTCGGGACAAATTGAAAGACTCCGGAGCTACGGTCTCCCGCATCGCATACGGCATCCCCATAGGAAGCTCTCTGGAATACACGGACCCCCTCACCCTCTCCCGCGCCCTGGAAAACCGGACCCGCCTGTAAGGGAAAGGAAATGGGGAAGCATACTGAAATGATCCCGACCGTGGGACCCACTGTTTGAAAAAGTGATTCCTCCGAACCACGTCTCGAAAATTGCTTCGGATTCGCTCATGATGCTCGCATTTCGCATGGTCTAACCATGTCATTGCGAGGAGTGGAACGACGAAGCAATCTCAGCTTTGGCTCATTGGAAATTGCGTCGGGTTTCGCCCTCACAATGACAATCTCCCCACCTTTGGGCGTAGACGGACAAACACTACTCTTGAGAATCCCTGGGACCGATCACCCCATAGCGTGTTCCTATAGTTGCGAACGCCTCCAGTGCCAGATCCAACTCCTGGCGTGTGTGGCCCGCGGATATCTGCACCCGTATGCGAGCCTTGCCCTTCGGGACCACAGGATAGCTGAATCCGATCACATAGATACCTTCGTCCAGGAGGTCCCGGGCCATGTCCTGCGCGATCTTCGCATCCCCCAGCATGATGGGGATTATAGGGTGAGTGCTGTCCGTAATGGCGAAACCGGCTTCCCTGATGCCCTGCCGGAAATACCGGGTATTGTCCTGCAGCGTCTTACGGAGACGATCGCTCCTGCCTATGAGATCCAGAGCGGTGATGGACCCGTACACGATGGGAGGCGCGACGGAATTGGAAAACAGGTACGGCCGGGATCGCTGCCGGAGATACGCTATTATTTCTTTTCTCCCGCTGGTGAATCCTCCGGATGCTCCTCCCAGAGCCTTGCCCAGGGTAGAAGTGATAACATCCACCTTGTCCTGCACTCCGAAATGCTCCGGCGTGCCGCGGCCGTTTGGACCTACAAATCCGGTAGCGTGGGAGTCGTCAACCATGACCACCGCATGGTACTGCTCCGCGAGATCGCAAATTGCGTCCAGCCTCGCGTAATCGCCGTCCATACTGAACACGCCGTCGGTCGCTATCAGGTTCACCCTGGATTCCGATGACACTTTCAACTGCTGTTCCAGGTCCTTCATGTCCCCATGCTGATAAACCCTGCGTGCTGCCTTGCTGAGGCGCACGCCGTCTATGATGCTCGCATGATTCAAGGCGTCGCTAATCACCGTGTCCTCTTTGCCCAGGAGTGTTTCGAATAATCCGCCGTTCGCGTCGAAACAAGACGAATAGAGAATCGTATCCTCCGTGCCGAGGAAATCCGAAATCTTTCGCTCCAGAGTTTTGTGAATATCCTGCGTTCCGCAGATGAACCGTACGGACGACATTCCGTAGCCGCGTTCCACGAGCCCCTTCTGAGCGGCCTGCACGATTTCCGGATGTGATGAGAGTCCCAGGTAATTGTTTGCGCAGAAATTTACCACTTCACCTTTCCGTACCCTGATCCTCGACGCCTGCGCGCTCATGATGGTGCGCTCTTGCTTGTATAAGCCCGCGGCATTGATTTCTTCCAATTCCCTGTTCAGATACTCCTGCAATGACTTGTACATACGTGCCTCCAGTGTGCGGCTTTTCCCGGGACATTTTGGTCTTTTCCCCTAGCGTGCTGTCCCACAAGTAACTTACGTGACCGGCCATCTGGGACTGTCCCGAAGTTTTCATCGAGCAAGGGAAGCCGGTTTTGTCATTGCGAGCGACGCGAAGCAATCTCGCGTAGTTGCAGAATAAAGGCTGGAGATTGCTTCGTCGCGTCGCTCCTCGCAATGACCCTGATTCGCGTCCCGACCGAGTCGGTGATTTGAAAGCTTTTTGCGGGACACAACACTAGCGCGTTCTGGGACGAGGTTTGGGCTGGACACTCTTCACAAAGAGGTCCCCCCGAATCTTGCTTCTTGAAAGCGCATTCGTAGTAGTCATTATAAGAGATTCTCAAAAGTAATGTAGGTTTTGATCACGCGAAAAGATTGGAAGATTGTCATTGCCAGGGCAAAGCCCGAAGCAATCTCCAACCGACCAAGACAGAGATTGCTTCGTCGCTCCGCTCCTCGCAATGACATGATTGGACAACCGGCATTCGGGCCAGAATTATGAGATAACCCGACACAATTTTCGAGAATTATAGAAGAGCGGTAATCGTCGCGCCTCTGTTTTTCGTCATGCGCGCCCCGCCGTGGAGAATGCGTAATTTTCGCGCAACCATACGGTCTGAACCTGAAAGTGTTTCAAGCATTGCGGCTTAATTGGAGGTTTTGCCCGGGAGTGCGAAATTATTTCCTGGTATTGGAGGAAAAGCCCTGAGTACTGTGAAGCGATTAAACGGCTGACCGGGATTTTCACCGGAATGCTTGTGTCAGTGTCCGTTATTTCAAGACCTTACCGCATTGGCACGGGACTTGCTCTTCTTCTGGTAAAATCCTAAACCATACCCTCTTAGCAATCCTCCTTCAGGATTGCTTTTTTTTTGCACGAACCGCGGCGTGAAGTCTTTCCTTCGATTCCCGATCAAGATATGGTGTCCCCATACCTGTGGGTTCTATTCATCGGGTACGGAGGTTCCCATGGACAGACGGACCAAACCGGGCGTGTACGTGAGAGTGAAGGACAGATCGGGAAAAGAATTCATCTGCCCTCTCGATGCACTCAGAAGACCCGAGAGCGTGACGGAAGACGAATTGAAGAACTGCTTGGATTCAGCGGACGAGGCTTTCAGCGATTCAGAAATTTTCGCAATTATCAAAAATGAGTTCAAAAAGGATGAACCCCGATGACCATTCGCTTGCGCATATTTTCCGATTTCGTCTGACCGTATTGTTACATCGGCAAGGGCATTGTCGAACAATTGAAAGAAGAATTTCCCCTGGAAGACACATGGCTCCCTTTTCACCTGCGGCCGCTGACACCCCCTCAAGGAATGCCTTTTACCGAATTGTTCCCCGGCGTGGATATGAAACAACGGTATGCTACCCTGAATAAGGCCGGAGAACCTTACGGCATACATTTCGGGGAACGGTCCTTTTTGTCCAATTCCCGCGCCGCACTGGAAGCCGGCGAATATGCGGCGGACAAGGGTCGATTCCACTCGTTTCACGACCATGTTTTTCGAGCGTACTTCACCGATCTGCTTGATATAGGTGACATGCAAATCCTGCTCGGTCTTGCCGCTGATGTGGGGTTGGACTCCGATGATCTAAAACACGCTCTAATCACCGGGGTTTACGTTTCCCGAATTGAGCAAGCACTGCATGAGGCTTCCACATACGGAGTAAGCGCGGTTCCGACCTTCATCGTCAATGAAAAATTCAGAATTGTGGGCGCTCAACCCGTCGATTCGTTCCGAGAACGCTTGAGACTGATTCAGGGGGAAACCTAGGCGGGAACTCTCAAAAAAGGTATTCTGCAAATGCGCTCACAGAGGCCTGATCAGACCAGACCCGTGCCCCGCCGAATGAAAAATCCAGGGCAAGATTGGATAATCTGTGGTCTCCGTGGGTAATGAGCCTTTTGAAATCCACTTCGAACCGAGCCGTGAAACTCCCCGCTCTCATCCAGCCGACATTGGCCGACACGTGCCAGCAGTGTCCCAGAGTCTGTTCAGTGGTAACACGATGTCCGATTCGCCACAAGTGTAGGTCCTCGTTGACGGCATTTACGATTGCATAATCGCATTGCAGGCCTACGGACGCAGGCGGCACAAATTCCCTCAGGACCGGCGGGTTGAAGCTTGTCTGCAGGGTGCCGCCAATATAGCATTGAGAAAACGTCTGCTTGAAATCGATTCCATCTCCCGGCAGGCTGCTTCCGCCATTTCCCAGCTCAGCCTGATACCCGTCGTGAGTCGTGAAGAAAAAGTGCTGATACCTCCAACCCGCTACGGGCCTGAGATAGGAGGACACAGTGAGAGGCGTGGGAAGCGTAACCCCCACGTCGAACATCAGTCCTCTGTTCAACCTGCAATCGGACTCACTGAATACCGTCTTTTGAACAGGAATCAGGTCGTCATCCCAGTCGCTGTCCTGCATCTTCAGGCTGGACTCACGGTTCACATTGATCCAAAACTCACCCGTCAGAGACCACGTCTGAGCCTTGTAAGCTTGCTTTACGCCCAAAAACCATTGGTCTACGGGAAATTCCAGGCGACTCAGGGGATTTTGTTGGGGTGCAAAAGGATTGGGAAATTCGTAAGACGTGAAGCTGTTCAAGAATTTCTTAATTCCCACAGAGGGGAGGAAATGCGGGGTTGTCACAGGCGCGGCCAAAGATCCGTCAAGAACGATGGCAAAATTTTCGCCGCCTGCGAGACGGAGTGTAGCAAGAACCAAGAGACAAACGACTATGAGCGTGAAACCTCTGGCGAGCATACCTATCCTTACCTTCTGAAATAAAAAAAGACATAAAACTAAAAAGATAATCACAAAGCATACAAAACTATTCACTTTGTTGTTTGAACAAACGTCATGCGCATCAGGAAGAAACCGATATATACATCCTGTGTTGCTGGCTTTTGCTCAGGACGCAAAAGTGATATTGTTTGAACTGGAAAATGTTATGTATTAAAAATACAATAACATGAAAGAAATATAGTGTCAAGCCGGATTATACATAACCTATTGTTTATACATTACATTAATAAATCATCATAACATGCTTATTATTTTTTATTTAATTTAAATCAAACGCAGCACGCCCCACAGGAGCCTTCAGAATTTTCGGGTCGTCCAGCCGAATGTCCCGGACCGAGCGCGCCGCAAGTGGTCCGGCCATGCAGACTCGGAGGGTCGCACGTCAAAATGGTTCGAAACGCAGAGATGTTGTCCTTGCCAACACGGACTCGGGGCGCTCCTGGATCCTGAGACGGCCTCAGGAATTTTCCATGGTTCGCGCCGGGATATCTGCAGGTGTTGGAGAGTCTGCTCAAAGGCCGGTACGTCATGTGTCCAGGAATGCTGCATCTGCATGCTCAATGCTATTTTGGCTATCTTATTTCTTGACAAAGGCCGATTTTTCGTTTACAGGAATGGTATAACTAGTTCTATAGAGGAGTTTCGGCTCCATAAACTTTGTTGGTGTTTTTTCTTTCTTTTTAGGAGGATATGGGTATGAAACGTGTTGCTGCTATTGTTTTTGGCTGTCTGATGCTGGCCCTCTTACCGGGCCTTGCTCCCGGCCAGGGGCTATTTAGCTTGCCCGGCTTGCCGTCTTTCGGAAACCCTCTGGGAGGGTATTCCGGCTGCGGAGAAAAGGTGTGCCCCGCTGGTGGTTTGGTCGGTTATGTCGGCTGGATGGAGAATCGTGAAGGAACCAGCATCAACGCAGACACGCGGGGGCTGGCTCTCTTGGCTGCACGCAATGTCCATCATAATACCCCGAACCGCGGGCTCTGGTTGGGGTTGACAGGCACTGCTTGCCTGAGTGACAGGATCGGCTTTCTCGCCTCAGGATGGTACCTGGTGCCGTCCAACACCAGCTCCAGAGAACTTTACAACGATGGTGCATTGTATCGTACCTGGGAAGTGGATCCCGGGTGGTGGTATGTAGACGGTCTGTTTGCTTTGAACGGACCTGCAGGATTGACGCTTTTGGCTGGTTTGAGGTACGATTATTATACGATCAAGTTCAAACGTCCGACAGATCAGGGCGGTTTCGCCACTTTGAATTCCACGGCCGACGTGACCTCCAATGGGTATATCCCGTTGTTCGGGACGCAGTTTGCCTATTCCAGCTCGATGGGCAACCTCGTTGTCCGTGCGGTGGGCGTTCCCACTCTCATAGGCAACGTGACGTACCGCGAATCCTTTAACAATGCGGTAGCGGACTTTGAAGCTCACGGCAACTACAACAACGGCTACTTCCTGGAATTTTTTGGTGAGTATTCCAAGAGCTTCGGCCCCGGCTCAATCGGTGTATTCGCACGCTGGAACGGAACCGAGGGCAAGCTCCAGGCGAATGCCAAGACCGACCCGACCGGGCTCAATACGAGATATGATTTGACGGTGCATAGGCTCACCTGGACGGTTGGCGGAAGCTTCAGCCTGAATTTCAACATGCCTTTCATGTAAGCCGCTGCAGAGCCGAATAAATGACGGAAAGGCCCTCTTTGGAGGGTCTTTCTTTTTTGGAGACCGATGTCCCGCTGTGTAGTAACCAAGAGGACGCTTGTAGAATCCGCTCCATAGTGCGGATCCGGGATTGACAGAATCGGAGTCGAACATGCCCCCCCCCGACGAATACACGATGTGGCTTGAACGGGAAAAAACCGGAAAAAACGTCGATGAACTTCAGGGCATGTACGACGAGTTGATCCGCAAAGTCAAACGCATAGATCCCCTTACCATTGCCGAAACGTGTGAAGCGGCGTACAAGAGCGACGGTATTCCCCGGGTGGTGATTCCGTTTCTGCACAGCTGGTTTGTATTGGAGTTTGTTCCCTATCGGATCAGAGCCGAGCATGAGCCGGTGGATACTTTAGCCATGAAGGTTCTGGTTTTGCAGCATTTCATTGCCGCGGCAGAGAATCTAGGGACAGCAGTGAGAGTGATGGGACAGTGGATCGATATCCGGACGTTGCGTCACGGTTCTGTTATGGGAGCTCACTTCGCGAAGAAAACCAGTGATCTGCTCGGAAAATTCTTTTCCCTGGAGAAAGAGACAAAAATTTCCCGCGTGTTGCAGTGGGGAGGCAGGCCGATAGATCTGGGGGACGAGGGCTACCTGTTCAAATTCTTCCCCCGACTGCCGGTGGCATTTGTCTACTGGACCCAGGACGAAGAATTTGCTCCGTACAGCAAGATCTTGTACGACGTTTCCGCGAGCAATTATATGCCCACGCATGGACTCGCCGCGCTCACAGAATTCCTTATTCATCGGTTGGCCGACTAGGTAAGTCACTTCCCCCGGGTGACAGATACGAATGCGCTTTCAAAAAAGTAAGATTGGGGGGACCCTCTTTGTAACGAGTGCCCTGCCCAACCCCCTCCCGGAAACTTCTATCATGCGCCGGCATCGGCATTGCCTCAGCGGAAATGCAGATGCCGGCGAGTGCCAACAGTTTTTGAGGTGGGGTTCGGGGAAGAATTTTTCACAAGAAGTTCCTCCCCGATGTCAGGTATTTGAAAACGCATCTGTATGAATCATTACCTTCCCGATTATTTGTGTTCGCTTCCCTTTGTCGTCGAAGATGCTGCAATTTTTTCCTTGAGCTGTTTGACCCACGGACGAATCATGACTGCGTGGGGTGACTCTTCTGCAACTTTCAGGAAGCTTTCCCATGCGGCGAGCGCTCCCTCGTCGTCCTTCAGATCGTCACGCAGCACGATGCCCATGTTGAACAGTGCCATCGCGTGTTTGGGATCTATTTCCAGGGCCTTCTTGAACGCTTTTATGGATTCGTCGGGTTTCCCGAGTTTCCGGTAACTAATGCCCATATCGGTCATGACATCGGGATTGCGGGGGTCGATATGCAGGGCCTTTTCATAGTATTCCACTGCTTTCTGGTGGTTGCCTAAATCAAAATAGTCATTGCCCAGTTGAATCGTGGCATTGAGATCGTTCGGTTTGGCGGCCAACATTTTTTCAAGGCCTGCAACGCGGGCTTGCAGTTCAGTCTGTGCGTTTTGTTCGCGGGCTTCCATCTTGGGAGCTCGACCCGGGGTCACAGTGTCCAGCTTCCAAGCGGCAAAAAAAACTCCCGCGAGGAATCCTGCGACGAAGACTGCAGCCCAGGACAGTAATGATCTGGTTTTATTCACAGCGGACACTCCTGTCGGTTCGGCACACATATGTATAACATTATTTAGTCCCGGCCGAAAGATCGCCGCTTGTTCGCTGGTCTCCATTCGGGTTCGGGTGGGACGATGGGTGTCAGTGCTCGTGCAGGCGACAAGATGTCTGATGCCAATGCGCTTTCAAAAGAGTCACATTGAAAGGGTGGTTCACGGCCTGTCCTGCCAGAAGTCCTCCGCTACGAACCGCGCGGCCTGACTTGCTTCGGAAACCCGCCAGGACGGGCTTCATCCATCGTCACTTGTCTGATCGCGCATCGGTCTGAAATACCTTCTTACGACGATGTCCTCCCCATGGCGCCGCCTTCAAGGAGAAGCTTCACGTTTGCTCGGCCGCCGTTGTCGCGGGAGAGGCAGCTTTCCGGAAAAAATCCTGAGGTTCGGACAAGAACACTCCCGATATTGTTCGAAGCGTGGTAAAGTCAGGCCGTTTGTGCTCCACCACACCGCAACGAACGACTGAGCCCGTGAATGTACCGGATCCGCGAACCACCGAGGAGGCGCTCATGGAGGACATCAAGCTGAAATATAAAACGGTTATGGACGACCATTTTCCCGCGACCATGCAAATTTCGTTCGGAGATCAGACCTTGACTTACAGGAAAAGAGCCTGGAAGATACCGGATTCACAGGGGAATCTCGTCGAAAAGGGGCTTCGATACGGAGAGAACCCGGGCCAGGAAGCGGCTTTGTACCAGCTTGTTTCCGGGAATCTCACGCTGGGGGACTGTCGCTTCATAGAGCCGGCAAACGGTTTGGTGAGCGCTCTGACGGAATCGGAAATGATTCAGGCGGGCAAGCATCCCGGAAAAACGAATCTCACGGACGTGGACAACGCTCTGAACATCTTGAAGTTCTTACTGGAATCTCCCGCGTGCGCCATAATGAAGCACAACAATCCCTCGGGAGTGGCAATGCATGATAATCTGTCTCAATCGTATTATGCGGCCAATATGGCAGATCGTATTGCTGCATTTGGCGGAGCCGCAGTATTCACACGACCGGTGGACAGGGCCACGGCCGAGCTTATTTCGGAAAATTATCTGGAAGTCGTAGCAGCACCCGATTACGAGGACGGCACGGTGGACGTGCTCGGGAAACGCAAGAACCTGCGAATTCTCGCCATTCCTCGTATGGACCGCCTCGCTGAGTTCGTAACCAGTCGATTTGTCGATTTTAAGTGTCTTATGGATGGCGGGATCATCGTTCAACAATCACAGGTCAATGCAATACGCTCCCCTGCGGACCTGATTCCCGCGCGAGCGGTCTACCAAGGAAAAGATTATGGCGTGGAGCGTAAGCCTACGGAACGCGAACTGAAGGATATGGTATTCGGATGGGCCGTGGAACAGGGAGTTACTTCAAATTCCGTGTTGTACGTCAAAGATCGCTGCACCGTAGGCATTGGGACCGGCGAGCAGGACCGCGTGGGTGTCGCTGAAATTGCCGTGGTGAAAGCGTACGTCAAATACCGGGATCGACTGTGCTTCGAACGGTACAAAGTTCCGTTCAGCGAGATGAAGGACGGGACAGCTCGTCAGGAGTTGGACCAGGACACAAGGCAGGCCAAAGCAGGTCTCATCGGATCGGTCATGGTTTCAGACGCGTTCTTCCCGTTCAGGGACGGGGTGGAGGTAGGCATTAAGGAAGGAATTTCCGCAATTGTCCACCCGGGCGGGTCTGACCGTGACTTTGAATCTATTCAAGCATGCAACGAGGCTGATCCGAAAGTAACCATGATGTTTACGAACCAGAGAGCATTCAAACACTGAGCCCTTGTGCCGCCGGTCGGAATCATGAAGAGCAAAATCCATGTTCTTGTCGTTGCGTTCACCTGTGTCGCGGCTTTGCTGCGGCCTGGCGATTGCTTCGCTGTGACCTTCGAGGAATTGGACAGTCGCATTCCCCAGTGTAATCTCGTTCTCAAAGACGCCCTCGAAATGCCGGATCGGGGAATTCCCAAGGATTTGATCAGGCGATCAAAAGGGGTGGTGATATTTCCGGGAGTCTGGAAAGTCGGGGCGGTTTTCGGCGCGAGCCGGGGGAGCGGTATTGTCCTGAGACGAGACGACAAAACGGGAGAATGGAGCAGGCCGGCATTTTTCAAGATTCAAGGCGGCAGTGTGGGTGTGCAACTGGGGGCTCAATACACGGATCTCATTCTCCTCATCATGACCGAACAGGGCGTTGAACGACTTCTGGAGGAGAAGTTTATTTTGGGTGCCGACATTTCCATAGCTGCCGGGCCCGTGGGACGTGCCGCAGGTGCGGAAACCAACATGGGATTTGAATCCGGTATATTGTCGTATTCGAGATCCAAAGGCCTGTTTGCGGGCCTCGCTTTGAACGGAGCGACTCTCGAACCCGACAGCGCTGCAAATGAGGTTTATCACGGAAAGGGGATTACGGTTCAGGACGTGTTCTATGAGGGAAGAGGGAGCCTGACCGATAATGCCCGCGGCCTTATAAAGACCCTGGGCGACGCCAGGTGAGTGGCGGATAACCCATATTTCAAGAGAGTATCGTCATGCCCAGAGAGAAGATCCTCGTAGTCGACGACGAGGAAGACATATTGGAATTGCTGAGATACAACCTTGCTAAGGAAGGATATCAGGTGCAATGTGTCCAGTCCGGCGAACAAGCACTGGCGCGGGTCAGTGAAGATCCGCCCGCTTTGATACTGCTGGACCTCATGCTGCCGGGGCTTGACGGGTTGGATGTTTGCAGAGCCCTGAAAAGGAACGCGGCCAGCGCGGGCATACCTCTCATCATGCTCACGGCAAAAGGCGAAGACGCGGATATCGTCGCGGGTCTTGAACTGGGAGCCGACGATTACGTGAACAAGCCGTTCAGCCCCAGGGTCTTGCTTGCCCGCATCAAGACGGCGTTGCGAAGGAAACAACAACCCGAACAAGACGAAACGTCCGTCATAAAAATAGAGGGGCTCGTCATCGACCCTGTTCGCTATGAAGCATTCGTCGACGGAGCGGCGATAGCCCTCACCGTAACTGAATTTCGAATCCTCCACCTGTTGGCCCGGCGGCCCGGCTGGGTGTTCAGCCGGGATCAGATAATAAATGCGGTAAAAGGGGAAGACTACGCTGTCACTGAGCGTTCTGTGGACGTTCAGATCGTGGGACTTCGAAAAAAGCTCGGAGAAGCAGGCGCGTTTATTCACACAGTCAGAGGAGTAGGCTACAGGTTCAAGGAGTAGGCAGCCGGTTCCATCGGCACCAGAACGAGCCTCGTTCGGAGGCGAAAAGGAATGAACAATCGGGTCATCCGGACGCCGGTGCACAATTGCTTCGATCCGGTGTGATGTCCCGTACGCGTTTCGACAACCGATACATCAGGTTTTGTCCATGCCAAGAAGGCCGAAATTACCCTGGAATGTGTATCCGTCTCATTTGCTGGTATTCATCTTCGCGTTGGTGGCAATGGTTTGGTATAGCTCCGGCATTCTGGCAAATTTGTGTAATACACGATTGGTAGACGCTCTCAAGAATGAGGCTCTCATTGCGGAGAAACTGCTCGCCCCGAGAATTTCGGCTGGAACCGCCGCAGATGTTGATACTCTCTTGAAAGAGATCGGCCATCGAATTTCCGGCCGGATAACGGTGTCCTTGCCCTCCGGGCAGATTGTGGGTGATTCCCACGAAGACATTCTTAAGATTGGCAATTATGCCAGGCGTCCTGAAATTATCGAGGCTTTTGAGGGAAAACTGGGAGTAAATGCCCGATACAGTTTCATTTCCGGCGAAAAGATGCTCTACGTTGCGGTCCCGGTGATCCACAACGATCGTGTCATTGCAGCCATACGAACTGCTATACCGCAACCTCCTCTTGGAACGGTGCTCAGAAGCATCTATCGAGAAATCCTGGTGGGAGGATTGATCTTTTTTCTTCTTGCTGCCGCCCTCAGCTATTTGATTTCCTACAAGATCAACAGGCCCATTGTGCAGTTGAAGCAAGGCGCGGCCAGATTTGCCAAGGGTGATCTTCATTACAGGCTGGAAGTGCCGGATTCCGAAGAATTTGGAGAGCTTGCCCGGGCAATGAACCAAATGGCCTCGCAGTTGAACGAAAGGCTCAATCTCATTACCAAACAACGAAATGAACTCGAAGCAGTGCTTTCAGGGATGATGGAAGCCGTTGTCGTGGTGGATGAGGAGAAGCGAGTTCTGCAAATTAACGATGCTGCGGAAGAACTCTTCGGCATCGATAGAGAAAGAGTCAAAGGCAGAAGCGTTCAAGAATCTATTCGCAATACGGATTTTCACCGCTTCGTTAGCCGAATTCTAGGCGGGGAAGAATGGCTGGAAGGCGACATCGTTTTTATGGGCGAGCCTGAGAAATTCCTGCAAGCGCATGGCTCGATTTTGAGAGACGAGCAGTCCAAAGGAATCGGCGCACTGGTGGTGCTCAACGATGTCACGCGATTGAAGACGCTGGAAAATATTCGCCGGGATTTCGTCGCGAACGTTTCTCACGAGCTGAAGACCCCGATAACTTCCATCAAAGGATTTCTGGAAACTCTGAGAGAAGGAGCCATTCGTGATACGGAAACAGCGGAACGATTCCTTGAGATTATCCTCAAACATACGGATCGCCTGAACTCAATTATCGAGGATCTCTTGAGTCTGTCCCGGATAGAACGGGATACTGAAAAAGGCGAGGTTCCCTTGCAAGCCGGCTCGGTAAACGACGTACTCGACGCGGTTATTAGGGATTGCAGCAAAAAAGCCGAGGCAAAGAGCATCGAACTCGTCTGCCGGTGCAGCGACAGTATCACGGCAAACATTAATTCCGTTCTCTTGGAACAGGCCATCTTGAATCTCGTGGACAACGCCATCAAGTACAGCGATCCGGGGAAAACAGTTACCATAGAGGCATTGAGTACGCCCCGGGAAACTGTCATAAAAGTCGGAGACCAGGGCTGTGGGATCCCCAAAGAACATTTGAACCGTATATTCGAGCGATTTTATCGTGTGGACAAGGCCAGAAGCCGGAAAATCGGCGGAACCGGACTCGGTCTATCTATCGTGCGACACATCATCAATGCCCATAACGGCAAAATAACCGTAGAAAGTTCACCGGGAAAAGGAAGCGTCTTTTCAATTTTTCTGCCGACCGAAAACAACAGGTCCGCATAAAAGTGAATGCAGGGTTACCCAGGTGACCGGCAAGACAAGGAAAACTGTTGCCAACCTCTCTCGGATTCGAACATACTGAACCAAGGTCATGCCTGGAGCGACGTGGAGGTTCATATGGAGAGGCGGGATGCCCTGTCTGTCAAGGGTTTGCTCTTTTGCAGCATTGTTTGTTCTTGCGAAACTGAATGTTTACGCCCGATTTTTCGTTCAGCTTGTGTCCACAAACGCGAAGTGATAGATACTGTCCCCCTACCCACGCGCAACCGCGCATAGGAGCCCTCGCTTGCAAACACACCACACGCAGGAAGTGACATTGAGTGTTCAAGCAGAACTGCGGTTCTTGCCGGTAGCGACATGGTTCGTAGAGAAATCAGCCATAGCTTTCGGAATGGAAGAACCCGAGGCTCTGTCGCTGATGCTTGCAACGGAAGAACTATTTGCCTACCTGTGCCGGGTGAACGCTTCGGGTCATCTCCTGATGCGTTGCCGAAGCGGCGGATACTACGTGGAACAGGAATTCGTCTTTCACGCCGACTACTTCAATATGAAAGCCTTCAACATCACAACAGTTCCCGATCTTGACGAACAGGGGGGCATCGATGAAACAGGGCTGCTCATCGCTTCCCGCATGGTAGATCGGTTTCAGTTGTTTGAGGAAGATGGCGGGTTGCGCCTCGTGCTCACCAAAGAAAAAGCGTATCCCGAATCAGCGGAAATCGTCATTCCCCTCGCGATGCCTTTGAAAGAATTCGTGGTCAAGGTCCCCGGACCCGAGGAACTGAAATTCTTTGTGCATCTGGTGAACCACCACTATGCGCCGCAAGTCGTTCCCTTGAGTTTCAATTTTCCCGGTAAAGTAGCCGATATGGCTGCATGCGGAGCATGTTGCGCAGCAATTGCCGTGGATGTGGCGGGCCGCATCGGCGGCGGGATCGTTTGGCGCTGGGAGGGTTCCAAACTGGTGGAATTCTACGGCCCGTACCTGTTCAATCAGAGCCGGGAATCCGGGATGGCCGAGGCCCTTGTAGACCGCTGCTTGTCAGCCACCGCCAGGACGAAGGCGATTGGCCTGATAAATCGTTATCCCACTGCGGAACTTCCCATTGAGTATTTTGAACCCCTGGGCTCCCTTACGAGCCGGATGGAAGACGGTTCGGAACTTGCCTTCTCGGCTTATTTTCGTCACCTGGAAGAAGATCTCGGGAGCACCGTTTGGGCTCATTCTCTTATCGAGAATTTTTTGGTCGATCAGTATCGCCGCCTCTTCTTCGCCCGGGAGATCAGACAGGTCCGAGACGAAGGGGAATCAGGATCCCCGTTTTCGGTTCTTTCTGCTGAATTCGACCGATCCGCGGGCCGGGTGACGCTGCACCCCATCTGGTGGGGAAAAGACTCCCGGGAGACTCTTTCAGCGTACGTGGACACCCTGCGAAATGAGGGACTGGCCGGAATCTTTTTCGAAATGGATGTGGGCACTTCCTGGCAGTGTCGGTTTGCGCCGGCGCTTCTGCAAACGGGCTTTGAACCCAGACTCGTCATTCCCCATGCAGGCACGGGAGACATTGTCGTGTTTCAGCACACCACGGGGAAGTCCGTCCCATGAGCGCATGGTCACTGGAAAAGCTCCTGCCTGATTATATCAAGCGATTCGAGGCATACATCCCCAGCAGGCCCGATGCCGAACTCATGAAGATGTACGGCTGTTCTCGCTTGTACCGGCTGAACAACAACGAGAATCCGCTTGGTCCGCCGCGGGCAGCTCAAGAGGTGCTTAGGCGTTTTCCCCCGCCCCGGGCGTCCGTATATCCAAGCGGAGACGTGTATTATCTGCGCCACAGGCTTGCCGAGAAATTCGGCAAGCATCCTGACCAGTTCCTGGTGGGCAACGGCGCGAACGAGGTCATCAGCTTCGTTATCAAGGCGTTTTGCGAGCAGGGCGACAACATCATCACCGCGGACAAGACATTTGCCGTGTACGAATGGGTAGCCGAATTTTCAGGGTTCATCGCGAAGCTCGTGCCGCTCAAGGACAACGGCTTCGATGAAGAGGGCATGCTCGATCGAATTGACGAGCGGACCAAAATAGCCTTCGTGTGCAATCCCAACAATCCGACAGGAACATACTGGAACAGGGACAAGCTGCGACGTTTTCTCGACAGGATCGATGGCCGGTTGGTGGTGGTCGTGGACGAGGCGTATTGTGAATTCGTGGAATCCGAAGATTTCCCTGACTGCATGAACCTCATTGAGGAATATCCGAACCTGGTGCTCTTTCGCACGTTTTCTAAGATGTATGCCCTGGCGGGGCTCCGCATCGGTTATCTTGCGGGAGGCCGGGAAATAGTGGACGCTATTCGGCGCACCTGCATCGTATATTCCGTCAACGTGCTGGCTCAGGAAGCGGCCGTGGCCGCAGTCGGAGACGAAGATCATCTGGTGCGGACGCGCAAACTCGTTCGGGAAGGAAAAGCGTTTCTCAAAGACGAACTGACGCGGCTCAAGCTTCCCTTCATCACGGGCGAAGGCAATTACCTCATGATCAAAATCCCAATGAGCGACACGCTTGCCTACCGCAAACTCATGACACACGGCATCATGGTGCGAACCATGACAGGTTTCCGTTTCCCCAATCACATCAGGATAACCGTATCTCACCTGGACGTGATGGAAGCCTTTGTGGAAGCACTTGGCAAAACGTTGGGATGACACCGGAAGGCACCTGCAATTCAATGTCATCCGAATCTGATACGGAGGCGCAAGGAGAGTTGATAACTCGGCCGGACCTATTTCCCCGGAACGTCCTCGCCATCGGTGATGCCGCGCCACGGGCCGACGCGTATGAAAAGGCCACGGGACAGACGAAGTTCGCCGCGGATTATTACGCGGAAGATATGGTCTGGGCAGGGGTCAAGCGGGCCGGAATCCCCCATGCACGCGTGGCGAAAATAGACACGAGCCAAGCGGAGGGCATCCCTGGAGTAATGTGCGTGCTGACCCATCGGGACGTTTCCGGAACGAACCGCCAGGGGGTGATCAGACGGGATCAACCGGTCCTCGTAGATGACAAGATTCGCCACTGCGGAGATGCTGTAGCCCTTGTGGTAGCCGAAACCAGGGACGCTCTCCGGAAAGCGCTTGATCGTATAACTCTGGATTGCCCTCTCCTAACTCCAGTGCTGGACGCGGAGGAAGCACTTGAGGAATCCGCCGCTCTGGTCCACGAAGACAACCCGAACGGTAACGTGCTGCTCAAGGGAGAGCTGCAAACAGGATCGGGCGATGCGGCCGAACAGGAATGCGAGATACTCGTTGAAGGTTGTTTCGAGACCCAGCGCCAGGAACACGCGTACCTGGAAACCGAGGCGGGATGGGCCCAAGTCAAGGACGACGGAAGACTGGAAATCGTGTGCTCCACCCAGACTCCTTTCAGAGACCGGATGGAAGTGGCTGACGCGCTCGGATTGGAGCCGACGCGGGTGCGCATCGTCGTGCCGTACGTGGGAGGAGCGTTCGGCGGCAAGGACGGCATAACGGTTCAGAGCCTCCTCGGACTGGCGGCATTGAAGTCCGGTGGCAGGCCCGTAAAGATGTGGTGGGGCAGGGAAGAATCCTTCTCGGCGGGGGCCAAACGCCACCCCGCACGGATGTATTATCGTCTGGGATCGGACCGCAGTGGCCGACTCCACTACCTGAACGTCCGTTTATACCTGGATACGGGGCCGTACGATCATCTCGGAGGCGTGGTGATGACCCTCGGTCTGGAGCACGCGGGCGGGCCCTATCGTATTCCCAATGCAGTCCTCAAGGCCTGGTGTGTGTACACCAATAATCCTCTTAGCGGGGCGTTTCGCGGTTTCGGCGTGACACAGGTGACTGCTGCCATGGAACAGATGATGGACCTCCTGGCTGCAAAACTCGGGATGGACCCGCTGGAGCTTCGCTTCAAGAACGCAGTACGGCAGGGCGACAGGAATTGTGTGGGCAAGACCCTCGTCTCTTCCACCGGGTTGACCAAGTGCCTGGAGGCCTTGTCCCGGATGAGCACCGGAAAAGAACGGGACGCGTGGAAGGCGGCAGCACCCTTTTTCAAGCGCAGAGGAGTAGGGTTCGCAGCTCTCATGCACGCGTCCGGGTACGGTCCCGTGGTGCCGGATTTCGCCAACGCCAAGGTGGAACTGACGGTCCGGGGAAAAATCAGGATCTATTCAGGCGTGGTGGATATGGGGCAAGGAAACGCGGCCACAAATGTGCAGATAGCGGCCGCCATACTCGGCCAGACGGCCGATATGTTCGAGCTGATCCAGCCCGATACGGATCGCACTCTAGCCAGCGGCTCAGCATCCGCCAGCCGTTGCACCTACACCTTCGGGAATGCGCTCATAGGCGCTGCGGAGATTCTGAAGAATCGCCTGGTACAAAGGGCCGCCGATCTCATGATGGCCCGTAAGGAAGACATCGCGCTGATTCCGGGCGGTATCCGGAACCTCGGCTCGGGAAGAGTCATTTCGTTTTCTCAACTCGCTGACTTTCTGAACGAAGATGAAAGAGTTGCAGTCCACTATTTCCGTGCGCCGGTCGCACCCGACGAAATCGGAGCTGCACCCGACCTGAAGCTCCACGGGTTGCCGCACACGCTGTTCTCCTATGGCGCTCACGCGGCGTGGATCGAAGTGGATGAACTCACCGGTGAGTTGGAAGTAAAGAAATACCTTGCCGTAAGTGATTGCGGCAACATCCTCAATCCGCAAATATACGAGCAGCAAATTCAGGGTGCGATCGCTCAGGGCCTTGGGTACGCTGTCTCCGAAGACCTCCTGGTGGAAGGAGGAAAGGTCCTGAACCCCGATTTTTTTACATACCTCATTCCCACATCCGCGGACGTGCCGGAGATCGTGTCCGTACCCGTAAAAATGTACGAGATCACCGGACCCTTCGGATTGAAAGGCGTCGGGGAGATAGCCACCAACGGCCCTCTTCCGGCCCTGGCCAACGCTCTTGCGGATGCGTGCGGAATTCGGATATTCCGCTCACCGCTTACTCCGGAGCGGGTGCTGGACGCCTTGAATACGAGAAACAGAGAGGACCTGGAGTGAAAATCTCGTGCACGCTCAATGGAACCCGAATCGAACTTTCTGTGCCTGCGGACCGCCGGGTTGTGGATCTCCTGCGGGAGGATCTCGGCCTTACGGGGACCAAAGAATCCTGCGGTGCAGGCGATTGCGGCGCCTGCACGATTCTTGTGGACGGGGAGAGCCGCCTTTCGTGTCTCATGCTGGCAGCTCAACTTGAGGGTCGTGAAATTACGACTGTGGAGGGTCTGGCTGAATCGGAATCCGTCCACGTCGTGCAGAGAGCCTTTGCCGAACAAGGTGCAGTGCAGTGCGGGTTTTGCACGCCGGGGATGCTTCTTGCTGCGACAGATTTGTTGCATAGGAATCCCCGGCCCTCGAGAGGGCAAATTCGCGAAGCGCTTACAGGCAACCTCTGCAGGTGCACCGGCTATCAGAAAATTGTCGATGCTGTGGATAAGGCGGCACGGCTCGTCAGCGGGGACGAATCATGAGCGATGTGCATCTGCCTCGCCATCTGAAAGACGTTTGGCCTCTTCTCCTGAATGACCCACGAGCCGCCGTGTACGCGGGCGGCACGGATCTCCTCGCTAAAGTGCGCTCGGCCGACGCTCGACCACGGTCGCTCGTGTGTCTGGAGCGGGTCGAGGAGTTAAAAGGCGTGCGGGACGATGGCGAGGAAGTTTACATCGGAGCCGGAACCGCACTTGAACACGTTTTGCACAACCCCATCATCGAGAAGCAGTTTCCCGTTCTGGTGCAGGCGATACGTGTGCTCGCTTCTCCCGCGGTACGCCACATGGGAACCATCGGCGGAAATATTGTAACAGCCTCGCCTGCAGGAGACACCCTTCCCCCCCTCCATGTTCTCGATGCGGACGTCGTCGTTCGGTCCGCGAAGGAGACAAGGCGTGCGTCGCTGGCCAGTTTCATTCGGGGCCCCGGCAAGGTCGATCTCGGATCCGGTGAAATTCTCGCGGCGGTTGTGGTGAAGAAAACTGCCGGATTCAATATCCACCACTACGAAAAGGTGGGCAAGCGGAAAGCTCAGGCGTGCGCGGTCGCGAGTATGGCTGCGATTGTGGACGTCTCCGAAGACCGCGTAATCCGGCGAGCGAGATTTGCGTGGGGCAGCGTGGGGCCCACCGTGATCGTGGTACCCGAAGTGGAACGAGCAGTGTTGGGCCGCACTTTATCGATGGAAACACTCAGGGAGGCGGCGTGCATCGCGGAAAGCGCCGTCTCGCCCATAGACGATCTGCGGGCCAGCGCCTCGTATCGCCGGAGACTAGCGGGAGCCCTCCTCCTGAGGCTTTGCGCGTTGCAGGCAAACAATCCCTCTCAGGAACATTAATCCGTCAGGAACCACGTATGCGCAGCCCAAGGCTTATTACCGGCGAATTCCTTGCTTTGAACGGAGTAATGTTCCTCACGTTCTGCAATCTCGCGATATTTTTTCAATTCCACCATTATTTGGGAACCTTACCCATAGACCCGAAATGGTCCGGGCTGTTGATCGCATTGTTTTCGGTGACGGTGTTGATTCTCAGGCCGATAATCAGCCCGCTTCTCAGGCCGGACAATTCAAGACGGTGGATTGCGATCAGCTGCGTGTGGGTGATACTTTCGCTGCTGCTCTACAACGTGGCGTTCGACTTCGAGAGCATGGCCATAGTTCGCCTGGTTCACGGAGCCGCGTACGTGGTAATGGCAACCGCGGTCACGAGCAGGCTGGTGGGCTGCATTCCCAAAGACAGGAGCGGCCAGGCGTTCGGGTTGATTTCCGTGATCACGCTGTTGCCATATGCTGTGTTGCCCCCACTGCTGGAACCCCTCACCAGGTGGGCGGGAAATTTTCGTGCAGTGTTGGATCTGTCGGCTCTGGCTATGGTCCTGTGTTTTCCTCTCGTCGCACTCGTGGGTAAGGGATCGGACGGCGTAGAAGACGCAGCTGCCGTTGCGATCGGCTGGAAAGACATTGCAGAGAATCTGAAGGACCCCAAGATCATACTCCTGCTTTTCTTGTCTCTTCTCGTGTGGACCGCGTTCACGCCGATTTTTTATTTTCTGCGGGAGTATGGCGATAAGCTGGGTGTTCCGAATCCCGGCTGGTTCTTCACACTGTCCACGTTCACGGAAATCGGCGTCCGTCTCGTGGCTGGTTCGCTGTTCGACAAGGTGGGCAAGGCATGGATGTTGGGTGGATCGCTGGCCTGGCTGGCCGCGGGATACGGAGCTATGGCTCATATATCGGGGGCAAACGGTTTTTATGCCATGGGGCTCTTGCTCGGACTGGGCTGGGGAGTCGCTATGCCTGTTTTGAGCGGATTGGTTTTCGATCTGTCCGCCCCTCGTTTTAGGGCCTTGAACACGAATCTTTCTTTCGTCATGTTTCAGGCGGGATTTTTCCTGGGGCCTTTAGCGGGCGGCGCGATTCTCTTGCATTTTGGATACGCCGCGTTGTTCTACGCCTGCGCCTGCGCTTCGATGTTGGGATTGATCCCGGCGCTGCTGCTCCGATCCCCACTGATTGCCAGGAATCCTGTTCGGCTGTGACGTGCTGTTTTTCGGAACTCGGAGCCGCAAGTCCGACTTGCCAAAAACTGAAAGCAACGGCCTTTCAACGTCACTCGCATGAAAGCTTACAGGCACGAGGCAAGGAAAGACTGTTGCAACCGCCATAAAGCTTGAAAGGATCTTGACCGTGAATGCTCAACCGGCTAAGAATGGCACGCACGCGAAATGGAATACACAAAATGACCCAAACTGATTTGAGGAAAGAAGATGCAGCCGGAGAAGACATCGAGATAGGATTCTTCCGGCCCGAAGATGCAGAGGGCATCGTGGCCCTCTTTCGATCGGTGTACGGGGAAGGCTATCCTGTGAGGCTCTTTTATGATCCGGCTGCGCTGACAGCAGCAAACGAGGCTGGGCAGTACTATTCTCTGGTCGCTCGCACCGGATCGGCAACGGTTGTGGCTGTGGAAAACCTGTTCAGGTCCGCTCCCTGCAAGTCCCTTTATGAAATTGGTGCGGGTTTGGTGCTGAAGGAGTACCGCAACCAGGGACTGACCAAACAATTATTTCGATTTGTTTTCGAGGACTGGGTCCCAAGCCAGGCAGGCATCGAGGAGCTTTGGGGTGAACCTGTCTGTAACCACCTGCACATGCAAAGAACGGTGGGGCAGTTTAAACATATCGAATACGCCCTGGAGGTAGCCCTCATGCCTGCCGCGGCGTATGAAAAGGAAAAAAGCGCACCAGGCAGGGTGGCGGCATTGTCCGTTTTTCGCTGCTACAAACCCCGACCCCACCGCGTCTATCTCCCGAAGGCGTACGAGCAGGAGTTGCGTTTCTTGTACTCGGCAATGAACGATAAACGGGAGATCCTCCTCTCGGAAGAAAACCTTCCTGCGGCCATGCAATGTCGAGGTGAGACGACGGTCTTTGATTTCGCATCGGTCGGCCGTGTTGCCGTACACGCCATAGGAGGGGATTTTCACGATTATGTGCGGGAACTCGAGACAACAACCCTCAACAAGGGGGTTTCCGTAATTCAGATGTGGCTGGACCTGGGCTCTCCTTGCGTAGGGGCGGCTGTAGATATCCTGAGAAAACAGGGGTATTTTCTGGGCGGACTGCTGCCGCGCTGGTTCGATTCGGACGGATTTCTCATGCAAAAAGTTCTGATGGACCCAGATTTCGACTCTATTCAACTTTATTCTGACAGGTCGAAACACATCTTCGCCATGGTCAAAGAGGACTGGCTGCGGACTCAAACTGGCACATGTGGAAAACGGTGAATCGGCGAACTTCCGCCGCGCCGCGACAGGCTCCTCCACGCAAGTGCGCTATCAAATAAGTAAAATTGGGGGGACTTTGCAGAGAGTGCCCCGCCCAAACGCACTCCCAGAAACTTCTCTCATGCGCCGCTTCGAAACATTCGGCAGCGCTGCCCGGTCCGGGACGCGAGCGGCAGTTTTCGCGAGCGTTCGTTCCGATACTCATCCAGGAGGATCTCGTGCAGATCAATGTCAGGCAAGATCAAGATCTTCTCATTGTCTCCGTTGACGGACGAATAGATACGATCTCCGCGCCCGATTTTCAGCATCAGATGGAAGCAATAATCCAGCGGGGCGACAAGAGGATCGTCATGGATCTGGAGCGGCTTGATTACATCAGCAGTGCGGGACTCAGGTCCATACTCTATACCGCGAAGAAGGTCCGGTCTCTGGGTGGAACCGTCTCGTGCTGCGCTCTCCAGACCATGGTACAAAAGGTCTTTGACGTTTCGGGGTTCACCGGCTTGATCCCCGTGTACGGTTCCGTGGACGAGGCATTGATGGGTTGAAACGAACGTGAGGCTGACCGCCGGTATCCACAACCTAATGCCGGTGCGCTGTCCAGGAAGGGGCAGTGGGCGAAGAGGTTTTTGGCGGGCGTGCGAAGCCAAATCAGGCATCGCCCGTCGCATCTGAGGAGATCCGCTCCGCCATGGCTGAAAACCATACAACCTGGCAGTTTGACGTGTACGCAACAGCAAATGAGACATTCCGCCGGTTCTCGAATGACGAAGAAATATACGTTTTCTCATATACCTATAGTGCTGCGCATTAAGAATGCGTCTATCAGCCAGGTGTCCCCCTCGCTTCGGACGGCCTGCCTTACTGCGCTCCGGAGACAACCTGGCTGATTGCGGACGGACAGAACCATATTCAATGCGCAGTACTATAGATGAATTCTCGAAAGTAATGCTGGTATTGATTATGCGAAGAGACTGGAAGATTGTCATTGCGAGGGCAAAGCCCGAAGCAATCTCCAACTCATCAGGACTGAGATTGCTTCGTCGTCCCACTCCTCGCAATGGCATTATTTGGCCACCGGAATACAGGCGAGACGTATGATAAAATCCGACAGAATTTTTGAGAACTACTACAGATGCGTGCTCAAGCAAGTATCTTGCAAAGGAACAGCGTTTCCGTGAGTTGATTCATCTCATTCGGAGGTACCACGTGCAGTTCGGGCCCAGCTCCAGCATCATGACAAAGATGACGCTTCTTGTGTCACTCGGAACACTGGCGGTGCTGGCGTTCGTGCTCGTAACAAGCCAAATCTATACCCGTGACATCATTCTTGACAATGCCCAAACGAGCGCATTGAATCAGGCTAAGTCCGTGGCCCGCCATTTGGACGTGGCGCTCGCTTCCGTTGCCACAACAACCAAAAATCTTGCAATCACGTTGGAATGCGGTACCTGGAATGAAACGGCATTGCTGGAGCTCCTGGGTCGCGTGGTCCATCAAGACGAGGAGATGTTCGGTTCAGCAATCGCTTTTGAACCCCATGCGTTTCGTGCCGACCTCAAGGCCTATGCTCCGTATTATTGCAAGAACGGAAGCGGTCTCAAGTACATGCAGCTTGGCAACGAATCCTATGACTATTTTATCAAGGACTGGTATCGCATCCCCAGGGAATTGAAGAGATCGATCTGGAGCGCCCCATATTTCGACGAAGGCGGTGCGGATGTGCTGATGACCACCTTCGCGTGTCCGTTCTTCCAGGAGAATGACTTTGGAGATGTAAAAAAAATCAAAGGAATAGTAACTGCGGATCTTTCACTGGAAAGGCTCACGCAGATGGTCTCCGCGGTGCGGGTCCAAAAAACCGGTTATGCATTCCTCATTTCGGAATATGGCACAATTCTCGCGCATCCGAACACCGCTTGGGTCATGCGGGAATCCATGTTCAGCCTTGCCGAAGAAACAGGAGACCCGGTCATCGCACAAGCCGGTCGGACTATGGTACACGAGGGATCAGGCTTCATCGACATCGGCCGGGCGATGACGGGAAAAGATTCTTTTATGGCCTTCGCTCGCCTTCCCAGCACCGGCTGGTCTTTGGGCGTGATCTCTCCCAAAAATGAATTACTTGCGGAACTGGCCTCACTCCATAGAAACATAGCGCTGCTTTCCATCGCCGGAATTGCACTCTTGTTGGTGGTAAGCTTCCTGGTGGCCCGTTCCATTACCAGCCCTCTCAGGCGGATGGCACACGCAACGGGGAAAGTCGCTCACGGCGACCTGGATATAGACCTCCCCGATGCAGGAAGAGCTGACGAAATAGGACAACTCGCCTCAGCGTTCGTCCACATGACCGAAGACCTGAAAAAGTACATCAGCGATCTTACAAGGACTACCGCTGCAAAACAGAGAATCGAGAGTGAATTATCCATAGCCGCGACGATTCAAAAGAGCATGCTCCCTTCGAAGTTTCCGGCATTTCCCGGTCGTGACGAGTTCGATATCTTTGCCCTGATGCGGCCTGCTAAAGAAGTGGGCGGCGATTTCTACGATTTTTTCCTGGTGGATGAACAGCATCTGTGTGTGGTCGTGGGAGATGTTTCAGGCAAAGGAGTGCCTGCTTCACTTTTTATGGCGGTAACCAAATATCTGGTGGAAGCTGCAGCAGGAGAAAGTTCCCGGCCGGATGAGATCCTGAAGAAAGTGAATGCCCAGCTCGCTCGCAAGAACGAATCCTGCATGTTCGTGACACTTTTTCTCGGCATTCTCGATACAAGAACCGGTGAGCTCTTGTATGCCAATGCAGGCCACAATCCGCCCCTGCTCATTGCCGCGGACGGGAAAAACGAGTTTCTGGGGCGTCCGGGAGGACCCATCCTGGGCGTCATGGACGATGCAGTCTTCAGCATGGACCGGCTCGTCCTGAAGTCCGGCGAGGTTCTCCTGACCTATACCGACGGCGTCACCGAAGCGGCCGATACGGAAGGCCGTTTTTTTTCAGAAAATGGGATTCAACACACAATAGAATCGTTGGAAACAAGGGACGTCCGGGAAATTTCAGAGAGTCTGCTCACGAAAATAGACTCCTTCTGCCACGGCGCTCTCCAGGCGGACGACATCACCATTCTGACGCTGAAGTTCGGCTCAACGGCTATCAGAAAGTCATAAAGTCTTTTGCCTCATACGGATTCGCTTTTTTACGGGTAACTCGATTCTGGGCACAGGCTGGGGGCACTCCTTCGCTGGGGACGACGCAGAGCCATTTCATCACTTCGTCACTTCGCTCAGGAGAGCCCCCAGCGCTGCAATCTCATGAAACTTGTGGCCAATGCGTATCACATGAGCCCGGTTGTCCGGTCCCTCCTCCTGATGAATCTTTCCTCAAAATTCTTGCAACATCAGAGGCATTTCTGGTAAAATCAGAGATTGTCGCAAGTGTTTTGTGCAAAAAAAGTCACCATACTGAACCGGAACTTCAATACATTTTGGGGGTGCCCCGCGAAGGGACGCATCAACCGCCAAGCCGGTTCCGCAACCGTTGATGTGGTACGAGGAGGGCTCGTAGTCTCCAGGACGGTCCGCCGTCTCCCTGGATCGAACCTGTCAATTGGGTTGTGCCGATTTACATCACATTTCTTACGGAGAGCACCATGAGCCAAAATAAATATGTCTTCTCGTTTCAAGAGGGAGATGGAAAAAATAAGAAACTGCTGGGAGGAAAAGGCGCAGGTCTGTGCGAAATGTCGCAAATCGGCCTGAACGTTCCGCCCGGATTCGTCATTTCCACCGATGCCTGCCTGGAGTATTTGGATTCGTCCAACGGGGATCTCCCCCAAGGGCTCATGGACCAGGTGCGAGCGCATATCTCGGCTCTTGAGAAGGCCACGGGCAAAGCATTCGGGGATATCGAAAATCCGCTGCTGGTATCCGTCAGGTCCGGGTCGGCGCTTTCCATGCCGGGAATGATGGACACCATCCTTAACCTCGGACTCAATGCCAGCACTTTGCAGGGTCTTATTAAACAGACGGGCAACGAGTGGTTCGGTTTTGACGCGTATCGCCGCTTCATTCAGCTCTACGGCAAGATTGCTATGGGGGTGCCGGACGAATATTTCGATGAGGCCCTGGATGCGATGAAAGTCCGCTCCGGAGCTATCTCCGACGTCGATCTCACGACCGACGACCTCAAGGAAGTAGCAGAGCTCTTCTTGCAAGTGGTGGAAGAACAAACCTTCAGGCCGTTTCCCGAAGACGTGTACCAACAACTGGAAATAGCCATCAAGGCGGTTTTCAATTCCTGGATGGGAAAACGCGCGGTGGACTACAGGCGGGAATTCAATATCACCACGGACCTGGCCAATGGAACCGCCGTCAGCATCGTCGCCATGGTATTCGGAAACATGGGCAACGACAGCGGTACGGGAGTCGGATTCACCAGGGATCCGGCAACGGGCGAAAACCGCATGTTCGGCGAGTATCTCGTGAACGCGCAGGGCGAGGACGTGGTTGCGGGAATCCGAACCCCCAAACCCATTCAGGCCATGGCTGAAGAAATGCCCGGCCTGTATCAGCAACTGGAAGAGCTGCGCGACAGACTGGAAAAACACTATCTGGAAGTCCAGGACTTCGAGTTTACCATTGAAAAGGGCATCCTCTACTGTCTCCAGACCCGTAACGGAAAAATGAATGCCGCCGCCATGGTGAGAACGTCAGTTGAAATGGTGGACGAAGGACTGCTCACCAAAGAAGAGTCTTTGCTCCGTATCAATCCCGAGCATCTGGAACAGCTGCTCTATCCCGGACTGGATCCCAATTTTCCTGCCGAGCCGCTTGCCCAGGGCCTGGCTGCATCTCCCGGTGCGGCATCAGGAAAGTGTATTTTTGACGCTGATAGCGCGGAGCGGTTGGGACGAGCCGGTGAAAAAGTGATACTGGTGCGGGAAGAGACCAAGCCCGACGACATCCACGGTTTCTTTGCATCCCAGGGTATTCTCACGAGCCGCGGGGGAAAAACCTCCCACGCGGCCGTGGTCGCGCGTGGAATGGGCAAACCGTGCGTCGCCGGCGCTGAGGGAATCAAAGTTGAGATCGAGCACCGGCTTGCCATTGTGGGCGAAAAAGTCTTTCATGAAGGTGAGGTCATCACCATCGACGGAGGCACAGGAAACGTGTATCTGGGCGAAATTCCCACGATCGAGCCTGAATTCAACGAATATCTCGATACGCTTCTCGCATGGGCGGACGAGTTTTCCAAACTTGGCGTCACTGCGAACGCGGATACTCCGGAGGATGCTCGCAGAGCCCGCACGTACGGAGCAGTGGGAATAGGGCTGTGCCGTACGGAGCGCATGTTCAACGCGTCTGACAGGCTCCCCATTGTCATCGATATGATTCTTGCGGATACACCGGAAGATCGCAAGGAAGCTCTCAACAGGCTCTTGCCCATCCAAAAGGCGGATTTCAAAGGCATATTCGAAGTCATGTCGCCGTACCCCGTGACCATTCGACTTTTGGACCCGCCGATCCATGAATTTCTTCCGTTCGAGCACGAGCTTGTGCAACAGCTGGAGGATCTGAGGAATCTTCGCAACCACGCTCAATATACCGAGAAGCTCGTGGAAAGCCTGAGGCTAATGGACCCTCAGATCCACAGCACGTACCTGCAGCAGCGGCAAGGATTGCCCATATTCTTTGCAAACCTGGATTTGGCGCAGGTAGACGCTGCTGTGGCGAAAAAAGAACTGATGCTGGCACGGGCCCGCAATTTGCGCGAGGTCAACCCCATGCTGGGGCATCGCGGAGTGCGCCTGGGGATTTCCTTCCCGGAGATCTACATCATGCAGATTACGGCCATTCTGGAGGCCGCGGCAGAATGCGTGATGCAAGGAACCGAAGTTCACCCGGAGATCATGGTGCCTCAGGTGTGTTCCGTTGATGAGCTGGAATGGGTCAAGAAGTACGTGGACGAAGCCCGGGCGGAAGTGGAAACGAAATACGGGGTCTGGCTCGATTTCAAATTCGGAACCATGATCGAAGTGGTGCGGTCCTGCATCACCGCAGGACAAATGGCCAGAGTCGCGGAATTCTTCTCATTCGGCACGAACGACCTCACCCAGGCGACCTTCTCGTTCAGCCGGGAAGACGCGGAAAACAAGTTCCTGCCATTTTACCAGCAGAAAGGCATTCTCCAGGAGAATCCATTCGAATCTCTGGACACTGAGGGCGTGGGCAGTCTCATGAAGCTGGCGGTGGAAAACGGCCGGAAGAGCAGGCCCGGCCTGAAAATAGGAATATGCGGAGAACATGGCGGACACCCGGCTTCCATACGCTTCTGCCACCATGTGGGCCTGGATTACGTTTCCTGCTCGGGCCCGCGAGTGCCCATCGCCCGGCTGGCTGCTGCGCACGCGACCATGCTGGAAAAATCGTACGACGTTTAAACCCAGACGGCGCATATAGACGCATTGCCAGAACAATCGAGGGTTCTAAACAACTCTCGCATCGTCGCAGAAATGTTCCGCTGTCGGCCGAGCGGCTTAAGAATCGCGTCCGAACGCCGCCGGTCCGGGCCGCGCTATTTCTTGACAGGCAAAGATCGCGGATGTTAGGATTCAAGTGATTTTTCACGGCCGGGCACATTCCGGTATTGCTTTGCTCGAGGTATGGACATGAAGATTTCCAGGACCGTTCTGTCTCTCTCGCTCACGATAATGCTGCTGGCCGTAGCGCCGATCGCCTTCGCAGCCGATCCGTGCGTCCGAGGGTGCGCTCCCGATCGTCCGATACCTCCGGAAAGCGTGGGATCACTTTCCCTTCCTTTTGACCTGCCCATATGGCCGACGCTCATCAAGACGGAGTTTCACATTCTCCCGTGGATCAGCCTGGGCAAAGCCTCAGTTTGCCTGCCGGGCTCGACCAAAGCGATAGAATTTCCCGCCCTGTCTTTGTCGCTGAAACCCGTTCCCGTCTGGTTCCCTTGGCTGCGGCCTCTTGATGTGGAGTGCAAAGACAACGATCTGTGCAAAGTACCCTGATGTTGTCACCCCATTCACGATAGGCAGCCGTCCCTGTCGCTCACGCGGGGACGCTGCATCCACAACAGATCATTCCTTCTCTCAAGTCAACTATTGTCAGCGCACGATTCACTGCGTGCTTTGCCGATCCGTTCGCCACACCGCTTGCATGTTAAAAGGCATTGACATATGCAAGGGATAAGGGTTTGTTGTACGAACAACGTGACAGGAAGGAACCTTACGGGGATTCTCATACGGATTCGCTTCTTTACAGGTAACTCGATTCCGGGCACAGGCTGGGGGCCCTCCTTCGCTGCGGACGACGCAGAGCCGTCTCATCACTTCGCTCAGGAGAGCCCCCAGCCCTGGAATCTCATAAGTCTTTTGGCGAACGCGTATCTAAAGTAGTGTCAGTTTTGATTACGCGAAAAGATTCGAAGACTGTCATTGCGAGGGCGAAGCCCGAAACAATCTCCAATTAACCAAAACAGAGATTGCTTCGTCGTTCCACTCCTCGCAATGACATGATCGGATAGTCGGAATGTGGGCGACAGTCATGAACGAATCCGACAGAATTTTCGAGAACTGCTATAACTATTGGCGAAAATATTGTTCGTTTGGGTGGGCGCCGATCTCAGGGGGTCCCACAGTACGGACAACGCAGAGCCGTCAAACCTTCGTTCGGGAACCCCTGAGATCGGCTGGACGAATCGGCCGGAAGTTTTGGCAATCGCCATAACGTGGGTGGGGAGACTAATACAAACGATTTTCTCCGCAAGCCCACTTCGAAAAGGATCATGAATCGCTCAACGATTGCTCACACCCTCGAACAGCTCATGAGTTTCCTGGAAACGGACGGACCCGTTCTCCTGCCGCAAGGGCCGAGGGCCGCGCTTGGGCATAAGGCGACGGAGCTTTTGAACAAGGCCAGTAAACCCGGAGAAGTCCTGTACGTGGGAATTCTCGGAGGCACGGGAGTGGGAAAATCCACTCTCATCAACGCCCTGGCACGAGCGGAAATCTCCCATGCATCGGACAAAAGGCCGTTTACAGACAAAGCGGTGGTTTACCGTCACACCGATACACGGCAGGGACTGGAAGGAATTGCTCACCTGCTCCGAAAACCGGACGCTCTGCACGAATCGGATACCATACGAGACCTCGTGCTGCTGGATCTGCCTGATTTCGACAGCTTAGAGACTGACAATCGTCGGACCGTCTTGGAAATCATTCCCGTATTGGACGCCATTGTTTGGGTGCTGAGTCCTGAAAAATACGCTGATGCGGCATTTTATGATTTCGCCAGGCAAGCGGCCATCAATCCCGAAAATTTCACCTTTGTGCTGAACAAGTCGGACGAATTAATAGGACGGGACGGAAGCGACCCTCACCTGAAGCTCAAAGACATGCTCGGGGATCTTACATTCAGGCTGAAGGACCGGACCGGAATCCATCAACCAAGGGTGTTCAGCCTATCTGCGGCCTACGAATTTCACGGGAAGACCGGAGATCATGTCCTCGATACTGAGTTTGGCAGATTTCGAGACTTCCTCATGGTCCGGAGGGACGCTAAAGAGATCGCCTCGGTGAAGACCGCGAACCTCGTTGAACAGACACGTTTGCTGCTGGAGGACCTGAACGGGATTGTGCAACCTGAAGGCAAGTCAGCCATCGTCGCACAGATCAGAACAATCCGGGATGAAACAGGAACATCGGACAAGGACGGACCGCAAAGTCTGGAATTGGAACACAAACTGGCATCTGCACTCGTGCCCGTTCTTGCCTCTGAAGACCGGTCCGTCAGCCCGGTCCAGACGGGAACGAGACTGCTCGGATACGCCAGATCAATCGGCCGCGGTCAACGGGCCCGTGATCTGCAGGACCTTTTGCGGGAAATCGGTGACAAACTCGAAGAACACTGGTCTAGCGAGCTGAACCATGCGGCAAACCGCACCGACTCGGAGCTTCTGTTAAACTTCCGCGGGGCTGAAACAAGCATGAGCGGAGCGGGAGACGGGAATCTCATGGAAACTGCGCGTATGCGGGCGATTTCCCATTTCGACAGAGCTCTGGCCTCACGATTGGATCTTCTCGGCGGAAAATTGTCCAAATGGAGACGTGCAGCACAGAAATTCGTTCTCTGGTTGCCGGTCGTCGTATTGATGTTCAGATTGACGGGCGAGCACGCAGTGAACTCCTTTCTGGATCATCCTGGCCTTGGCAGCGCCTTCAGGACGGTCTTAACTTTCCTCACCTCGATCTTCAGCTCCGACGGGCTCACCGGGCTTGTGGCCCTTTTAATCTGCGAACTGCTTCTCATCTGGTACCTTGCCGCTGCGAGGACGAGGAAGATAGAACGCTATTCGAGAGCGCTCTCGCACTACGCAATCGACAAACTGAACAGAGAACTCAAGTCTGCTGCAGCCGGCATTCGCGAACAAAGAGAGGAACTGCTGAAGCGGATCGAACGAGGTCTGGACAGCCTGAACGTCCTGAATGAGGAGTTTCGGCCTCCGAAGTCTGGGGCGCATGGCACCGAGAGGCCGCCTGCTCGGTTTGATACGAATGCGCTTTCAAAAAAGTAAGATTGGGTGGACCTTCTTTAGTAAAGAGTGTCCCGCCCAAACCCCCTCCCAGAAACTTCTATCATGCGCCGGCAACTCCATTTCCTCAGCGGAAAGGCAGATGCCGGCGAGTGCTAAAAGTTCTTGAGGTGAGGTTGCGGGAGGAACGTCTTACAAGAAGTTCCTCCCCGATTTCAAATAGTTGAAAACGCATTGGTATTAGTCGGGTACGGGTCACCGGCAAAGTAGTATGGATCTGCTGATACTGATACTCAAGAATGTCTTCCGCCACAGGTTGAGAGCGGTCCTGACGATTCTGGGGGTCGCCATCGCCATGCTGGCATTCGGCATGCTCAGGACCCTGGTAGGGGCCTGGTATGTGGGAGTGGAGTCCTCGGCGGCAGACCGGCTGGTGACAAGGAACAAGATCTCTCTCATCTATTCTCTTCCTGTTGCATACAAGAACAAGATAGTGCAGGTCCCGGGGGTTTCAGGGGTTGCGTACGGAAGCTGGTACGGCGGAATTTACAAGGACAAGAAAAATTTCTTTGCCCAGTTGGCCGTGAGCGGCACGGATTACCTGGAGATGTTTCCGGAATTTCTCGTGAGCGATGCAGAAAAAAAAGCCTTCATGCGTGAGCGCAATGCGGCGATTGCAGGCCGGTCCCTTGTCGAGCGGTTCGGCTGGAAAATTGGTGACGTGATTCCTCTTCAGGGAACCATCTACCCGGGATCGATAGAGCTCGTACTGGTGGGAATTTACGAAGGAGCGAGAAGAAATGTCGACCAGACCGCCTTTTTCTTCAGATGGGATTACCTGAATGAAACCATCAGGAAGATATTTCCCGAAAGAGCTGACCGCGCGGGATGGTACCTCATCCGGGTGAATGACCCGGACCGGGGCCCGGAAATCGCGCAAGAAGTGGACTCGTTGTTCGTCAGTTCCCTTGCGGAGACGCTGACGGAAACGGAAAAGGCATTCCAGATGGGTTTCGTGGCCATGACCGGCGCCATAGTGGCTGCAGTCAGGATTATTTCCATCGTGGTGATAGGTATCATTCTCCTGGTTCTCGCGAACACCATGGCCATGACCGCGCGGGAACGATCGGGCGAATACGCAGTGTTCAAGACGCTCGGATTTCGGCCGTGGTTTCTTTTCGTTCTGATCTCCGGAGAGTCCGTTGCCATTGCCGTGCTAGGGGGATTACTGGGTGCGGCACTCACGTTTCCCGGCGGGAAGATATTCCAGGATCAATTGAAATCTTTTCTGCCGGTGTTCGAGGTCACGTATTCCACCCTGATGCTCATCGTGGCAATTTCCTTCTTGGTGGGGCTGACTGCAGCCCTTCCCCCGGCGATTCGCACAAGCCGCATGAATATTTCGGAAGGGCTCAGACATATCGGCTAGTGAGTTGCCGCGAATTGCGGATGTTCTGTCTTGGAATGTGCTCCGCTGACTGATTTCGTTGCCGCTAATCCTGGTCATTAGGATCGTAGACCAGTTCTATACCGGTTCTCGAAAATTGTGCCGGATTTTCTCATAATTCTGGCCCGCATACCGGTGGTCCAATCATGTCATTGCGAGGAGCGGAGCGACGAAGCAATCTCGATGTTGATCGGTTGGAGATTGCTTCGGGCTTTGCCCTCGCAATGACAATCTTCCAATCTTTTCGCATCATCAAAACCAACACTACTTTTGGGAATCTCTATAATCTTGATCATTCGATGCACGATTTTCACAGCCGCCCTGACTGATTCGAGAGAAATCGATATAAAGGTAATTTCAAAAGCTTACTACAATTTTCCATTGAGCGATTGACTCAGTTTGTAGTCATGGTACACTATAATTATGAGCAACACTTCACCATAAACTGCATGAGTGCTCTCGCGAGGCGCGCTTTGTACATTCAATTATGTCACACTGTGGAGCAATTCAGTAAGCCAGTTTAAAAAAATGCGATATCGTACTGGTAAGTGCCGTTTGTTCTAATCCACTTGTATCCGCACCGCAAAAGGCCTTCCAAAGGCAATGGTTTGCCCTTTGAAAGGAATGTTGCGGGGCACTCCGTAGTCTATCCCCAATTCAGGATCTGAGAGACCCAGCCCAACAGAATCCGAGGCAACTTTGAGGGAAGAAAATCATGACCGAAAACACCGTTGATTTGATGAAGATCTGGACCCAGCACGACCATGTGTCGGAACGCACGATGAAGGGGATGCTGCTTTACGGTCTGGACACCGTAATCAGTGAGGACAGCGATGTGCTTTCGAGGATAAAAGTGGATCGGCCTGCGCCCAATCCCCTGGTACGCTGGATGGAAGAATGGGGGTATCCGTCGCAAGTCACCGCTCAACTGAGCGGGCATACCCTGCATTTCACAGGACACCTTTTCGGAAATACTGCCACCACAGAATCCATTCGCAAGATAATTCGGGAGGGAACCATCCTCGAACGAACTCGTGGTGGATGCCAAGTAAAGATTACGGGCGCAGATGGGTTGTCCGCATCGGTGGCTGCATACGGAAACACGCACTTAACAGACGATCCTGAACCTGCTGTATGGGACATCATTGCAGAGGTCTGGTCCGATTTTCGCGATGCAGATGGGCCAAGATCACTGGACAGAGCTTTCCGCGAGGTAGGGACCCAGATATTCGCAGAAACCTTTGAGATTCCCAAGACCAGAAAGAACACAACATACGCTGTTGTTCGATATGAGACGGAGCACCAGATAGCTGCGTTGCTGGCCAAATTGAGGCGGCAGCTGGCATATGCAGTGCTCAGGTCACGGCCATTCCACGATGGATCACAGTTCGTCTGGGCAAACAAGACCGAAGAACCCACAATGTGTGGGCTCTGCACGTGGCCCATTGTAACTCAGAGTGAGTTTCCCAATCCCAACGTGTATCTCAATAAAGGGGGGCAACCCTTGTGTAAAGCAGATTTGGACTGTCTCGTGCGACATCTTTGGCTGGACGAGCACGCAGACTACAACAAAGGCGACTGGTGGATCGTCTGTCATCCGAGCACACACCAATACATTCACGACTTCGACATTTCCTACCGGCGCATAGAAAAGAAGGACAATTCCATCGGATTCCATGTGGACGAATTTCACTCCAAAATCGGCAAAGCCTTTCCCATTCTCTCCGAGCGATTCATGCGGCCTGGCGTGGTTATGGCGGTGAACTTCGAGGCCTTCAGTTATGGATATTTTGCCAACGATTTCCTGGAGCGAAAGGAAATCCCCACTCAAGGGCGGTATCAGCGCTGGCTCGTTTCGTTTCAAACCTACGGCGTGGTAGCCAGAAATCCCAGAGCAAACATTGGGATGATTTTTGGTTTGCCCGGCGAATAGCCTGTCACTGACAAAGCAAGACCTCTTCCCGAAGCATGGCGTTGAATCTCACCAAGAGAATATGCCGGACTCTCTGGTGAAAGGGCGCATTGAATGCTTTCCGACGCGAAATTTCCGGATTCCTTAATAACAGGAGGAAATTATGATAGAGACTGATGAACAGAGGCGATGGTGGTTTGCTACTCATCCCGAGTATAGCTGGAGCCGCAGAGGGATACAAAGAGGCGAGCATGGGCATGAAGAACATGAGCCACCCGCGCATTCTCCAGAGGAAATAGACGCATACGTCGCTGAGGGACTCAAGTACTTCCCCACAGGACCCGTTGCAGCTTTGCTGAAAGCGCTCAAGTGGGGGCTAGGCACAAACGACGGCCCCACGCCTTTGGATGTTCTTTTTCGCGGCACGGACCTGGACGAGGCGCAACATAACCCGGAAGATGAATCTGCAGATGGCAAGAAGCCTGAGGATGAGAGGAAAGATTCCGTCTTGGACTCGGTGCTAAAGGGAATACGGAACTCGTTTGAAGGACATGATCCGTTGGAACCTTTGTACGTCGTCTTGTCCGCTCGAAAGCTTCGCCGAGAGATGATAAAGGATAACAGGCACATACCCGATGATCATGCCGCACACCACATTGTCCCCGAGTATGACCGTCGTTTTCCTGAGGCTGGCGAGGCAAGAAGGATTCTGGAAAAATATCAGATAGATTTGAATAGTTCTCCCAATGGCGTCGCGTTGCCCAACAAGCCCGGAATCCCCGAAGGCGGATATCATCCTAAAATTCATACAAGCAATTATTACAAGCAGGTTTTGGATTTGTTGCGTGAGGCCACAACTAGAGAGAAGGCGATTCAGGTGCTGAAAGATATTGGAGAACAGCTATCGAAAAATAAATTCCCTGAATAGGAGGTGTTCTATGAAAGTTTACATCCTTGACGCAGACGCTAACAAGTATCGAGGGATCTATTATACAAACGAGGACGACATCATCGAGTTTAATCAGCGTTTCAACGGAACCCCAATAAAGAAATCCTGGACAGGCCAAGAGAGATTCGCATTCGTTCCGAGGCGTTTGATTAGAGGAGATACGCCAAGTTTGAGCAGTCACATTCCCGTATTCAACTCCAAGGCCGTGAACATCTTGGGAGATTTATTAGAACCAAACGGGGAGCTCTTGCCCATAACCTGCGATGGAGAAAGATTGTTTCTCTTTAATGTGACCCGAGTCGTTGACGCACTGGACGAGCCTAGATCCGAGGTAGAGAGATTCGATAGCGGCAGGATCATGTCTATCGAAGAGTATTCCTTCATTGAAGAA
>DATHCX010000153.1:0-12059 GCA_035319325.1 Desulfomonilaceae bacterium
TGGCAGATACCGCAGCGGGAGCCGGTCAGCTTGTGGACGCGGCAGACGCCGCGGGTCTCGTACTCATGGCAGGACATGTAGAGCGCTACAATCCCGCTATAGGAAAAATGATGGCACTTCTTTGCGAGTGGCAAGAACCGGTTATTTCCATCGATGCTCGCAGGCTGACACCATTTGACGGATCGCGGTGTATGGATGTGGACGTTCTTCTGGACCTCCTGATTCACGATATTGACCTGATCCTGGAAATTGCCGATTCTCCCATAGCGCGCGTGCATGCAGCGGGGCGCCCGGTCTTTTCACAGCAAACGGACGTTTGTCATGCGCTTCTCGAGTTCGACAACACTTGCGTGGCCACGCTTTGGACAGCCAAGTGCTCGCCGAGAAAAGTCCGGAGCCTAACCGTCACGACCCGGCGCCGCTATATGGTCGCGGATACGCTCTCCAGATCTCTCGCTGTGTACACTGCGGACGACCTGCCTGCGTTGGCAGACGGAGTGTGCTTTATGGGAAACATACGGATGGAATCCGTTGACGTGCCCGATGAAGAACCGCTGCGTCGGGAACTGGAGGATTTCTTCCAAGCCATTCAGGGAAGAAAACCTCCTCTTGTGGACGGAAGAAGAGGACTGGCAGCGCTTTCCGCCCTGGAAGTAGTCCGCAAAGCCCTTTCACAAACATGATACCGTCTTGTTCCGGTGCCTGGACTTTCGGGATGCACCGGACGGGATTCAAGGAATAACATGCCGGAAAAAGACAAGCTAGATCTCTCCAACAAAAACAATCTCGATCTCATCGTGGATCATCGCAGGCTGCTGGTCATCATCATCGTTGTCCTGAGCGTTTTCTTCGCATTTCTCGTGCCGCGATTGCAGACCGATCCTACGCTCAGGTCAGGCATGGACACCACGTCGGACGCGTATCGGACGTACCAGGAATTCGTGAACGTATTTGGAGACGAGGAGTTCATCCTCGTTGCGGCTCGAAACGAAATGGGCGTGGCCGATCCGCGTATGTTGGAGGCTTCTGAACGCTTAACCCGAGAACTGGAACAGTCCGAGAAAATCGCCGAAGTGATAAGCCTATCGAATATGAGGGTATTCCAGAAAAAAGGCGAACTCTTCGGCAACTACCCTGTGGTGAGGTCCAGCGGGAACAAACCTTCTCTGCCGGACCCCAGCCAGTTCGCGGCGATCAAGAAAGCGCTTCCCCTGATGGATCTACTCGTATCAAAAGATATGAAAACGTTGGGGATATTGATTCGAGTTCACGATCAGTGGAAATACGATCCTGCCGCGGTGAAAGCCCTGATCTCCGAGATCAGGGAGCTGTTCAAGAAAACGATGCCTCCCGGAACCGACGTCAGGCTCGTCGGCCCGGCTCTCATTCGACAGGCAATTGTGCGGTACAATCTGCAGACGGGTGTCATTTTCGGAATCCTGTGCATGCTCATCGGAACCGTGGTCACGGTATACGTGTTCAAGAGCGCGACGATTACTGCAATCACCAATCTCATTCTCGGCATTTGCGTCCTGTGGGTGCTCGGGCTGATGTCCTTGCTGGGAATACCGCTCAATTCAACCACAGCACTGTCTTTCGGGTTCATTCCCATCACCACTGTGGAGATCGTTATCCATATGGTGGTGAGATATCACCAGTTTCATGCGCTCACAAACGAGAAGATCTCGGCAATAAAGAAATCTGTGAGATGGCTTGCCAGACCGTGCATGATTTGCTCTGCCACCACTGCGGTGGGGTTCGGAACCCTCATGGTGAGTTCCATTCCCATGGTGCGACAGCTCGGATTCATCATGTCTGTGGGGATCATGATTTCCTACTGTCTCGCCATGGCGCTCACGCCGGCTTTTTTCAGCCTTACAAAGTCCCTGGATACCGCTGAACAATCGGGAGTGCTGCGGGACTGGATGGACTCCATCCTGCTGGGACTGGAAAATGCTATTTTTGCCCATTCGAGATTATTCGTGACTGCGGGGATAGTCCTGACGGTTCTTTTATTTGCCGGAGCCCCCTACATCCGCAGTGACACACAGATTCTCCGTATGCTCACAGACACGACGCCCGAGGTCCAGGACATCGCATATGTCGAAAACAACCTGAGCGCAGTCAATTCACTCGAATTGATGTTGCACGGCCCGGACGAGGCATTCAAAGATCCCGCGGTTTGGAAAAAGGTTGCGGACATGGAGAATCGCCTCGCGAAAATACCGGAAGTAGTCTCCATAGACTCCCTTTTGCCGTTGCTGGAATATCTGCATCACGTCACCCGGGATTCGTCTTCGGGAGACGAGGATCTGCTATCGGATCCTGCCTTGATTCCCCAGCTGTTGATGGTGACTTCTTTGAGTACGGAAGGAGAACGAGTCGCGAAGCGCTTCGTGAATGCTGATTTCGACCGGCTCCATCTTTCGATTCGGATCAAGAATTCGCCGACAGTACCGATCGGACAGACCATCGAAACGATCCGCGAAGTTGCGGATTCGGCAATGAAGGGCGCAGCCGAGGTTTCAGTCACCGGCGAATTGACCGTCATTGCGAAACAAACATCGGAGCTCATCACCGATCAGATACGATCCATGTTTCTCGCAGCAATCATTATCACCGTCCTGATGATGATCCAGATGAATTCGTTCGTATTGGGTCTGATCTGTTTGATTCCCAATATTCCTCCTGTCGCTGCCGTTTTCGGAATCATGGGCTGGTTCGGCATTTCACTGGACAGCGTCACTGTCTTCGCGGCCACGGTTGCCATCGGCTTGGCTGTGGACAATACCATCCACTACGTGACCCAACTGAGACGTGAGATCCAAATGAACCCGGAGCAGGGAACGGAAAAATGTGTCAGCGCCGCATACCGGCTCACCGCGAAGCAAATAGCCTCATGGTCCGTCGTTACTCTTTTCGGTTTCCTCGCTCTCTCGGTTTCGCCTTTTCGGCCGGTCGTTTTCTTCGGTATTCTCGGATGCTCTTCCATTGTCCTCGGCTTGTACGGCGATCTCATATTCGTGCAGTCCCTGATTCTGTCGTCTTCCTTTTTCAGGAACACCATTCGCCAGTTGATGGACAAACAATTGCAAGCGTGACGCGGTGATGATGTCGCTTTCAAAAGGGATGACAGCATGAGAAAACCGGATTCTCGCGGGATTCCTTCCATGATGCTTGTATGAGCCTATTGGCATACCGTACCGGCTAGCTCACTGGAGAGGCTTTCTTTTTTCGGATATGATTACGTCGCGACTACGGAGGGATGCCGCCCCCCCCCTAGGCGTCCGGAGTCGCCCGAGGGCCATCCGGGTTCCGCGAGATTGGTGACAGCGTCGTGTGGTTGCTTCCGAACTATTCCGGAGCGGAACAGGCCCGAACCCGGAGTTTTTCTCTTTACAAGCGTACGCTTCAATTCTGCCGAAACCGGTTTGGAGAATGGGCACATGCCGCTCAAGAAGGTTCAGTTGATAATCCGCGATGCGGGCCTTGCATCCCGCCGCAAGGCTGAGGACATGATTCTCGAAGGCCGAGTAACGCTCAACGGCATGATAATTGACGATCTGACACTGAGAGCCGACCCGGAAAAAGATCATATCAAGGTTGACGGTAAATTGCTTCGAGAGCCGGATCTTGCGAAGTCATATTTCCTGTTCAATAAGCCGCGGAATGTGGTTTCCACGCTCAGCGATCCGGAAGGCAGGCCATGTCTGGGGGACGTCTTGAAAAGCTTGAAAAAAAGGCTTTTCACCGTGGGACGCCTGGATTTTGACGCGGAAGGGCTCATGATACTCACCAATGACGGTCAGTTGGCGCAGAAATTGAGCCATCCCTCGCAACAGATGTCCCGAACGTACGTCGTGAAGGTGGCGGGAAATCCGGATGATCGAGTTCTCGGAACCATCAGGAAAGGAATGCATATCGGTGAGGGGGAACGCGTCGGAGATGTCAGGGTCACGGTGGTCAGAAAACAGAAGACCACAACATGGATAAAAATAGTATTGTTCGAAGGAAAAAAGAATGAAATCAAACGGATCTTCAGCAAAATACGCCATCCTGTCCGCAAGATCAGGAGAATAGGTTTCGGCCCGTTTTCACTGGGCACCCTTGAGGTAGGAGCATGGAGGCCCTTCACCGTAGCCGAAACGGCAAAATTGGCCGAGCTCATGAAAGTGCCGAGTCGCAAGACCGGGATTAAGAGCGCCCAAAATGAAGAAAAGTTGACAACCAAGGGCTCGATCTTCTAGTCTGAATTCGTGAGGCAACCCAAGCAGGGAGGGATGAGTTATGGCAATAGGACGCGTGGCCAGAATAACGCAAGTTATAGCAGGTTCCCCCAACAGCTTCGATGATGCCGTGAAACTAGCATTCGACAGAGCCAATAAGACATTGAGAAACATAACCGGCATGAAAATCACTGAATTCAGAGTTATGGTTGAAGCCGGCGAAATTCAGGAATACCGTATTACCGCTGATGTGATCTTTGTTTTGGAATAGAGCGGATACACATTTTTAATGATTTCTCATTTCGGCGTTGCCTCACTTCTTGGTAGACTTTCGACTTCACGACGTTAAGACTGCGGGAAACGGGATCCTTGTACTAGGTTTCGTTCTTCCATCGCCCTGAGCAATCTCTTCCGCACTCCGGCTTTGTCAAGCATCCACACGGGCTCTATCAGTTCCTGTGGATGCGGGTCAGACGTCATTCTGTGTATAACGGTTTCCGGCGGAAGTACCTCCAGAACCGCCAAGGTGGCTTCCAGCGCTTGCTCTTCGGTCATGGCGCGGTAGTCGCCCGATCTAACCATGTGCTCCAGTTCACTGCCCCGGATCACGTAGAGCGGATGCAGCTTGACTCCGTGCACCCGGGCCGCTGCAACTGCTTCTGCCGTCTGCACCATGTCGCTGACGGATTCACCCGGAAGACCGAGTATGAGATGCGCGGCGGTCAATATTCCTCTTTCTTGCGTTCTTCGCACGGCATCGAGAAAAACGTTCTGATCATGTCCCCGACGAATGAGATTCAGCGTTCGGGAGTGGATTGACTGGAGTCCGTATTCCACCCAGACCAGATGTGACCGGGCACGATCAGCAAGCAGATCCAGCACCGCGTCAGGCACACAGTCCGGACGAGTACCCACGGCTAGTGCCACAATTTCAGGCCTTCGCAGAGCTTCATCATACAGCCGGCCCAGATGGTCCGGCGTTCCGTAGGTATTTGTAAAAGCTTGGAAGTACGCTATAAACTTTCTGCACTTGGACCGCGCTGACAGAAACGTGACTCCTCGATTCACCTGTTCGCTTATGGACAACCCTTGTGCTTGCGCGCCCGTACCAGAACCCCGGGGATTGCAGAAAATGCATCCATTGAGTCCAGCAGCGGCGTTACGGTTCGGACAACCAAGACCCGCGTCCAGACTTATTTTTCGCACAGGCTCGCCGAACGTCTCTTTCAGCCAGGACGAAACGGAACGGTATCGAGGTTTGACGGCAGTCATACCGGATTTTATCACGTTGAGTCGACCGAGATCAAACTGCCCCGCGCAGATTGGATTTTGAAATCTGGAGAATCGAGGAGCATTTTTTGGAACGGAAATACCTATGCCAAAAAATCGGTTCATAGAACCAGTGTCATTGCGAGGAGTGAAACGACGAAGCAATCTGTTCTCAACGGTCAGGACATTGCCACGGGCTTACGCCCTCGCAATGACGGTCACATTCTTTCTCAAGTGAATAATTCCGTTTTGGAAAAACGTGCCTCAACCCTCCACACGGAACGAAGTCGGGCGAGTTGCCCATTCGACAAACACTTTTCCAGGAGATCCCGGTGAAAACCGAAACCGTTTTCGTGTGCCAGGAATGCAGCAAGCAACTCCCGAAATGGATGGGACGATGCCCAGGCTGCGGGGAATGGAACACGATTTTGGAACAGCAGATCACAGCCTCCCGGAGACACTCGGGTCAGCCGGTGAGCCAGGAACCCTCCGCGGTTCTTCCTCTCGCTGAAATTCAAGGGGATCGGCAGCCCAGGCTCAAGACGGGCGTGAAAGAACTGGACCGCGTGCTGGGGGGCGGAATTGTGCATCGGAGCGTCATTCTGGTGGGCGGAGATCCGGGAATCGGAAAGAGCACTCTGCTCATGCAAGCCCTTGCAAAAGCATCCTCAGCGGGCCACAAAGTCCTCTACGTTTCCGGCGAGGAATCTGCCGAGCAACTGAAATTACGTGCCGAACGACTCGGAATTGGAGGCGGTGCCTTGCTGGTTCTCGTCGAGAATGAACTGGAAACCATTATAGAAAAAATTGAGGCCACCAGTTGCGTAGTGGTAGTGCTGGACTCTGTCCAGTCAGTGTACAGCCGTTCGTTCGAAGCACAAGCGGGAAGCGTTTCCCAGGTGAGACAGGTGGCCGGAAGAATACTGGAAACCTCCAAGAAAGGTTCCTCCGCGTGTTTCATTGTTGGACATGTCACGAAGGACGGAGCGCTTGCCGGGCCCAAGGTGCTGGAGCATATGGTGGACACGGTGCTTTACTTTGAAGGGGAGCGGGGCCACGCGTACAGAATCTTGCGTGCCGTCAAGAACCGATTCGGATCCGCAAGTGAAATCGGCGTATTCGAAATGGGGGATTGCGGTTTGTCGGAAGTTGCCAACCCCTCGGAGCTTTTTCTCTCAGAACGTCCGGAGAATGCTTCCGGGTCCGTGGTCACCTCCCTGGTGGAAGGGTCTCGTCCCATACTTGCCGAAATACAGGCCCTGGTCACCGGCCCCGTTCCAGGTCAGGGTCGGCGCACCTGCCTCGGAACCGATTCTCAACGCCTGGCTCTTATGATCGCGGTCATCGAAAAAAAGCTGGGAATGGCACTTGGAGATCAGGATATATTTCTGAACGCGGTGGGAGGCGTGAGGGCAACAGAACCTGCAGCGGATCTTGCTGTTGCGTCCGCCCTCCTCTCCTCGTTCACGGATAGAAGTATCCCACCGGGAACGCTGGTTTTCGGGGAGGTTGGCCTTGCAGGCGAGGTCCGGCGGGTATCCAGGGCCGCAGAACGGATCAATGAAGCAGCGCGGCTGGGATACCGTCGCATCATCGCGCCAAGTGCCAATGCCGACCAGGTCCCCATGCCATCCGGAGTAGAAATGGTCGCAGTCTCACGCATAAACGAGCTGATTCCAGTCCTTTTCGACGCAGTCCGGCCTAAGAAACGAGGCAAATGACACTATGACATTATCAGACATGGATGTGGGCGCACGGATCAGGACGTACAGGAACAAGAAAAAGCTCTCGCTCATGGAACTGTCCAAACGAACGGGAATTGCGGCATCGAATTTGAGCTCGATGGAATTGGGCAAATCATCTCCCACATTGAATACCCTTATCAAGATTGCATCCGCATTCAACATGAGACCCGGCCAGTTTCTTGAAGAGGCGTTTTACCGAAAGGCCTTCTTGTGTCCCCAAGGAAAAGGCACGGAACTGAAGACCTCGTTTGCTGACGTTTCGGCCCAGTGCGTTACCGGCGGCGCGTCATTCAACAGGATTGAGGCCTGGGTTGTACGAATGTCCGCAGCAAGCTCCTACGCGTCGGGCGAAGGAACGGATCGGTTTGTTTATTGTCTCCAGGGACAGCTTTCGGCAACGGTGGAAGACGAATCGTACGTTCTCCGGACTGGCGACAGCTTGTACGTGATGCCCGACGCGTTGCTGCATCTGCACAATGCGGAATCAGAAGAAGCCTGCGTCCTTGTTGCGCGGCCGAATCGTTGTGAGGATTGACTTCAGAGCAACCAGCCGTTCGCTGTAAAGAAACGTCATTCAACATCATGCGTGCGGTTTACGGTGGTTGCAAAAAGGATTGATTTCTCCGCATAGCCGCTTTCACAAAAGTTGGTGAGTCGGGGTTCCTTCCGATCGTCACGTATTGCTTTCTTCATCATAGAGATTCCACAGAGTAGTGTCAGTTTTGTGTGGGCTGGGAAAGATGGGAAGACCGTCATTGCGAGGGCGAAGCCCGAAGGAATCTCCAATTAACCAAGACAGAGATTGCTTCGTCGTTCCACTCCTCGCAATGACATGATTGGGTCGTTCGAATGTGGGCGAGAGTCATGAACGAATCCGACAGAACTTTCGAGAAATGCTCTATAGTCACCTGCACGGGAATGCCGACGGCTCTCCGTATTTTTCCGTTGACGAGGAAGAGCGGTCACCACTAGAATTAGGTGACCCCGTACATCCTCTCTCTCCAGGAACATAGCTGTTCTCAGCCGGCACGCGGTACGTGCCCCGAATCCACAAGATTATTCCGAAGCGGAGGTGTGTCATGAAGAATGCTCACGAGCTGACGGACCGGGAATTTGATGAAATCATGCAAACAGGAACGGACCAATTGTTGAGGGCATTGGGCAGGGCAGCGGATTCGGAGAAACCTGAGTTGAGCGGACAGGCCGGTTTTAAGGTTTTTCTTCGGGCGGTAAAGGCCGGAGAAGAAAGCACTGAAGAAAAAGGAATCGGCCAGGACTATCTGGCGCGCATTAAACAAGCCGCATACGGATTATTGTGTGAGTCCGGAAAAGATGATGATTTGAAGGAACAGCTTAACAAGGCTTTTGGATTCAAAGATTGGAAAGGCTTTGCAACAGCCCTTGCAGCCTTCGTGGTCGCCGAGCTCGCAATCCCCTGGTATGCAGCCATTATCGGCGTGATCCTCATCGTAAAACTCCTGTTGATACCGGGTGCCGACGCATTGTGCGCAGCCCTGAAAGCCCCGATTCCGGCAGGAGCGTAGTCCGGTGAAAGCCCGGTCTTGTGAAAGCGTATTGGTACAAAACCTAGTGTGCTGTCCCACAAGTGATTTAGGTAACAGGCCATCTGAGCCTCTTCCGAAGTTTTCATCGAGCAAGGGAAGCCGGCTTTGTCATTGCGAGCGAAGCGAAGCAATCTCGCGTAGTTGCAGAATAAGGGCTGGAGATTGCTTCGTCGCGTCGCTCCTCGCAATGACACTGATTCGCGTCCCGACCAAGCCGGTGAGTTGGAAGCTATTTGCTGGACACAATCCTAGAATCCGCCGGCATGTGCGCGCATTTTTTGGGCACGGAATTTGGTCGGAGTCTTTGGCGGCGAAGCGGCCTTCGTGTATCCACCGGCAGCCAGGCGAGCGAGAAATTTCGTGCGTGTGCCTTTCGGCACGTGAATCGTATGCTCGATGGAAACGCGACCTGACTTCGCCGGAAAGATGCCTTTTTCGGGTGGGATTTGGGTGTTGAGGAACCACACTTCGCGAGGCGTCGTGTCCAGCAAGCGCGCCATCTCCGCAAAGGACAGGTCTTTCTGAAGACGGACTTTTTGGACCGTGTCGAACGACACGCTGCGATTCGGAAGGCCGTGCACGCCGTAGAAATCCCGGTGCTTGTGTATGAGCCATACTGCAATCAAGCGTGGCACGTATTTTTCGGTTTCCACGGGCAGCGGAGTATCCCAATACGCAGCGGAACGAAACGCGTTCATTCTCTGAGCGACCCTGGCTGGCCCCGCGTTATAAGCTGCGGCGGTGAGAAGCCAGTCGTTGAATCCCTCACGATCCCCGCGGTCTTCCAGGGAGACCTTTTTGACGCGGTTCAGCCATGCCAGGTACTTGGCTGCGGCATGCGTGGAATGCGTCAGGTCCGCACGCTCGTCTTTCCAGGGAGTAATTTTCATTTTCCAGTCGTATTGATCGCATCCCGAAGGTCCGCACATCGCAGTGGCTCTGATGAATTGCCAATATCCGTACGCTCCGGCCGTAGACAGAGCCCGACTGTTGTAACTACTCTCAATTCCTGCCAGGTACAAAAACTCCGGGGGCACGTCGTACTTGCGCAGAACGGGAGTTATTACCATGCGCAATTCGTCTGCCCTGGTCAGCCATCCCACGAGTCGAGAACGCCGATCCTGGAGCAAGTAGTTCAATTCTTTCAGAATCCTGGATCGGACATCCCGGCGATGGATCGGAATAGTGCTGCCCGCAAACACCAGCCCGCTTTTTTCGATTTCCGGCGGGAATCCGTAACGAAAACCATCGTGAATCGTGCTGAAATGAGGCGCGGAACAAACCGGAGCCGCGCACCCGGACCGTTCCCCCGCCGAACAAACGAGGAAAACCGAGCATACGGCAACCGCTACGAGCATCATGAATCGCTGAACTTTCGCATTACAGAACAATGGCCATCACCCGCTCCAGAAGCATGAGCTCCGGCTTTCTCAATACCATATTCCTGTACATCGGGTTCATGGATTTCAGGATAAGGCTTTCTCCCGAGAATTCCACCTTCTTGACGAAAGCCCGTCTGTCGGCGCTGTCTTTGAAGATGACCAGGTCGCCGTCCCGGATCTCTTCCCACGACTCGGGCTTTATGAACAGCAGCGTCCCGTCTCCGAAGAACTCCCGGAGCGAGTCTCCGCGAACCCGAACACAGTATAACGTCTGGGCAAGTGCGGGATCAACTCCCGGAGGAAGATCCACGTGTTCGAAGCCCTCGCCTGCAGGAAAGCCGCCATCGGTATATTCAAATCCCTCACCGGCGCTCACGTGAGCGATAACCGGAATGGTTCGATGATAGGCAAGACCTCGCCCCGCGCCGAGAATCTCTCGAATTTTGTCGATGGCTTCACACATGTGCGCGGATTCCGAGGAAAACCGCACGTCATTCATCTCGATGTCCCATACCCATGAGAAAGCCAGATCCCGAAAGAAGCGTACCAAATCTCCTTCAACGAATTCTTTGTTTCCCCTGGCGCGGTGGCAAAAATCTTTGAATCTCGCCGGACCATACGCACTCCCTGACAGCGGGTCCTCCTGGAGCACCAGGTAAATCTGGACTAAAGCCAGTAGTGCTACATTTTCAGCAGGGTGGAGTTCCAAAGACCGAATCTCCTCCACGAGATTCCCGTCCCTGGACCCGAAGCGTTCCAGCAGCAGATCTCGCATGTTCGGAAATCTCGGACTCGGCCGCGGAGGTACCCGATGCAATTCGTATCGCACAATCCCCAGGATTTCGTCTTCCGTCACGTCCAAAAACTCGCACCAGATCCTCAATTGGCCGCGATTCCTCAATTTCCCGAGATCCGGCGGATTCTTTTTCCCTGTGATGATCTGGGATATGTACGCGGGAGATACCTTGAGCTGCTCGGCCAGAGATTTTTGGCTCTTTTGCAGCCGTTCCATTCTGTCTTTTACATATTTTCCGAAAGCTCTCATGCCATTTTTAACCGGGTCGGTTATGCGCGCTGCGCTGATAAGATGCGGAGATGAATACTTTTTCATTTCATTTTCATGAACACGATTGTAGGAACACGACAATTAACTGTCAAGGGGAATCGTTCTTCGAGTATCCCTTCAGTTACGGGCGGGAAGAGGCTGTCATTAAGAGCGCAGCGATGCAATCTTCGCATTCATGTATCGAGATTGCTGTGTCGTCTCACTCCTCGCACTGACAGAGGTCAGGCACGTGCTCCGAGTAACAGACTGATTACCTCTTCGGGTGTGGGCTGTAATACGGATTCGCTTTTTTACAGGTAACTCGATTCTGGGCACAGGCTGGGGGCACTCCTTCGCTGCGGACGACGCAGAGCCGTCTCATCACTTCGCTCAAGAGAGCCCCCAGCCCTGCAATCTCATAAATCTTATTGCGAATGCGTATAATTCTATTGCTGAAAAAGAAAACGGCCCGCGGGACCGGCAACCCGCGAGCTGTTTCTGGCCAAGGGGCAAACAATGCTCAGAAGAGGAGTGAGAAATCCAGGTATACGCCTTCCACTCCCATATCAGGATAAAGCCTTCCTCTGTTGCCATCCAATTTCCATTGCTTGTAACCTATCTTAATTCCTGCATCCACATTCCTGCTCACAGGGGGGGCCACTCCCGCGGCCACGTCCCAGGTGGAAAGCCCGAGCCCGGCAAAGCTCATCCAACTGAATCGGCCTTCCATGTATGGTTTGAACCAGGAAAAATAGCCAGTGTTTGCGGGCTCATATCGAATATGCGCGCCAATGGTGGGCTGGAGGATCGTTTGAGTGAAGTCCAGG
>DATHCX010000154.1:0-17728 GCA_035319325.1 Desulfomonilaceae bacterium
ATTCCCGATCTCAAGAACATCTTTGCTCTTTGGCTCCAGAAGAGAGGACTCAGCCTCGATCAGGCGCAGGCAGTGATTGCTGGTCTGTCAGCATATTTCGCCCGGTCACTCAATGAAGAATGGCGAGAGCACAGCGACGCATATGCACCGGTATCGCTGTTCTTCGCTACCCCGTTTGTCGAGGCCCAAGAGCGCGAATTCGCCTGGCTTCAATACGCATCGCGACTGCAGCGCCAGGTTCAGGAACCGATGTTGGATGAGCCATTTAGCATCGAAGATGTGTACGTCCCTCTTCGAGCGTACTATGAATACTCTGAACCGCAAATCGGGAGAGGCGTCACTGCGGAAGGTGATCAGATATTATACAGAATGCAGAAGAAAAGAAAAAAAGTAATAAAGGCGAGAGACGGCCTCATAGGGTGGCTTGACGATAAAGGAACTGACAACGTCCGCTTGCTGAGCGGTGGGCCGGGTGCGGGAAAGTCCACCTTTGCCAAGATGTTTGCGGCAGAGTTGACTGCAGGCGGGGAGAGAATCCTATACGTGCCTCTCCATGCCTTAGATCTGAGCCAAAGTCTAAATAAAGCCCTCATTGATTGGACTTGGTTCCTGCCGTCCGTGGAGGACAATCCCCTGGAACTCAAGGCAGGGGATCCGTTGCTCCTTGTCATATTTGACGGCCTTGACGAGCTTGCCATGACGGGCAAAATAGCTCAAGAACTTGCAAAGGTGTTTATGGAGGATCTGGACCGATTATTGGACAAGTTGCGGGAACGGGAGACTCGAATTAAAGTTCTCATTACCGGACGCGAAATCGTGATGCAGGCTGTTTCTCGGAATTACTCCGAGCCTGGACAGATCCTTCACTTATTGCCGTATTACGTTGAGACGGATAACTCCGAGCAATATGATGACCAGGCGGGTCTCCTGCAAGAGGATCAACGGAATCTATGGTGGCAGAAATACGGGCAGGTCTGCGGCAAGAAGTTTCCCGAAATACCCCAAGAATTGCGCCATCCCAACCTGACTCCCATTACCGCAGAACCTCTCCTGAATTATCTGGTGGCTCTCGTGTACGAGCCGGGTACGACCGGCACGGCGTTCTCGGGAAATCGCAACCAGATCTACCGCGACCTTTTGCAGAAGGTACATGGGCGAGTCTGGGAGAAGAAGAAGCACCCGGGAACCAAGGAGTTGAACCTGGGTCAGTTCGAAAGACTTCTCGAAGAGATAGCTCTGAGCGCCTGGCATGGTGAGGGCCGTTCCACGACAGTCGAGGCGGTACGGAGACGATGCAAGGCTTTGCCTCTAACACACGTGTTGGAGGAGTATGAGGGAGGAGCTACGAAAGGATTGCTCAAGCTCCTCACCGCTTTCTATTTCCGAAAAAGCGGGGATGGTCGAGAGACCGAGGGTGCTTACGAATTCACTCACAAGAGCTTCGGAGAGTATCTGACGGCATGTGGTGTGGTGCGCGCTCTCGAGGGTATGTGTGACGAAATGGAACGGCGTAATGTTCCTCCCTATAGGGGCTGGGACGAGCCCACGGCTTTAAAGGAATGGGCTTTGATATGCGGACCAACTGCTATGGACCTTGACCTGTTCAGGTTCATTAAGGATGAAATCAAGGCTGAGGAACCGGAAACGGTACTCAAATGGCACAGTACTCTTGTACGCCTTATTGAATACATGCTACACAATGGGATGCCGATGGAGCTGATTGAAGATTGCCACTCTTACGGGGAACAATCCCGGCAGGCCCGTAACGCTGAGGAGGCCTTGCTGTTAGCTCTCAACGCCTGTGTGAGTTTCATCGTCGACGCTTCTCCTTGGAACCATCCAGATCAATTTTATTCTCAAATAAAATGGCCTAGTGAGACCACCTTTGGGGAGTGGCTTAACCGTCTAAGGGGTCAGCGAGCAGGCGATCTCGGTGCAACAGCACTTGCGCTTCAGTGTCTTGGATCAATGGATCTGTCCACGTGCCAATTGTGGCATCAAGACTTGAGAGAGGCCGATCTTGCGAGGGCCAATCTCGCAGGGGCCAATCTCAATAGAGTCGACCTCTCGTTTGCCTCTCTTGCTGGAGCTAACCTTCTAAATGCAACCCTCGTGGAGTCTGACCTCAATATGACCGACCTCCATCGAGCCGACCTCATCGGTGCCAACTTCAGACACGCCGTTCTCATACGGGCCAACCTCGCGCAGGCTAATATGTCGGAGGCCGATCTCTTTGGGGCTCGCCTTTTTGAGGCTGATCTCACTGCTGCAAACCTACACAAGGCCAACCTCGAAGGAGCAATCCTCGTCGGCGCCGGTCTCATTAGGGCCAACCTCATGGAGGCAAATCTCGAGGAGGCGAATCTCGCAAGGGCGGATCTAACAAACGCCAGCCTCATAAAAGCTAACCTAGAGGCGGCTACACTCACAGATGCCTTTCTCACATACGCCGATTTTACAGAGGCTAACCTGAGACGGGCAAACCTGGTAGGAGCGGATCTCAGAGGAGCGAAATTCAAAGGAGCGACGCTGACCGTGGCGAACTTCAAAGGAGCCAACCTGACCGGGGTGAACTTCACAGGGGCGAACCTGACCCGGGCGAATTTCGAAGGAGCGAACCTCAAAGGATCCAACCTCGAAGGGGCGATTCTTGAAGGGACTGGCCTCGGTAACGATTAACTTGTGGGTCAGGAACCTGCGAGTTTATCTCTTGGCTTATAGTGATTCATTTGGTTACGCCATGGTCGTGACCGGAATGCTGGCCCTCGCGGTTTGCCGTTCTCAACGGCTATCGCTCATTCATTGAAAAAGAAATCCGAATATGCCATCTCTGGTCGGCAAGGTTTGCGCAAATCCCATGCACTTGCGCTTTGTCCAACCAATAAAGTTCAAACTGACCCACGACCGCAAAGAGAGAAATCTGTGCACGCGCAATCTCGTGTGATATTTTGTTTTGCACATGCATAGGTCGAAAGCGGATGCTACTTGACAGGCATGCGCTTTCAAACGAGTACGATGGAGGAGACCCCCTTTGTAAGGAATGTCCTCCCAGGATTTTCTTCTTGAAAACCGCTCGTCGGATTTCTTTTCTGGAGGTTTACATGCGTATCGCAGTATTCGGAGTTGGTGGTGTGGGCGGTTATTTTGGCGGCCGTCTCGCACAATCCGGCGAGGACGTTTTCTTTATCGCACGCGGAGAGCATCTGCAGGCTCTGCGGGGAAACGGGCTCTTGCTGGAAAATCCCGATGGTGGGGTGACCGAAATTCCGGCTAAGGCCACGGACGATCCAGCGGAAGTGGGTCCGGTTGATGTCGTTATTCTGGGGGTCAAAGCATGGCAAGTCCAGGAAGCGGCCGAGCGCCTTCGGCCTTTGATCGGTCCTGACACGTTCGTGGTTCCGCTGCAGAACGGGGTTGAAGCGCCTTCACAATTGGCTGCCACTCTGGGCGCTCGGCATGTATTCGGAGGTCTGTGCTATATCGTGAGCTTCATGGTAGGGCCGGGAAGAATTCGGCACGCGGGAATGGAGCCTCGTGTCGTCTTCGGCGAATTGGATAATCGGCCGAGCGATCGGGCACAAAGGCTTCTGCAGTCATTCGCGAATGCGGCGTTGCATGCAGAGATTCCCCCTGACATTCAGGCGGCGATATGGTCAAAATTCTTATTCATCTCCTCGCTCAGCGGCGTGGGAGCGGTAACCCGCGCCCCTGTGGGAGTGGTGCGCTCGATCCCCGAAACGAGAAACATGCTCAAAGAAGCGATCGCGGAAGCGGCCGTAGTCGCAAGAGCCCTAAAAATAGGGCTGAAAGAAAATGCGGTGGAATCGACCATGGCGGTGATTGACGCACTGCCTGCCGGAACGACTGCTTCCATGCAGCGGGACATCATGGAAGGAAGACCGTCTGAACTGTCAGCGCAGAGCGGTGCGCTCGTGCGTCTCGGCAAGGAAGCCGGCCAGGCTGTTCCGCTGAGCCTTTATATCTATAGCAGCCTCCTGCCCCTGGAACTGCGTGCCCGCGGTAAGGCGGAATTCTGACACGGAGAGGATTCTCAAAAGTAGTGTCGGTATTGATTACGCGAAAGGATTCGAAGACTGTCATTGCGAGGGCGAAGCCCGAAGCAATCTCCAACTAACAAAAAATTGAGATTGCTTCGTCGTTCCACTCCTCGCAATGACATGATTGGATGTTCGGAATGTGGGCGAACGTCATGAACCAATCCGACAGAATTTTCGAGAACTGCTACAGCCTCCGCTGCCGAAATTAACCTGATGAGAGTGTTTCGCCGGGCGCACTTTCGGAATGGAACACGGGATTGCCTGAAGGGAGTACATTTCATGAAGAATAGAATCATGATCGGTTTTTGGCGGTACATGATCAATCTGCCGCCATTCGTATGGGAAAAGGAGATTTCGAAAGCCAAGAGGAAATTTGAGGCGGAGCTTGGTTTTATGTCCGACGAACATCGTCTCGTCCACCATTTCGTGGTGAAAGAACTGCCATACGCCGGGGAGCCTTTGTCTCCGGAAGTCGTTGCAAACAAGGTCGATTTGCCTGTTCGGCGGGTGAGTGCCATTCTGGATGACTTAGAAAAGCATATGACATTCTTGTTCAGGGACAATCGCGGCAATGTCGTCTGGGCATATCCCGTAACCGTCGAAAAGACCCCCCACCACGTGACGTTCAACACAGGCGAGGAGCTCTACGCTGCTTGAGCGGCAGACGCGTTCGCGACGCCCTTCGTGCAAGGGCAATTAAGGAAAACAGACCTCACGGTTACAGTCAGGACTGAATGCGCCCACTGCTCTCGGCCCATGGAACTTCACATTGACAGCGATCTTCGCGTCACGGTCAAGAATGAAGATTGCGAGCCTGTTGTCTTCGTGCCGCACGTCGATTTGTTCGAGATCAAGGATGAGAGCATAATCAACTCGTTTTGAAAAGAAAGTGTGTTCTTCTGGTCAGAAGAACATGCGAAAGAGGATCGCAAGAGCGGAAGAAGAACCCGCGGGGCATATTTTGATGCGGCACGAATGGCGAAGGGCACCAGAATCCTCCAAAGTGCGATCTTCGGATTCGGGCAGCGTGATTGAACCAGAATGTCTGAAAATAATTGAGGGACTGTGAATTCAGGTTTGGCGGAGAGAGAGGGATTCGAACCCCCGGTGCCACAAGGACACAGTTGATTTCGAGTCAACCCCCTTCGGCCTCTCGGGCATCTCTCCGCCGGGCGTGCAGACGAGTCAGTCTGCATCATGCCTCAGGTTTCTGAAGAACTCCTGAAGCAGATCCGCGGCCTCTTTTTCCAGAACACCGGAGACCACTTCGATCTCGTGATTCAGTCTCCTGTCGTGGGATAAATCAAAGAGGCTCCCCGCTCCTCCCCATCTACGATCCCTGGCTCCGTACACCAGTCTTTTGATCCGGGCCAGAACGAGGGCGGTCATGCACATTATGCACGGCTCCAATGTAACATAAACCGTGGCCTGAGGCAATCGCCAACTACCGCTGTGTTTGGCCGCTTCGCGAAGGGCAATCAATTCCGCATGGGCCGTGGGATCGTTGTCCGATTCGACTTTGTTGTGTCCCGTTCCGATAATGATTCCGCCCTGCTCCACTACCGCGCCCACGGGCGTTTCCCCGAGTGCCCCGGCCGTTCGGGCGAACCGAAGTGCGGCGACCATGTATCGTTCTTCACATGTACGAACAGTTTGTGTATGCATGTTGCCAAACGAAAAGAGAGATTTACTGCACATCCGGGAACCGGTTCCATAGTACGAATTCGTTTGTGCGTGCGCAAGTGTCTCTCTTGCGAGAGGACCGGAATTCTGTTAGAGTTTTTCATCTTCAAGGGAATTGCTGGACCAACTTATTGGTATAAGTGAGGATACGAGGAGAATTCGATGAAGAAGTCAAGAACCGGATTGGCCATTCTGTTCATGATTTTTCTTGTAGTATGTTTTGTTGTGGTTGTGGTCCTCATCTCCATGATTTCGGAAATGGACAAAGAGGCGTCCTCGTGGTCCGAGGTGCTGGATTTCGGAAACAAGATCGGCGTAATCAACCTGGAAGGCACTATCACTTCTTCCGACGACGTTTTGAAACAAATGCGGAAGTTTCGTAAGAAGTCATCCATAAAAGCCATCGTCATCCGTATCAATTCTCCGGGAGGCACGGTGGCGCCGGCACAGGAAATATACCGGGAAATTACCAGAATAAAGAAAAAGAAACCCGTAGTCGTTTCCATGGAAACAGTGGCCGCTTCTGCGGCTTATTATATCGCGAGCAGTGCGGATTCCATCGTATGTTCGCAAGGAACGATAACCGGTAGTATCGGGGTGATTATGATGCTGCCGGACATACATAAGGTCATAGAAAAAATCGGAGTGGGTGTGAATATTATAAAAGCCGGGAAATATAAGGACATCGGAACCGGCGTACGGCCTCTGACTGATGAAGAAAGAAACATTCTGGAAACCTTTGCAGCCGAAATTCATGAGCAATTCATCTCGGATGTCGCTGAAGGCCGCAAAGGCAAAATAGAAAAAGACAATCTACGTACCATCGCTGACGGAAGATTCTTCAGCGGAGAAAAAGCAAAAGAAATGGGGCTCGTGGACTCCATCGGGAATTTCTACGATGCAGTGAAGATAGCGGGAAAACTCGGTCGGATCAAAGGCGAACCCGAGCTCGTTTACCCCAAGAAGAAATGGGACTATCTGGACATGTTCATGGAATCTGCTGTGGGAGTGGTCAACAGAGTGGCTGACCGGGTACGAATCGTTCAGCCCGAATTCCCTTCCGTTCGCTGATCCGTGATTCAACCGGAACTCGCATAATCGCAATTCGCTTCTTCAGAATGGAGATGATTGAATGGTAATAAAGGAATCTCTTACCTTTGACGACGTTCTTCTGAAACCGTGTTATTCGGAAGTGCTCCCTTCCGAGGTGGACGTCCAGACTATGTTTACAAGAGAAATCTCGCTCAACATTCCGTTGATCAGTGCGGCAATGGATACCGTCACCGAATCCGAGATGGCCATAAGCATGGCCAGACAGGGAGCTATGGGAATCATTCATCGGAATCTCTCTGTCAAGGATCAGGCTCGGGAGGTGGATCGAGTAAAACGATCCGAATCCGGCATGATCGTGGATCCCATCACCATAAATCCGGATCAGAGAATCTCCGATGCTCTCCAAATCATGAAAAAATACCACATATCCGGAGTCCCTGTAACGGTAAACGGGTATTTGAAAGGCATTCTCACGAATCGGGATCTTCGATTCGTGGAAAACCTGGATTTGAAAATCGAACAGGTGATGACCAAGGAAAATCTGGTCACCGTGGACGAGAAGATAGGAATCGAAGAGTGCAAAGCCTTGCTTCACAAGCACAGAATTGAAAAACTTCTCGTCGTGGACAAGCAAAATCGGCTCAAGGGCCTGATCACCATCAAAGACATCCAAAAGGCCATTACGTTTCCCAGTTCCGCAAAAGATCCGTTGGGCCGATTGCGAGTCGGCGCGGCAGTGGGAGTGGGCCCGGATCGAGAAGCCCGGGTTTCGGCTCTCTTGAAACGTGGAGTAGATGTCATCGTCGTGGACACGTCCCATGGTCATTCCAAGAATGTCCTGGAGACTATTCGCGATTTGAAGAAGAATTTCGGAAATTTCCAGATCGTGGGCGGCAATGTAGCCACCGCGGAAGCAGTGAAGGACCTCGTGAAAGCGGGTGCCGACGGAGTCAAACTGGGCGTCGGTCCCGGTTCCATTTGCACCACGAGAATAGTTGCGGGAGTGGGCGTGCCTCAGGTGAGCGCAATCCTGGAGTGCGCCGAGATGGCCAAGAAACTGGGAGTGCCGCTCATTGCCGACGGAGGAATAAAATTTTCCGGAGACGTGACTAAAGCGTTGGCTGCCGGGGCATATTCCGTCATGATCGGCGGCCTCCTTGCAGGCACTGATGAAAGTCCCGGAGAAACGGTTTTGTACCAGGGGCGCTCATACAAATCGTATCGCGGCATGGGTTCGCTGGAGGCAATGAGAGAAGGTTCAAAAGACAGATACGGCCAACAGGACGTAACAAACGAATACAAACTCGTCCCGGAGGGCATAGTGGGCATGGTGCCAGCCAAAGGCCCGGCGGCTCATTCCATTCACCAGCTCATCGGCGGCCTGAAAGCGGGAATGGGCTATGTGGGAGCCACCAATCTTTCAGAGCTGCGCGAAAAAGCGCAGTTTCTCCGGATAACTGCTGCGGGACTCAAGGAATCCCACGTACACGACGTGGTCATAACCAAAGAAGCGCCTAATTACCGTTTGGAATCATAGCGTGCCCGGTTTCCGGGTCCGCCTCACACTCGCACCGGCAGTCGCACCGCATTCGATCCCTATCGCGGCCTCGAATGCGTGACCATCCGGATGTGCCGGTGGACTGCCGTTCATAGCAGTTGCCAAAAGAAATGTCCGATCGGTAGGCGCCCTATCAGGGGGCTGCCCTCACTCCGGACAACGCAAGGCCGTTAAACCTTCGTTCGATAGCCCTCTGACAGGGCGGCAGAAACGGTCAAAGCTTTTGGCACTAGCTATAGCCGTAGCCGCGGTAATTCTATGGATGCGCATTGAGAAGCGAAATCCGGGTTCTTCTGTATAGGGATTTTCAAAAGCAAGGTCGGTTTTGATTACGGGAATAGATTGAAAGATTGTCATTGAGAGGGCAAAGCCCGAAGTAATCTTCAACTGACCGAGACTGAGGTTGCTTCGTCGTTCCACTCCTCGCAATGACATGATTGCACTGACGGAATGTGGGCGAGAGTCGTGAACGAATCCGACAAAATTTTCGAGAACTGCTATAAAGAGTGTCTCCCCGATTTCACATAGAGATATATTGCTGCGCATTGAAAATGGTGCTGTCCGTCTGCAGTCAGCCACGTTTCCTCGCAGAGTAAGGCAGGCCGTCCGAAGCGAAGGGAACACCTGGCCGGTAGACGCATTGCTCATGCGCAGCACTATACAAACGCGCTCGTAAGCAAGAGACCTGTCCCCGCGAGGCATGTTACCGGCGCCGGGATTTCATCCATCGGACATCGGTGATACAATACGAAACAGAGTTCATTTCAGTTTCACAGGAACAAGCAGCATGATTCGTACAGCAATTTTCGGAGCAACCGGATATACCGGAATGGAGCTTATACGCATATTATCTTCTCATCCGAACGTCACCATTTCGGGAGGCAGTTCCCGAAATTGGCAAGGCATGTCTGCCGCGGAAGTCTTTCCATACATCAGCAAGGACCGTGATTTTCGACTCGTCTCGATAAACGAACTCCACGACGCTCCACGGGCTGACATGGCTTTCTTGGCCCTGCCGCACGGACAATCCGCAGCGGTTGCGAAAATTCTCCTGGACGCGGGGCTAAAAGTCGTCGATCTGTCCGCGGACCTGCGATTGGAGGACGCGCAGGTGTATGCGGAATGGTACGGAGATCATACTTCGCCAGAATTACTTGAACATGCTGTCTACGGTCTCCCTGAAATTCACCGAGCCCAAATCAAGACAGCGAGTCTTGTGGCGAATCCCGGATGCTACCCAACCACGGTGATTCTCGGAACAGCTCCACTTTTTGGAATAGAGGAAGTGGATATGAGCTGCCCGGTGGTGGATGCCAAATCGGGCATTTCCGGAGCGGGAAGAGGTGCGAAGCTGAACACGAGTTTCTGCGAGTCCGGCGAGGGGTTCAAACCGTATGGCGTGACCGGGCACAGGCATATTCCGGAGATGGAGCAGGAACTTTCGAGACTCGCAGGAATGCCGGTCAAAGTGAGATTCACGCCTCATCTGATTCCCGTTAGCCGCGGGATGGTGAGCACAATCTACGCTCCTCTGAAAAAGGACATTTCAGCAAGACTGATACGCGAAGCTTACATGGAGCGGTACGCGTCCGAACCCTTCGTTCGAGTTCTCCCGGCCGGAACATTTCCCGATACATCCAAAGTCAGGGGATCCAATCAGTGTCATATATCCCTTGAATTGGACGAAAGAACCGGGTGGGTTATCGTCATGTCCGCCATAGACAATCTTGTGAAGGGCGCATCGGGCGAAGCCGTGCAAAATATGAATCTCATGATGGGATTCGACGAGACCGCAGGGCTGATGGGTTTGCCACTGTTTCCATAAGACCGCGGGGTGATTTCCGATGGGGTTTAGATGCGGACGATCGGATCGATGATTTGCAAAGACTGAATTGGTACCCATCGTTTGGTTGGGGAGGTGAAGAGAAATGCCGCGCAAGAAGGATGTGGGCGTGGACCTTGGTTTGTCGGACCAGGAAAAAAAGGAACTGCACACGATAGCTCGGACCGCCATCGAAAATCGGGCGCGCAACAAGTCGTTGCAGATCTTGGCTCCTTCCACCGACAAATTGAAAGAGAATCGCGGGGCATTCGTATGTCTATACAAAAAAGGCATGCTTCGGGGATGCATAGGTTCACTCGAGGCTGATGAGCCGCTCCACAAGACAATAGAGGAAATGGCTCAGGCTGCGGCCTTTCGTGACCCCCGATTTGCTCCGGTAAAGGAAGACGAGCTTCCCTTTCTGGATTTGGAAATATCCGTGCTCACCCCACTGGAGCACATAAACGATCCGGAACAGATTCAGGTGGGTCTACACGGAATCCTTATTCGGAAGGGGATGTGGTCCGGCTTGCTTCTCCCCCAGGTGGCCACAGAGAGAAGCTGGGACCGGATCACTTTTCTCAGGGAAACGTGCAGAAAGGCCGGCCTGCCGCCAGATGCATGGAAAGATAAGGAGACCAGGATTTATGTCTTTTCGGCCGACGTGTTCTAGCGATTCCTGCCCGTCCCAGGTTCGCGGAAAAGCCGTTGCCCTGCTTTCGGGCGGACTGGATTCCGCTCTCGCCATTCACCTGGTTAAGCGGCAGGGAATAGATGTTACAGCCGTTCATTTTACCTCTTTCTTCTCTCTCTTGGACCCGGTGCGTGAAGATTCCCCGGTGGAAGCGTGCGCCAGGCAGTTGGACGTGCCGGTGCATTACCTTCAGAAAGGGGAGGACTTCCTGGACGTCATCCGCAATCCCCGCTACGGTCACGGCAAAAACATCAACCCGTGCATAGACTGCAGAATATATACGTTGAGGAAAGCGAAACTCCTCATGGAAGAAATCGGTGCTTCTTTCATTGTCACCGGTGAGGTGGTGGGCCAGAGACCCATGTCACAAAGAAAGCACACCATGAGAATGATCGAAAAACAGGCAGGGTGCGACGGAATCGTTTTGCGGCCTCTGTCCGCAAAAATTTTACCGGTCACCCGCGTCGAGGAATCTGGCATTGTTGCAAGGGATCAACTTCTCGGGATCGGCGGCCGGGGCCGAAAAGTTCAGCTCAAACTGGCTAGAGACATGAAGCTGACGGGCTTCTCCGCACCTGCGGGCGGTTGTCTCCTCACGGACAAGAATTTTTCGGTGAGAGTGAGAGATCTCCTTGCCGATACCCGGGAAATCGGACCAGAGGATCTTCAATTGCTGCGGCTGGGTCGGCACGTGCGGATCAGGCCGGGGTTGAAAATTATCGTAGGCCGCGATGAACGCGAAAATCTGCGTCTGGATGAGCTTGGAAAACACGGGACCCTGTTCGTTCCGGCAGATTTCATTGGCCCTTCGGTTCTTGCCAGCGGTAATCCGGACCCGGATGAAGAAATCCTCATCGGCAGAATCCTCTTGCGCTACACCAAACCGTCCAGACGGGGACAGTCCTTTACCGTACACACATCGCTCGGGGATCGCACCTTGACGGTCAAGGAGTCTATTCCCGATCATTGGACGGCCGAGCGCATGATCGTGTGAGGCTCACGCCGGGTGCGCCTGAGTCCGTGAGTATCCACACGCACTGTATCGGCACTGCGTGTCCGAAATAGAGTGAGAGAGAATTCATATGAGCGCATCCAAACCGGTGTATCTCGACTATAACGGCACCACACCTCACGATCCACAGGTGCTGGAGGCTATGAAACTCTTTCTGGAGGAAGAATTCGGAAATCCTTCCAGCAACCACTGGTACGGGATCGCTCCCAAGAAAGCGATCCGCACTGCCCGGGAGAGGGTTGCAGAATTGCTTAACTGTTCGCCTGACGAAATATTTTTCACAAGCGGCGGTACTGAGTCCAACAATCACGCGATCATCGGAACGGCGTTCGCAAACAGGCACAAAGGCAATCACATCGTTACCAGCGGCATTGAACACCCTGCGGTTTTAGAAGTGTGTCATTATCTGGAAGCGCAGGGTTTCTCTGTAACATATCTTCCCGTAGACGAATTCGGTCTCGTAAGCGTCTCGGACGCGGGTGCTGCCATAACGCCCCGGACAATCCTGATCACCGTGATGCACGCGAACAACGAAGTGGGGACTGTGGAACCCATAGCCGAGATAGCGGCTCTCGCCCGTGAACGTGAAATAGTCGTGCATACGGACGCGGCCCAGTCCATAGGAAAAATCCCGGCCAACGTAGCAGAACTGGGCGTAGACTTGCTTTCCATTGCGGGCCACAAGGTATACGCTCCCAAGGGCATAGGCGTTTTGTATGTGCGTTCCGGAACGAAGCTGCAAAAATTTATGTTGGGGGCCGGACAGGAGTCCGGTCGTCGGGCAGGCACGGAGAATGTGACTCAGGTTGTCGGGCTGGGAAGGGCTTGTGAATTAGCCAAGAAAAATCTGGAGGAACATCGCCTCCACATGAAACGGATGCGGGATCTGCTTCATTCAGGATTGGCTGAACACCTGCCGGACCTGCGATTGAACGGACACCCCGAAAAGCGGTTACCCAATACGTTGAGTCTGTCCTTTTACGGACTGGAGGCGAACAGGATACTTGAAGAAATAGGTCTGGACGTAGCCGCGTCCGCTGGCGCGGCATGCCATTCGGATCACGTAGAGGTGTCTCACGTGTTACAGGCAATGGGTGTTCCTCTGGAATGGGCCAAAGGTACGTTGCGCTTCAGCACGGGTAGAATGACCACCGAAGCCGAAATCAACCGAGCAGTTCAGTCCGTGGTCAATGCGGTGAACGAGTTGAAAAGGGGATAGCCGTTCGCGCGTCGAAGACCCGGCTCCTGCTCGATCCTCCATACACTCAGTACGTCCATGCGAACGAGTTGCAAGAAACTGTTTCTTTGGGGATTTCTCGGTGCTGTAGCGATTTTTGCTGCTGGTGCAGTTTTCCTTTTCCAACGATTGCCTGACTACCGTCTTGCCCTCGAACAACAACGTTCGAGAGCAGGTACTGCTGTAGTGGATCGCAGCGGCAGGGTTCTGCGCCTGTTTCCTGACGGCCGCGACCGGTTCAGCATCTGGTGCCCTATTGAAAGAATTCCCCCGCATCTCAAGAACGCGGTAATTGCAGCAGAAGACAAGCGATTTTATTCACATCCCGGTTTTGACCCGATAGCCGTTCTCCGGGCAACTTACAGTAATTTTTTGCGAAGGAAAACAGTTTCCGGCGCATCTACCATCACTCAGCAGGTGGTCCGGCTGATCCATCCGCGACCCCGGACGTATCGTTCCAAGCTGGTGGAATTCCTGGCCGCAATAAAAATGGAACGGCAGCTTTCCAAGGATCTTATTCTCGAATTGCACATGAATTTGTCGCCCATGAGCGGGAATATCCGTGGAGTAGGACTGGCGGCCCGGTCGTTTTTCGGCAAGGAGATCGAAAACATTACTGTTGCAGAAACGGCAGTCCTCGCAGCGTTACCCCGCTCGCCGTCCAGATTCGATCCGCGGCGAAGCGACGGCAGGGAAAAGCTGAACAAGGAAAAAGATCGCATTCTGAGGCGCATGACGGAATTGGGGCATATCTCCCAGGAAACGAATGACCTCATGTCCGGTCAAGCGGTTCGATTCAGAATGCTGCCCGTGCCTTTGGAAGCACCTCATCTGCTGGACATGGTCTTACGCCGCGATGTGCCTCGAAGGCAAACCCTCCGCACCACCATCGACCTTGACATTCAGCATGGAGTGGAGCAGATCCTGCACTCTCATGCAAACAGGCTGCGGAGTGCGGGAATCGAGCAGGCGGGAGTGATCGTGAGTTCCGTAAAGGAATCGGAAATCCTGGCGCTGGTGGGTTCCCTAGGATACAGCCCGTGGTATCAAGGATACAATAATGCAGTGCTGGCTCGACGCAGCGCCGGTTCCATATTGAAGCCTTTCCTGTACGCGTTGGCTCTTGAAAAGGGGTACGGCTCGTCTTCCGAAATTCCCGACACGTTCAGAACTTATTCCACCCCTCAAGGGGATTATCAGCCGTACAACGCTGACAGGAAATGGTACGGCCCGGTGAACGTTCGTCTTGCGCTGGGCAATTCGTTGAATATGCCCGCAGTGAAAACGCTCAAAGAAGTGGGTGTAGACAATTTTTTCAATCTCTTGGAGCGTCTGGGAATTGCAGATGAAAGCTATGCTCGAGCGGACCGTTTCGGTCTTGGGCTCGCCATCGGTAATATTGAAGTGAACCTGTTTAGACTGGTTCAGGCGTACGGCAGTCTTGCTCGAAGAGGCCTGTATAAACCTCTCCACATGCTGGCAGACGAAAAAGACAAGGGGGAGCGGATCTTTTCACCGGAGGTCGCTTACGTAATCACTCATATTCTCGCCGACCCTTCTGCCAGACTCCTCACCTTCGGCAATCCGTCCTATTTCGATTTCGGTTTTCCCGTGAGCCTGAAAACAGGGACAAGCACTAATTATCGCGATTCCTGGATGGTAGCCTACACGTCCAGGCATGTCGTAGGGCTCTGGGCGGGGAATTTCGGTGGAGGGCACGGCCGAAACGTTGCTGCAGCCTCTGCGCTCGGCCCTATTATGGAGCAGATTATTCACCTGCTGTACGGGGCTGGTCCGCCGGAATTGCACTCAATGCCTTCTGGAGTCCGTGAGGATTATCTGTGTTGGATGTCGGGGAAAACTGCGTCGCCGAAATGTCCGTACACAGTCAAGGAACTGGTCCTCGACCGAAGCGGAGACTCCGGAATGTGCGAACTGCCGCATGACAGAGATTTCCACTATTATCTCCCCGCCACCTATGCCCACTGGCTGCACCGCAAACAGAACCTGCAGGGCAGAAACCGGTTCGATCTTGCCACTTCTTCGCAGGGACCTGAGTCTTCCCCATCGGGGGAAGCCACCTCTCTGGTGAAAGCCAAGCGCATCGAGATCGTCAGCCCGCATCATTTGGACAGATTCATTCTGTCCCCTTACAACGCGGGACGAGTTTTGTTCAGAGCGGTGCCCAATCCTGTTGTGAATCGTGTTGTGTGGATGATCGACGGAATGGAGGTCGCCAACACTCCCCCGCCATACGAGTTTTTCTGGGACTTGACCCGTGGGAGACACGTCGTGCACGCGATCACCCCGAACAGAGAAGCTGCGGAAATAGTGATCCATGTGGAGTAAACACCCGGCGGTCGTTCTGCGTTCGGCCGGATGAAACTCTTGGTCCGAGAGGTCAGAAAACTTCCATCCTTTTTTCTCCGTGGTGCTATAGTACATACAGGCTGAAGCACATCTGGTCGCCCGACCCGTTCTAACGGACAGGAGAGAGAGGAGGAGACTATGGCTGTCAAGGTGCTGATCACTCGGAAATTTAAGAAAAATACCATAAAGGAAGCTTACAAGGCTCTCATGGAGCTCAGAGCCATGGTCACGGTGTTACCCGGGTACTTGTCGGGACAGACTCTGATCTCCGCCGAAGACCCTCACAAATTGTTGGTTATCAGCACATGGGTCAGTAAGAAAAGATGGGAGGACTGGCAAGCCACGGAAACGCGAAAAAAATTTCAGAAAAAGCTGGCTGATCTCTTGGAAACGCCGGAACAATCCGAAATCTATTATGTAGGTGAAAAGGAACCCGAATGGGTAGATATGGCTTAAGCAGATAGTATGATAACCCCTGGGGTTCCTGGTCCGCCACGATTCCCGGCTGGTCACCACTTCGCTTTCAAATACGTGAAATCGAGGCGGGACACCTTTGCAAGAAGGGTCCCCCCAATCGTATTTTTTTGAAAGCGCATGACTATGACTGCGCATTCTCAGCATGACCCCGCGTACAGACTTCCGGCCCGCGTTCTTGGCCCGCCTGTGTCGTTTCACCCCTCAGCAATAATGTTTACAGATGAATTTTCAAGCAAAAACGGTAAGATTGTACCTTTATGTATGCCCCGTCCCGGAAGGCCGCCCACCGGAAAAATACTCCCGGGACGGGGTATCCCTCAAACCCTCCATCCAAAACAACAGAAAAAACATAAAACCCGGAGTGCGGTGAGCGCAGAGCATAAGCGAGGTTTCAGACCTGAGTCAAGCTTTTTCAGCTTCTGCCGGTAATCATTCAATTACGCGGGGGAAGTACCTAACCTCTGTCGTTGCGAGGAGTGATACGACGAAGCAATTTCGATACTTAAAGTTGGAGATTGCTTCCCTGCGCTCGCAAGGACAGCCTTTCCCCTCCCGTAACTGAGTGGATACTTGTCCTGGATTTTCCCTGACTTCCAGATTGAGGATTCACCGCTAAAATCGGTAGCCTACTGAATTCTCCGCACCCCCGAATACGATTCCTTGACAGAAAACCAGCGGGTAAACTAGATTACTCTGGCGCTTCAAAACGCTACAACATGCATTCTGGGGATCACAACGTTCTGCGCAGCCGCAGACAGATCTCTATCGGATTACGAAAGGGAGTCGCGAATGGAAAAACGGGGCGAACAGTCCTTGACCGAACGAGAACTCTGGACGCTCAAAGAGTTCGTTGAAAATACTCTCAGGAAGAGCGGCGCCATTCTCATGGAAATGTATGGCAGAGGCAAAAGGCAGCTGAAATTTGACGACGAGCTCGTCACCGAAGCGGAAAACGCGGCGTGGGAACTGATTTCCGAAAAAATCCGGGTGAGTTTCGAAGGACATACGTTCCTGCGGGAACTCTCCGAAGACCAGCTCACCGACGAGGACGCCCCCCGATTTATCTGGATCGTAGACACTCTCGACGGTGCAGCGTCTTTTCAGGCGGGCATGCCCGTTTGGGGAATCAGCGCAGCCCTGTTCGAGAAATTCTGGCCTGTGCTGGGATTTTTGTATCTCCCGGTCACGGACGAACTGTACTCGGCGTACGCAGGCAGACAGGCTCTGTTGAACGACAAGCTTATTGGAGTGAGGGAAGACCCCACTGTCGACAACGAAAGCCTCGTGCTGGTCTATTCCCGATTTCACAACGATTTCACGAGCACCTTTCCGGGCAAAATCCGAAATTTCGGCTCTTCGGCCGGCCATATGGCCTACGTTGCCAGGGGAGCAGCGGATGCTTGCTTGATCAAGAACGTGACTGTGCGGGATATGGCGGCAGGCAGTATAATTCTGGAGGCAGCAGGCGGAGAACTTAGGTTTTTTGACGGCAGCCCCTTCCACATGGCTGAATACCTGGATGGAAAGAGAGTGGACGAGCCCCTTATCGCGGCTCCGAGAGGCGCATTCAAAAGTTTCCTCAAATATTTCAAGAGAACGTGACCAAAACGCCAGCCCGACCACGGGTCCTCCGGAGGTTTCGCTGTCGGGAACCGAGTTGCGGCAGGATTTGCCGCGCCGTGCAGGGGAAGCGCTCACTTTCACTTGACGGGCGGACTTCAGGAAGCTAAGTTTTTTAGTGCGAGAAAAACAACTTCAGTTTTC
>DATHCX010000155.1:0-24978 GCA_035319325.1 Desulfomonilaceae bacterium
AACAACGAAATGGCGGGTCTGGTCCATTGAGCGAACACCTTGAACGTGCCGGCAAACAGCAGGCTTATCCTGCCCGGGTACCGGCGGGCAATGGACTTGGGCGCAAGTTCCCCAATCACCAGAGTTACGTACGAAATTGAAATCGTGACCGCGAGCACCGCAACCACATGGCCGGCCGTGGATCCCGATGAAATGCCCAGTTTTTCCATGAAAGGCGAGAAAATTTCCACTGCGGACGCGCCGCCGATCGCGGATGAAAGCGTGGCAATGAAGGTCAGACCGATCTGCACCGTGGCAAAGAACGAATCGATATCCTTTTGCAGAGCAATGGCAGTTGTTGCTCCAGGCCGTTTTTCCTTTTCAAATCTCTTGAGCCGGGCCCGAGGAACTGACACCAAGGCAATTTCCATGCTCGCGAACAGACCGTTGACTATGATCAACAATCCGATTGCTGCTATCAAGAGAGGGACGGACCCCATTATAACCTCCACGAGGCGTATCGATCTCGGTTCTCCGCCATCCCGGTCACACAAACTCATGATCCGCGTTTACCCGGGTATTGTGCAGCGGGCTCAACAGCGATTCTCGCGTACGGTACGTTATCAGGTCTTGAACTCTGTAGCACTACTTCGCAGTACCGAGGAAACCGATTTGCGAATTTTCCAATAAAGAAGGCGCCGGTGTCGCCACAAACGCCGCCAAATACGCACTGTATTAAACCACTTATACCAATACAGTTTCAAAAAAGTGAGATTGGTAGGACCCTCTCTGTAAAGATGCTAAAAGTCTTGAGGTGGGGGTCGGGAAGGAACCTCTTACAAGAAGTGCTTCCCGGTTTTACGTATTTGAAAGCGCATTGCTGTTAGAGGTATTTCTCGTTCAGATCGATTTTGGATTTTTCCGCCATGACTTTCAGCCACCCCTTGAGAAATTCCGCTTGTCTCACTTCAAGTACCCATTTCTCAATCGCGGCGGCTTCTCGTGCGAACTGCTCGTCGCTTGCCGTTTCCGTCTTCACCAACCGCACCACCGCTACACCGTCAGTGGCCGCGACAGGGCTCGGATACAGCGGCAAAGCCGTCGAAAGGGTAGTCAGCATTTCCGAGACTTGGGCACCGCTTCCCAGCGCGGATATGAAATTGGCAGTGCGGGAAACAGGAGCCAGATCTTCCCAAGTCAACTCGAATTTCTTGGCAACCGCCTGTGGATCCGCGTCAGGCTGTTTCAGTGCCTCGATGATTTCCGTAGCTTTTTTCTCCGCAGACACCATGCTTTGATGTTTCGCATAATCCTGAACGACCAGGTTTCTGACTTCATCGAGGGTGGGGATTCTTTCCTTATGCTTTTCTACGAGCTTCATGACAACGTAATTGTCGCCGCTTTGTAAAAGCCTTGAAACCTCGCCGACGCGTAGTTGAAACGCCTCATCCATGATTTTGGAATCCGCACCCAGTTCCTGGATTCCCCCGGCCTTCGACACAGGTCCGGCCTTTTTTACAGAGAACCCGAATTCTTTTGCCGGCCCGTCCAAATCCTCGGTTCTATAGACTTTTTCATAAAACTCGTCCGCTTCTACGCCGGCTTTTTTGCGAGCCTTCTCTTCCAGCAGTTTTTCGACGATTTTTTCCTTGGACACTTCGAAATCAAGTTGTGTCTCGGGTTTTTTCTCCAATACCGTCAAGAGGTGATAACCCTGTTCAGTACGGACGGGCTCCGAGATCTGTCCGGGTTCCAGTTTTGCCGCGGCATTTTCCAATTGGGGGTGCAAGCTATTTCGTGACAAGAAGCCCAGGTCCCCTCCCTTTTCCGCTGTGGATTCATCCTGTGAATCCTTTTGCGCAACTGTTGCAAAAGCTTCCCCGACTTTTATCTTGTTTCGGATGTCTTCGATTTTTTTGAGCGCTTCATCAGCCTGTTCCTTGGTCGCGTTCGGCGGGACCTTGATCAGGATGTGGCTGGCGTGAATCTGCTCGGGTGTGACGAATTCTTTGGGGTGGTTCGCGAAGTACGATTTCGCTTCCTCATCGGAAACAGAGAGTTGCTTGGCTGCATCCCTCCACGAGAATGCTACAAACTGCACAGTCACCATAGGAGGGATTTCGTATTTCGACTGATGCTCTTTATAGTACGCCTCCAACGCCTTGGGATCCGGAGTTGAGGCCTGTTGCTCGCCGGCTTTCACGAGAAGAATGGATAAGTAAAGCTTGTCGCTTTGAAAATGCCAGAATGTCTTTACCTCCTCAGGATTGGTTTTCGCTGAATCCGTCAAGAGGTCAACTACCTGCTGCGCGAGCAGCTCGTTCTTCCGGGCGTGCTCGTACGATGTGGGGTTCATCTTTATGGCATTGAGATATGCCCTGTACGCACCTTCATCGAAAACCCCGTCTCTCGCGAACATGGGGTTGGACCGTATATCGTTAACCAGATCGACATCCGTGACAAACAATCCCAACCGCTGCGCCTCCTGAAGGAGCAGGGTCTGATTTATCAAAGCCTGTGCCACCGCTTTCTTGAGATTTAATTTGTCGAGCAGACCTTGAGGCATGTTTCCCTGGAAGCGCATGCGTATTTTTTCCAGTTCAGTGTCATAGGCGGCTCGGAAATGGTCTTCAGTAATGACCGTGCCATTGACATCCGCTACGTAAGTGCGGGACTTGTCGCGCGGCCCGGACCACCCGTACCAGAAGATGAAGACTATGATGATTCCGCCCAGAGCTATCTTGATTATCCAGGAACGGGCGTGTCGTCTCATTAAATCGAGCACGGTCGTCTCCTTTCACCCTGTAGGTCAACGCAGTATGATAGGAGTTCCGGCGTTCATTGTCAATGGGATCACCCCGGCAATAACGCTTGATCAGGACTGCGGCTTCTGATAGGTTGCGCTGAATTTCCGAAGCTCTGATCTCGAGAATAAGAAAAGTTTCACCATGCTGTTTGATTCGGTTTCCGGGATTTTCTCGAATGACATGGCCATTGATCTCGGCACGGCGAATACACTCGTGTACGTGCGGGGCAGGGGTATAATTCTGTCCGAACCTTCAGTGGTTGCCGTGAAAACCGATCTCAAACGCGGTCCCAGGATCGTCGCGGTAGGAACCGACGCAAAAAAAATGTTGGGCCGCACTCCGGACAACATCCGGGCTATTCGCCCGATGAAGGACGGTGTGATCGCGGATTTTGAAGTGACCGAGGCGATGCTCAAGCACTTCATCTTCAAAATCCATCACAGGAGATTTCTCGTAAAACCTCGAATCGTGGTGTGCATCCCGTCCGGCATAACCCAGGTTGAGATGCGGGCGGTCCGGGAAGCGGCGAAGAGCGCAGGTGCCCGGGAAGTGTACCTGGTGGAAGAACCCATTGCAGCGGCCATCGGCGCGAATCTACCCATTACGGAACCCACCAGCAGCATGATTGTGGACATCGGCGGAGGCACCACGGAAGTCGCGGTGATATCCATGTCCGATATCGTATACTCGAAATCCCTCAGGATTGCCGGCGACAAGATCGACAACGCGGTCATCCGGTACGTAAAACAGAAGTATAGTCTCCTTATCGGAGAACGAACCGCCGAGATGATCAAGATGATGATCGGTAGCGCCTGTCATCAGAAAGAAGAACAGGTCATCGAGGTAAAGGGCCGCGATCTTATCGCGGGGATTCCGAAAATCATCGGCCTGCGTTCCGGTGAAGTTACCGAGGCTATCGCGGAGCCCATCCGGGCAATCCTGGAGACCATTAAGACCGCGCTGGAGCAGACGCCTCCCGAACTCGCTGCCGACATAGTGGATAATGGCATCGTCTTGACTGGCGGAGGATCCCTCCTGAAGAATCTGGACGAAGTCATCCGGCGTGAGACGAGCTTACCGGTGATCGTGGCGGACGATCCGTTGTCCACGGTGGTACGGGGATCGGGTCTGGTTTTCGAGCATTTCGACGCGTTGAAAGACGTCCTGGTACGGTAAAACCGGTCGACAATATCCCGTGTCCGCGGCGGCCGTCTCCATCGCGCCCTCTCTGTGGGACGGCTCTGGCTGCCGCGTTCCGGGACACGTGTTCGGGATGATAATCTCAGGCTGCTTGTTTTCACTCCGGATATAGTACAAGGTAGCTGGAACTGGGCTGCCCATAAGGACTACTCCAAAGTTTCTCAATACGCCAGGTTGATCGCCACTACAATCATGCCCCGATCCATTCGCGACATTGCCATTATCCTGATCCTGATAGGGGGAGGTCTCCTCATTCTCTTCTCATCTCCCAAGGAGCCTGAAGCGGGGGCAGTCAGCCGGGTGGTCTACTCTGTTCTCCGCCCGTTTCAACAGATCATATCCGCAGTTCACAGCAGGGTGAAACACACATGGGAGGGGTATATCTCTCTCGTCCACGTGCAGGCGGAAAACGCGACGCTTAAAGAAGAGATCCGCAGGCTGCGGAGGGAAAACACCGTTCTCCAGAATAAGGAGGGCGAAAATCGCCGCCTTACGAAGCTCCTGGATCTCAAGACGCGCTACGAGTTCCCGTCTCTGGTGGCTCAGGTTGTGGGCGAAGACGCGCTGGGATGGTACAGAACGCTGTTCGTCAACAGAGGATCCGAAGATGGGGTCGCTCCTGATATGCCGGTCACGGTAGCCCAGGGAATCGTCGGCAGAATTGCAAAAACGTCTACGGATATGTCGAGAGTCCTGCTGGTGACCGATCCCAATCTCACGGTGGATTGCCGGGTCGCACGCACCCGAGACCGCGGGCTGGTGAGCGGATCTCTCGAGCGCGGCTGCATTCTGAGGTACGTGAGTCTGAAGTCCGGAATGGCTCCCGGAGACGAAGTGGTCACCTCTGGCTTGGACGGCGTTTTCCCCCGCGGATTGAATGTGGGAAAAATCGAGAGGGTAAGAAAGGAGGCCCAAGGTCTGTTTCTGGAAGCTCTCGTCAGTCCGGCCGTCGATTTTTCCGAGATTGAGGAAGTGCTGGTGATTCTCGGCCGCAAGGGCGGTTTTGACATTCAGCCAGGCCTGGAGGGAAAAAGATGACGGACGGCATTTTTATGCTTTTTACGGGAATTGCCGCTCTGGTGCTCCAGACGACATCGCTGGCTTTTTTGGCACCGATCGATTACAAGCCCGATATGATCCTGATCCTGGTAGCATGGGCAACCCTGAGGATGCCGTTCGGAGTGGCGGCAGGGTTCGCATTCACCGCAGGAATTCTCATCGATCTCCTTTCCGGAGCTCCGACGGGACTGTTTGCTCTTCTGTATTGCCTGATTTTTTTGACCTGCGGGTATTGCCATGCGACCCTGCACCTGGAAGGCCGAGTTGCCCAGGCGGTGATCATTTTCGGACTCACACTGGCCTCGGGTGGCATCGTCTTGCTTATGAGATGGATTTCAGGCCCCGTGGGATTTGGCTGGAAAGCCGCCCAATGGTTCTTCTTCAAATCGGTCTTCACGGGCCTGACATCAATGCTGGTGTTCCCGGTCCTCGAACGGCTTCGCTCCGGGTACACGAGACTCGTGGGAGCTTAAACAGCAGAGGCGTCCGCCATCCCCTTCAGGTGACGTAAGGTACTTTCTCGACATGTCCAATCTGCCTTCCAGCAACAACTCCACCGACTATTTTGCCGCTCGCGTCAAAACGGCTGGAATTATCATCCTTTGCCTGATGATGGTGCTTGCTGCAAAGCTCTGGATTTTGCAGATGGTCCAGGGGCAATCGTACGTGGAGATGTCGTATCACAACCGGATCAGGTTTATTCGCCTGCCCCCCTCGCGCGGACGGATATTCGATGGGAAAGGACACGTTCTGGCCGAAAACCATCCTTCGTTCACATTTTCCATCATGCCTGGCGAGTTGGAAAATCCGCAGGAAGTAATCTGTGGATTGTCGCCGATTCTCGGCTTGACCGAAGAGAAAATGCGCGGGCTTGTGGAGCGCAGCAGAACCATTCCGAAGTTCTTGAACTATCCCATAAAAAAGAACATGAGCTTTGAGGAAGTCTCCTTATTGAAATCCAGAGGGGCCGAAACAAGAGGAGTCATACTGGAAGCAAAAGCGGTTCGGGTTTATCCGTTTCACGAGACGTTGTGTCACGCGCTGGGAACACTCGGCGAAATTTCCGCCGAAGAACTGGCCAAATCGTCCAGGTTCGGGTACAGAACCGGTGATTTAATAGGCAAGTCAGGCATTGAAAAAGAATACGAGACCTATCTGAAAGGTGAGGAAGGGTGGGAGCAGGTCGAAATTGATGCAAAAGGGCGCCAACTGAGCAGCGTCGCGAGCAGGCAGCCAAAGACGGGAGCAGATGTGACGCTCACCATAGACGCGGATTTTCAGCATTATGCAGAAGAGGTGTTTATTCACAGGGCCGGGTCCGTGGTCGCGGTGGACCCTGACACGGGGCGGATACTTGCACTGGTGAGCAAGCCGGGTTTTGATCTGAATCTCTTTTCACCGACGATTACGGAGAGACACTGGAAAACACTCACCACCGATGCCTTGCACCCCCTGGAAAACAGAGCAATCAGAGGATTGTATTCCCCCGCGAGCACGTTCAAAATGGTAACCGCTTCCGCCGGGCTTGGAGAGCGGCTGATCACCCCGGATCACAAATTCGTCTGCAAAGGCGATCTGGAATTGAGAGGTCAGATATTCCGGTGCTGGAATGCGTACGGCCATGGATCGGTGGCGCTGCATAGGGCTATAGTAGAGTCCTGCGACATCTATTTCTATCAACTGGGCCTGAAACTGGGACCGGACAGAATCGCGAAATACGCCACGCTTTTCGGTCTGGGAACACCCACAGGCCTCGGTCTTCCGCAGGAATTGCCGGGCCTGATTCCCACACCGAGCTGGAAACTTCGCACGTACGGGGATCATTGGAAAGAAGGTGAAAGCGTGACCTTCGCCATAGGTCAGGGATATCTCGTGTCAACTCCCATTCAATTGGCAATGATGACTGCTGCCCTTGCTAACGGCGGAAAACTGCTCAAACCATCACTGGTACAAAAAATAGTGGGTTCCGACGGGTCCCTGATATTTGAGCATGCTCCGATCCTGCGCTGGGACATCCCCCTGGACGGGGCGCACCGCGACCAGCTGGAGCACGCAATGACCGACGTCGTGATGGACAAAAAAGGCACGGGGGCCAAGTGCCGCATTCCGGGAATACATATCAAAGCGAAGACGGGAACCTCCCAGGTGATTCGCGTCAAACAACGAACGCGGGAAGGAGACCAGATCCCCTACCACGAGAGAACCCACGCGATATTCATCGCCTATGTCAACGACAGGCCGAAGAAAATCGCGCTGGCAGTGATCGTGGAGCACGGCGGCGGAGGCGGTTCCAGCGCGGGACCTATCGCTCGAAAAATCATCGCGAAATACTACGGAGTACCCGACCCCGGAGACGCGGAAAGCGATCGTCCCCTGGCGGACTGATACCTTTGCGCCTGCAAAAAAAAGGTGAGATTGGGGGGACCCTCTTTGTAAAGAGTGTCCCGCCCAAACCCCCTCCCAGAAACTTCTATCAGGCGCCGGAACCTGCATTTCCTCGCCGGAAATGCAGGTTCCGGCGCGTGTTAAAAGTTCTTGAGGTGGGGTTCGGGGAGGAACTTCTTACAAGAAGTGCCTCCCCGATTTCACTACTTTTTTGCAGGCGCAAAGGTATCAGCTCAGTGGCGAACGCCTCCCCCGAGCGGGGGGCAAGGCAGGTATATATGCCCTTGTTACAATTTAACTGGACCCGCAGGCCTCTGGAACTGTTTGAATGGCCGTTGGTTCTGATCACGCTGGTCCTTTCCGGAGTAGGGCTGTGCCTTATTTTTAGCGCAACTGCACCCCTTGGAGAAGCGGGTCGGGCCTTCGTGGTCAGGCAGATGACCTGGTGCAGCTTCGGTCTCGTTCTGACCGCTGCTTTTCTGCTGTTTGACTATCGAGTCATGGAACGCTGGGCCGTGCCGCTCTACATTATCATCGTGGTTGCACTGTTTACGGTATGGGCGCTGGGAAAGGTAACCGCAGGGTCCAGGAGATGGATTGAAATCGGCTTCATGAGATTTCAGCCTTCGGAATTCGCGAAACTTGCGGTCGTGATCATTCTGGCGAAATACTTTCAGAACAAATCGGGCAGAGGAGACCCGGATGTTTCCGATCTGGCAAAACCGCTTCTGCTCGCGATGCTGCCGGTGATTCTGGTGCTGATACAACCGGACCTGGGAACCGCGATAGTGATTTTCCTGGTCGCCATGTCCATGATTCTTTTCGCGGGCATCGGCCGCAAGGCCCTGAAGTGGAGCATCGGAATCGTGCTCGGTTCCGTACCCGTTCTGTTGCTGGTGGGCGACAATTTTCTTATGGAATACCAGAGAAAGAGGCTCCTGACGTTTCTGAATCCGGACTACGATCCGCTCGGCGCGGGGTACCACATCATTCAGTCCCAGATCGCCATCGGTTCAGGCGGCATGCTTGGAAAAGGCTTTCTCAAAGGAACTCAGAACCAGCTTATGTTCTTGCCGGTGAAGCATACGGATTTCATCTTCTCCATCCTGGCGGAAGAATGGGGTTTTCTCGGCTGCGCCATAATACTGTTGTTGTTTTCCATATTGTTTTTTCGGGGAATAGCCGTTGCAGGAAAGGCGCGGGACGATTTCGGTGCGCTTGTGGCCTTCGGATGCACAATCATTGTGTTTTGGCACGTTGTGATCAATATCGGAATGGTCATGGGACTATTGCCCGTTGTAGGGGTTCCTCTCAGTTTTCTGAGTTACGGGGGATCGTCGCTTTTGGTGTCCTACATTTGCGTGGCAATACTAATCAACGTGCGTATGCGAAGATTTTCCTTCTAGACGATTCCGAGGATGCTCGATCCATGCGGGCAAAGAGGCATGGGGTACCGGATTCCCGTGAAGGTTTTTGCCCGACATCCGTTGACAGGAGACGAGCGCACTTGCTTGTCATGGGAATCCGGCAATGCATTCCGTGCGGAAAAATGATGTCCGGCTTCTGGTTGAAAGAAGCAATGGCAAAACGGGTCTGAGTCACGCCCCCATCGGCGTCGGAGGGATTCACGATTTTTCTGTTTGCAATTTGCAGGAATATGCCGAATTATTGCTTGTAACCGGTGTGCGGTCTATGTTAAGGAAAGTCCCGGCTGACCGCGGTCAGAGGCTAATTGATCCACCCCCCGTAATCTGGAGGAGATATGCTCGGTTTCAGGAAAACGAAAAGCGACGCGGTAAGCGGGTTTCTCGGATCGCAAACCGAATTCACGGGCAAGCTTGCCTTTTCCGGGGTGGTGCACCTGGATGGGGTGTTCCACGGAGAAATTATCAGTCGCGGAACGCTGGTCGTGGGAGCCGATTCAGTTGTCCATGCCACGATTCACTCTGCTGTGCTGAAAATTGCCGGTGAAGTTCGGGGAGATCTCATAGCGACGGAAAAAATTGAACTGTATCCGCCCGCCAAAGTGTACGGGAATATTCGCACCCCCCGTCTTGTAGTCGAAGAAGGCGTCATTTTTGAAGGTACCTGCAGCATGTCTGCCGTAAAGGCCGATCTTGCGGAACTTGCCGAACCCGCCCCCCGGCAGTCCGGAGATGATGAGCCCCTCGAAGCAATATCCGCTCAGGCGTGGCCTCCGGCTTACGAGGAACATGAAGGAATGGAGCCTGAGGAAGACAAGACTACCCTGCACGAACACGACCGTTGATTCCTCTCTTACAGTGAACGAACCGGGGAGAAAAAATCTTGACAAGATTTGGCAGGGGGTGTTACTATCTCGATTCATTCTCGGTTTGGGTCCAGAAAAACATATCCTTCTCTAAACAAATCAGGCAGTTGGTAGGTAAGTGGCCGGTACGCTCCGACGTCTGGAGAAGGCCGGACAGTCGTAAAACTTTTGCGAATCCGGGAGATTACGCCAGTGATTAACCTCAATTTTACCCTGTTTATCCAGGTGATCAATTTTCTGGCTTTGTTGTTCATCCTGAACGCTATCCTGTACAAACCAGTCATATCAAAGATACGTGAGCGGGAGGCGCGGATAAAGCAAGACCAGGAACAGGCTCTTGAACTGGAGCAGAAGGTTCTGGCTCAGGAAAACCAACATCAGGCAGAGCTTGCAAACGCAAGACAAACTGCGGCGCAAGAAAAAGGCGATTTGCTGGCGCAAGCCAAAAAAGTGGAAGCCGATGTTCTCGCTAAAGCGAGAGCGGAAGCCGGCAAGATCGTGGATGAGATGAAAAGCGCCATTCAGGCGGACGCGGCTGATGCTCGAAAGGCTCTCAAAGCTCAAATGACCCCTCTTGCAGAATCCATTGCCGAAAAACTTCTGGGGAGGAAGGTCGCATGAAGCATGCAAAAACAGTCCTAATTCTCAGTTTCGTGCTTCTCGTTTTTGCCACCAGCGCTTTCGCTTCATCCGGCGGGGAAGAGGCGAGTCCGTGGACCCCCTGGATGCTTCTCTGGAGAGTCGTCAACACAGTCGCTCTCATCGGCGTGCTCGTCTATTTCCTCAAGAAACCGCTTATCACTTTCTTTTCCGAGAGAACAGCCCAAATTCAGAAGGACCTTGATGACGCCAAAGAGCAGCGCGATAAAGCGGAACGGCTCATAGCCGAGTATCAGCACAAGCTGGCCGGCATGGAAAAAGAACTGGAGAAAATGCGTGTCGAGTTGCGCAAGACCGCTGATGCCGAAAGCGGTAAAGTGCTTGCCAATGCTGAAAAAGTAGCTGCCGCTATGATAGAATCCGCAAAACTCACCGCAGAGCAGGAGGTTCGCAAGGCAAAAGAAGCTTTGAAGAATGAAGCTGTTATTCTTGCTGTGGAAATGGCGGAAACGTTGGTCCAAGAAAAGATCGATTCAGACGACCGGAAAAGAATTGTTGAAGATTATCTTGTTAAGGTCGGGGGTATGAAGCAGTGATCGACACCACTTTAGCAAAGCGCTACGCAAAAGCACTGGTTGAGATCGGGCAGGAACAGAACGCTCTGGAAATGTACGGCCAGAATCTGAGCGAAATTACTCAACTGGTCGAGGCTTCGAAAGATTTTCGTGAGCTCCTGATCAACCCCGTATTCACCAAAGAGGACAAGAAAAAGATTGCGGACCAGATTCTCCAAACCATGGGCACGGATCCCATGGTAATCAATTTCGTGAATGTGCTCATAGACCGCAAGCGCATAGGTCAACTGGCCGGCATAGACATGGCGTTTCGGCAGAAAGTTGACGAAATACATGGAATCAGCCGGGGTGAGGTCGTGAGTGCCGACCCCCTGAATAAGGATGACCTGGGCCGGGTCACCGATGCCCTTTCTAACATAACTGGAAAGACGGTGCTGGTAACCTCAAAGGTGGACCCCTTCCTTATCGGGGGCCTTGTTGCCAGAGTCGGAGACATGGTTTTTGACGGGTCGATTCGCACCCAGCTCAACCAGCTCAAGGAAAGCCTGAAGGGATAGGGACAATGCAGATCAGAGCCGAAGAGATTAGTGAAATCATCAAGCAGCAGATTCAGGACTACGACAAAAAAGTCGAAGTCAGCGAAACAGGGACCGTTATCAGCGTGGGCGATGGAATCGCCCGGCTTCACGGACTGGAAAAGGCCATGGCCGGAGAACTCCTCGAGTTTCCCGGCGGCATCATGGGGATGGTTCTGAACCTTGAAGCTGATAACGTTGGTGCGGCGATTCTCGGCGAGGACGTGCACATTAAAGAAGGCGACACCGTCAAGCGGACGAATCGCATCGTGCAAGTCCCGGTCGGTAAAGCCATGCTAGGCCGGGTTGTGAACGCAATCGGTCAGGTCATCGACGGCAAGGGCCCCGCTGATACGACGGAATTCAGGTTTGTCGAGATCGTCGCTCCCGGCATCATCAAGAGACAACCCGTGAAGGAACCGCTCCAGACGGGCATCAAAGCGATCGATTCCATGATCCCCATCGGCCGCGGCCAGCGGGAACTGATCATTGGAGACCGCCAGACCGGAAAGACGGCCATCGCCATAGACACCATCATCAACCAGAAAGACGGCGACGTGTTCTGCATCTACGTCGCAGTGGGCCAGAAGAGGTCGACGGTGGCTCAGGTGGTTGCAACTTTGGAACGCTTCGGCGCCATGGAATACACCACGGTTGTTTCGGCTACCGCATCCGACCCCGCGCCCATGCAATACATTGCCCCGTATTCCGGCGTCACCATGGGTGAGTACTATCGGGATAACGGTCAGCATGCGCTCATTATCTATGATGACTTGAGCAAACAGGCCCAGGCTTATCGCCAGTTGTCGCTGCTCCTGCGCAGGCCGCCGGGTCGTGAGGCGTTCCCTGGCGACGTGTTTTATCTCCATTCACGACTGTTGGAGCGCGCTGCGAAACTGGGCGACACGCTCGGCGGCGGTAGCCTGACCGCATTGCCGGTTATTGAAACACAGGCCGGCGACGTCTCCGCGTACATTCCGACGAACGTTATTTCCATCACCGACGGACAGATCTTCCTTTCCACCGACCTGTTCTATTCCGGCGTGCGCCCCGCTGTCAACGTCGGTCTAAGCGTTTCTCGGGTGGGTGGAAATGCACAGGTGAAGGCCATGAAACAGGTGGCCGGTTCGCTTCGTCTGGACCTTGCTCAGTTCCGTGAGTTGGAAGCGTTTGCGCAGTTCGGTTCCGATTTGGACAAAGTTACGCAGGCACAGCTTGCGCGAGGAACCCGCCTGGTGGAAATCCTCAAACAAGCGCAGTACGAGCCGATTCCCGTAGAGAAACAAGTTGCGATCATATTCGCAGCCACGAACGGGTTTGTGGATCAATACGATCTGCGGGCTCTGGGTGAATATGAAAAGCAGTATTTAGCTTTCCTGGAAGCCAGCCATACTGATGTTTTGGCGGAGATCAAGGAAAAGAAGGTTATCTCTGCGGATCTCGAAAGCAAGATGAAGAAGATCCTGGAGGAGTTCAAGGGTATCTTCACACCTCCGCAGCTTTCGATCGTGTAATGACCGTTTCAGATAACGCTCGAATAAATGAAGTGGGAAAATATCCCTTGATATAGAGGTCGATATGGCAAGCCTCCGAGATATTCGTAAACGGATCGCCAGCGTCAAGAACACGCAGAAGATAACGAATGCCATGAAGATGGTTGCCGCTGCGAAGCTTAGACGAGCAGAAGAAGCCATCAAGGCGGCGCGTCCGTTTTCCGATAAAATGCGTGAAGTGCTCACATCTTTGGCGGCCCGAGTCAACCCCAGCGCTCATCCTTGGCTGGAAGCTCGGCCGGTACAGAAAGCTCTCCTGGTCTTGATCACCGCCGACCGCGGCCTGTGCGGCGCATTCAATGCAAGTTTGAACCGCCGGGCCGAGGCCTTCGCGAAGGAAATGGCGGCCAAAGGCATTCAGGTGGACCTGGTAACCGTGGGTCGCAAAGGAAATGACTATTTTCGCAGGCGCCCGGTGAGCATAGCCGAGAAATTCACCAACGTGATGAATAACATCAGCTTCGAGCTTGCTGGCGAAATTCTCACCGCGGTGTCTTCGAGGTTCGCTGCTGGAGAGTATCAAGAAGTTTACATCCTGTACAATAGTTTCCGTACGGCTGTCACCCAGATAATTACGCTCAGAAAGCTGCTGCCCGTAGCGCCGGAAGAGGAAGGCACGCGGCGGCGAGAATATCTGTACGAACCTTCAGAGGAAGATTTACTCTCGGGTATTCTACCCCGGTACGTGCAGGTCCAATTTTTTGCCGGACTTCTGGATTCGGTGGCGAGCGAGCATGGGGCCCGTATGACGGCTATGGAAGCGGCGACAACAAATGCGGAAGAGATGATTCATAAGCTGACGCTGAAATTGAACCGGTTGCGTCAGGAATCCATCACCACCGAGTTGATGGAAATAGTCGGTGGGGCCGAGGCGCTCAAAGGCTGATAGACTCTCTTTCGTGAAAGAAGTAATAGAAACAAGACGGTTTCAGGAGGATATCCCAACATGAACCAGGGAAAAATCGTTCAGGTAATCGGCCCCGTCGTTGACGTGGAATTCCCGGAAAATCAACTTCCGGCTCTCTACAATGGTCTGCTGATAACGAACCCCGCCATCGGTGACGAACCGGACAACCTGGTGGTTGAGGTCGCACAGCACCTGGGAGACAACATTTGCCGCACCATCGCCATGGACACCACTGACGGACTCGTCAGAGGCATGACTGTGAAAGACACGGGTGACTCCATCAAAGTCCCGGTCGGCAAAGGGGTCCTCGGTCGCATCATGAACGTCGTAGGGCGTGCGGTGGACGAGGCAGGTCCCATCAAGACAGAGGAAATGAGACCCATTCACAGGCCCGCTCCTGCTTTTGACGAGCAGGTCACCCAGATCGCAATCCAGGAGACCGGAATCAAAGTCGTCGACCTGATCGCTCCGTTCATGCGAGGTGGGAAGATCGGATTCTTCGGCGGCGCCGGCGTGGGCAAGACGGTCTTCATGATGGAGATCATCAACAACATCGCCAAGCAGTTCGGTGGAACATCCGTGTTCGCAGGAGTCGGTGAGCGTTCCAGGGAAGGCAACGACCTGTACCTGGAAATGGGCGGCGTGCTTCCCGGTCAGAAGAAGGCCGAAGGTGAGCGGGTTATCGACCGGGCGGCTCTGATTTACGGGCAGATGAACGAGCCCCCCGGAGCACGTGCTCGAGTCGCTTTGACAGCCTTGACGGTCGCGGAATATTTCCGTGACGAGCAGAACATGGACGTTATGCTCTTCGTCGATAATATTTTCCGGTTTACTCAGGCAGGTTCCGAGGTGTCGGCGCTTCTCGGCCGCATGCCCTCTGCCGTGGGTTATCAGCCGACTCTGGGTACTGACATGGGCGAGCTTCAGGAGCGTATCTGCTCCACGAAAAACGGGTCCATCACGGCGGTGGAATGTATTTACGTTCCTGCGGACGACCTGACCGACCCCGCCCCTGCAACTACCTTTGCCCACTTGGACGGAACCGTGGTTCTTTCCAGGCAGGTGGCCGAGCTTGGCATTTATCCGGCAGTCGACCCGCTCGACTCCACGTCGAGAATTCTCGATCCGCGCGTGTTGGGCGAAGATCATTACCGAGTCGCCCGTTCCGTGCAGCTTGTTCTCCAGAGATATAAGGACCTCCAGGATATTATCGCCATTCTCGGTATGGACGAACTGTCTGAAGAGGACAAACTGGTGGTTACCCGGGCCAGGAAGATCCAGCGGTTCCTTTCTCAGCCATTCTTCGTTGCCCAGGAATTCACCGGAACCCCCGGCAAATATGTGAAGATTCAGGATACGGTTGCCGGTTTCAAGGAGATCGTAGAAGGCAAGTGGGACCATCTGCCCGAGCAGGCTTTCTACATGGTCGGCGATCTGAGCGAAGTGAAAGTTAAGGCCGAAAAATTGGCACAGGCAGCCGCTTGATCGGGAGAAACCCATGTCGGAAAAATTCAAGGTCGAGGTTGTGACTCCGAAAGGGATCGTTCTCGACAAACAAGTTGAAGAGGTGATAGCGCCGGGAATCATGGGTGAATTCGGCGTCCTTATAGGACATACGCCCATGCTGACCTTTATCAAACCCGGAATCTTCTCGTATTTGGAAGGCGACAAGTTCACCAAATTCGCGGTAGGTTCAGGTTTTTGTGAGGTCCTCAAGGATGCCGTAACTGTACTGGTCGACGAAGCGTATAAGCTCGAAGAAATAGATTCTCAGCAGACTGCGGCCGAACTTCACGGTCTGGAGCAGCAGCTGACGGCAATTGACGCCTCTGCCGATCCCGAAGGGTACGAGCAGCTGATCAACAAGATAAAGGTAGCGCGTGCCAAAATCGCATTAACTTCCGGGAGCTGACCTGTTCGGCTTCGGACACCGGATAAGCTTATAGGGCCTTGGCCGGGAGTGTATACCCGACAAGGCCTTCTTTTGTTGCAATTGATTGCCGGCATTTCGGCTGCCCCCCCCTGTTTCGAGCCAGTGCAACGACCGGCCTTCAGAAAAACGGCCTTGACTATTCATGGGAATTAGATTATTTAGTAAATTCGTAGAGTTGAAATGAAGTCCGGAAAGAGGCAGCATGAGTGACACAGACACCAAGGTAAGGCCTGAACAAAATACCTTTCCGCATCCTGCCGCGTCGGGATTCGAGCGGGCCTTGTCGAAAGCTCAGGACCTTATCGCCGCGTCGGATCTGGATGGTGCTCTGGACGTGTTGAGCGTTCTGGAAGACAGGTACATTGGGTACACGAAACTTTTCGACCTTCTGGGAGACGTATTCCTTCGGAAGGGCAATGTGGAAGAAGGGGTCCGATATAAGACGCTGCACGAAGTCTTGAAGGGAACGTTCAAGATTGCCTCGGAGTATGGAGCGCGTAGACGGCAGATGCAGCAAACGGCAGACACTCACGAAGCAGCCGGTGTAGACGAGGATTTTTTTGCGCCTGAGTTCCCGGTTACGCTTGCCATGGCCCAGGAGTTCATGAAACAGGGCCACTATGAGCGGGCGTCGGATGTCTTTGCAAAACTTTCGGCAATACACCCCGAGAATAAGGCCCTGCAGGAAGCCGGACAAGACGCCCGAAGAAAACGCGGGGAAAAGGAACTTATGGGCGTACTCCAACAATGGCTCGGCAAGATCGAGCAGTTGAAGTTGGACACATCCGGAGGGATATGATCATCCGATTACTCGAGCTTCACGAACGCCTGCCTCGAATGGGGCTGGACGGACTCCTCTTTAATACCTCGGAAGTTTTGACCTCATTGAATGTCCGGTATTTGTCGGGATTCTCTGGCTCGGACGCGGCAATCCTCCTGACACGCAATGAACGGCATCTTTTCACCGACGGCAGATACAAGACCCAGATAAAAGAGGAAACGTCCGGGTTCGCGATTCACGTGGGTCGCAACAAGCTGGACGGGCTGGCGAGGGAACTGAGAAGGGCCGGAGTCCGAAAACTGGGGGTGGAATCTCCGAGAATAACCCAGCAATTTGCATCGGAATTGATGAGAAGAGCCCGGCAGGTGCAGCTCGTTCCGCTGAAACGAGATTTTCTGGAGAATCTCCGGATCCGAAAGACTGTCCAGGAGAAAGTGAGCATAGAAAAAGCCGCTTCCATCGCGTCTGAATCCTGTTCGGAGCTTATCGCACGCGGTCTGGCCGGAAAAAAGGAATCCGAAGTTGCCGCTGAGCTGGAGCTTCTTTTTCGTCGAAAAGGAGCTTCGGGAATCGCATTCGATACCATCGTGGCCTCCGGTCCTCGAAGCGCTCTTCCCCACGGAGCGGCGAGTGATAAAGTGATTCAAGGCGGCGAATTGGTCGTGCTGGATTACGGCTGTCGGTTCCAGGGTTACCGGAGCGATGAGACGGTTACGTGCATTATAGGCCGGCCCACTGCCGAGCAGAGCACGATACATCGTGCCGTGTACGATGCGCACATGAAAGCCCTGGACGCGGTGAGAGAAGGCATGCACGTGCGACGACTGGATCAGATTGCGCGACAATCGATCGACGAAGCGGGATATGGTAAATTTTTTATTCACAGCCTTGGGCACGGACTCGGATTGGAGACCCACGAGCCGCCGTATCTGTCTCCCCGGGGCAGGGGAATGCTCAAGGAAGGCATGGTATTTACCATCGAACCCGGAATTTATATCGAGGGTATAGGGGGTGTGAGACTGGAAAGTCTGGTCTATCTCAGCTCATCCGGTCCGCAACTGCTTTCCAGGATGACCAAGGACTTGATTTCCGCCGGATAATCACGCAAATCACACGCGATGCCGGATCACGGCAAATTCATATAAATCCCAACACGGAGGAGCCTATGTATTCGACTCCTGATTTCAGGAAGGGCCTGAAGATCGAATTAAACGGAGAGCCCTTTACCATAGTTGATTTTCTGCACGTAAAACCGGGCAAAGGCGGAGCTTTCGTCAGAACGACCCTTAAGAGCTTGATATCCGGTAACGTCATCGACAGGACGTTCAGGTCAGGCGAAAAAGTGGATAAGCCGAATCTCGAAGAACGTGAAATGCAATTCCTCTATGAAACCGACGGTGAATTTCATTTTATGGACACTGAGACATACGAACAATTATTCCTCACGGGGAGTCACCTGGGCGATGCTCGAAATTATCTCCAAGAAAATGTTAATGTTACCGTGCTTTTTCACAATGGCAACCCCATCGGCGTGGACGTTCCCATATTTGTGGAGCTGACAGTAGCCTCTACAGAACCCGGGATGAAGGGAGATACCGCGGCAGGCGCAACGAAACCGGCCACGCTGGAAACTGGTATGACGGTGCAGGTACCGTTGTTTGTGAACGAAGGAGATGTTCTGAAAATCGACACCCGCACTGGAAAGTATATGGAAAGAGTCAGATAACGATCTCTCGGAATTCGCCTTTCTCTTCCTCCGGTATGCGCATGGCGATTTTGTCCGAAAGAACTCCGATCCTCTATTTACGGGCTCATTCAGAGAAAACAACGGCAGATTGATAGCCGCCGGCGTGCTTTTGATACGCAACAACTGACGAGGCGTGCTTTTTTTCAGAGGAGCAAGGAATGGACTCACTTGGCCTTGTCGTTCACGATGAACAGACCTTTCTCACGAAAGTGGTTGACCGTGGCATGGAAGAAGGTCTCTTCACCCGTGACCGGGCAGACGAGATCATCCGCGTTTCTGTAGCAATGGCCAACAAATACGTGCTCCAAAAGGAAGTGGATTTTCGCTCCACTGACGAGTTGGCCAGAGTACAGGAAACGATCTTAAAGCTCGTGGGCGTCGGGCTGGAAATCAGGAGCAAAGGCGAGGTGGACACCGGGATAAGGATCCTCATGGAGGCGTCTCCGGTCGAGCTGTTCCGATTGGCGTACACCCGGATAGACAAACTGCGTAGTGGGTGGAGACAACTCCTCCAGGATCATCGTATTCAGATATTCGTCAGCAGGGACGAATTTGAATGCCTTTCCGACCTTACGTGCCAGAGGCTCTCGGAAATGAGTATTTTCTGCGAGTCCGAGCTTCACACTATCGAATCCCTCACGTTGGAAGACAATCTTTTTTCTACTCTCGGACTGGTGACGTACTATGAAGGGGAGCTGGAACGATATGAATTCATATTGCGTCTCAAGCGGATTCTGCCGTTCGACCTGTTGAACAGATCGCCGCTGGTTCGAGCGGAATACCTCTCGGAAGTGGATTGCATGAGGGAAGCCCTCTTAAATACCCTGGTCATATCGGGCTACGTTAACGGGGACGATCCCGTCACCGTCTCCATGGCTGACGTGCGTAAGTTTCTCGGTGAAGTGGACGTGGCGGAAACCGGAGACATTTTTCCTGAAAGCCTCGAAGATGCAATGCTTGATGTGATTCAGGAGCTGGGGGGGGAGCTCGATGAAAGCGAGGCAGCTCCTCTGACACGTGAAGTGATTCGCACGACCCAGAAGTTCATGGAGACAGTCGCCTCGGAATGGGACACCATGAATTCCTCATCGGAGAATATCTTCTTCAAAAGATGGTCGAGGATGGTGGTTCTCTCCGACGGTCCCGATCCCATCAATCGCATATTGGCTTCCGGTCAGAAGCTGGACGAATTCGATTTTGAACTACTGATAGGGCATCTCTTGAACCGGTCGGATAAAGAGGCCGTTCAATTGATTGAGCATCTACCCTGGTCGAATATGACGCCCGACCAGATTATACGGCTCTTTCACGAGCTGGAGCCATATCAGGAGATTCTGGCTGCCCGAGTGTCCCTTGCCGGGTTTGGCGCCCATGAACTGATAGATCTGATCGAAGGGATTTCCTTGAAATCGTTGCGAAAGCTTATCCCCGCCGTTCGGAAAGCATTCGCCGAGGCTAGATTCAGCCTTGAGGATCTGGATCTGCTGGCCGGGCTACCCCGCTCCGAGGCAGTCATGTTGTTACGTCTCGCGGGCCCCCCCGTGGATGTGGACAAACGCGGAATATTGAGGGAATTCAACGAAAGTTCGCATAAAATCCGTCATGTCCTCTTTCACGCGTGTTCCGCAGCTGATTTCTTTGCGGACCTTTTTCAAGAAGCCTGGTCCGTCGATCCCGATTTCGTCCGTCGTGAAATAAAATTGGTACCTGCGCCCGATATTGGCCCAGTGCTTCGCTCAGCGGAAGAGGAGACCGTCAAGATAGTGAGGACCGGCGAAAAGGAGCCTGAACTCCTGTTCCATACTCCGGAACTGAATGTCGTATTCAAATCCCTTCCGGCGGGAAAGAAGAAATCAGCATTCAAGTTCTTCGAAAAGCTCCTTTCAGGAGAACATGATTCAGAGCACCGTGAAGAGGGAAAGTGATGCCTCTTCCGGCGTATGATGGATGTTTCCTGAAAGGGGGCGTGAAGTGACATTCCGTACATATAAGGTCCCCCCAAGTTTACGTCACCAAAAACATATTTTTGCTGAATTGTGCCTTTGCCAAAGAATCGGTTCATAGAACCAGTGTCATTGCGAGGAGTGAAGCGACGAAGCAATCTATTCTTAACGGTCAGGGGATTGCGCCCTCGCAATGACATGATTGGATCACCGAACACGGGCCAGAATTATGGGAGAATCCGACACAATTTTGTCGAGAAGTACTCTAATAGGGATCAGGCCTCTAACTGGCTCAGGAACTGGGGATGAACAGTGTAGCCCAATTTTGAGGCCTCCTGTACATGGTGTCTGGCCTTATCCTTGTCTCCTTTGGTAAAATAGCCGACCGCAAGATTATTGTGAGCCATTGCAAACCCCGGATCAATTTCCAGGGCCTGCAAATTGTGCTCGATGCTTTTTTCCAGGTCGCCGAGAGTCAGATAGGCGTTTGCGATATTGATGTGAGCCACTATTGAGCGAGGATTGATGTCCAGAGCATTTTGAAAGCTCTGGATAGCCTGTTCGTACATCCCTTTTTGCACCATGGCAATGCCGATGTTGATGCAGGCCTCGATAAGATCCGGTCTGTACTGGAGGGCTTTGAGGCTTTCCTCGATGCATTCGTCGAATTTTCCCTGCTGAAGTAATACCCCGGCCATGTTCACGCGGGCTTCCAAGAGGCCGGGTTTGAGTTTGAGGGCTGTCCTGAATTCGGCGATTGCCCGATCCCATTGAACCTCATGGGCCAGGCCCACTCCGAGGTTATAGTGAGCATTTGCCGAATCGGGCATTGCCGCGACGTTTTGTTCAAGCGTTTGGAGAGATTCTCCGGGTGCTGAGTTTGCCGGAATGGTACGATCTTCGTTCATCTTTCCTCCAACTCGGAGACGGTATTCCCGTCACCATGTACACGCAATGATATAGCACTGCGTGTTCGTGTCAAGCGTGCCCCGCTTTCGTTGGGCGAGTCGCTTCTCTGAACGCACACGGTTTCCTTGACTGCTCAGGACAAGTGATTAACTATTGAGTGGTGATGACAAACCTCGATTCACCAAGCAGGTGCTCACATGAAATCGAAAGTTGAAGCGGAAGGTGATTCCGAAATGATGGATTCTGGTGATTACGAGGACTTCGATTGTTCGGAAAGTTTACGATTCCTGACCGAAACCGACGATGTCAGGATAGAAGAGGAGATGATACGGCCGAGAGTGGAAATTTGGCCGGACGATTTCGAGTGGCAGCAATGGGTTTCCCAACACGACGACGCACGAAGGAGCATGCTATGCCTGCTGCCTTCAATGAAGGCAAGCCCATTCTGTGCATATGGATATCACTAAAAAACCTCAGACTGTTTACCGATTGAATGCCCCGCTTCTGTCCGCGGGGCTTTCAATTTGAGGGGAATCGATTCATATTCTTACAGATGTGAGAATCGCGTGGCATTTGCACGATGTTGCTATGATGAAGGCGCCGGAGCGAATCTGCTCATCCAATTCTTTTAGACTCTTAAATGAGTATCCCCCGATTCCGGGAAGAATTTGCCGGCTTCTTTGCACCAGAAGGGTGTAATCCGGAACTGAAATTTCCGCCAATTCCCCATAGAGAGGATGCCTGAACTCTCCGGTTATCGTACAGCATTCACCTTCCGGACAGTCGTCCGGGCACAGGAAACGAGCCCTACTACAGGCGAGATTATATTCGTCCACAAGGTAAGGATTCGGGACCAGCTCCGCTATTCCCTTTGGTAAAGGGACTTTCTCGGACGCCGAATGCAGCCTCAGCACGTATTCCGCCGCCAGGTTGAAGGGTACCATGGGTATGATGACATCGTCATCCTGGAGCATTGCCGCATGCGCGATGATTTCCGGAGCGTTGCCCTCCAGGACTGTGACGTGCTTCGGTACATCCCGGAGACGGGCGCCGCTCAGCTCCACTACCAGGATATCCACTCCCTTGTGAATCGTGGAAAGCCTTTGCAGGGCAATCCGGCCGAATTTTCCATATCCTACTATGACGAATTTCATGAAAGCATTACGCCTTTGGTCACTCGCGGTTTTCCGGACAGGTCGGGGATAGTCGTGACCTCTGTGAGACCGACGGCTGAAAAAATTGCCTTGACCGCTGCATCCTGTTCCGAGTCCATTTCCACGAGGAGCACTCCTGTAGATTTCAGGTATTCCTTGGCTTGTGGAACCAGATTACGAATAATGTCCAGACCGTCCATCCCGCCTCGAAGCGCTGCCAAGGGTTCGAAACGAATTTCAGGTTCCAATGTGGGAATAACGTGATCCGGAATGTATGGAGGATTGGAACAAATCACGTCGAAGCGCGTTCCGGATCTGATGGGATCCAGAAGGTCCGCCGCAAGAAAAAGAACGGCCGCTCCCGCGCGGTGGGCATTGAATTGAGCAGCTTCCAGAGCGGTTAAATTGATATCCGTCGCAATAACGCTGGCCCCGGGGCACTCACGTGCAATGGCTGTGGCGACGGCTCCCGATCCGGTGCCGATTTCCAGAATCTCCGGATGGGGATTCCCGCAGATCACGTCAAGTACAGCCATAACCAGAGTTTCTGTATCGGGTCTGGGTATGAGGACTCCGGGAACAGCCCGGAACGGTATGGACCAAAATTCTTTTTTCCCTACGATCAATGACACGGGTTCCCGAGACGCGCGACGACGTACCATCTCCCGGTAACGGGCTCTTTCCGAAGGCAACAGAGGCCGATCCAGATTCAGGTACAGGTGCAGCCTGTCTGTTTCCAGGCAGTGTGCCAGGAGTACTTCCGCATCCAGGCGGGCGGTGGTAATGCCTCTCGTTTTGAAATAGGCAGCGGTCCATTCCAGCACGTCTTTGACCGTCCACTTGGAAGCAGTTTTCAATTGTTCCGCCATGGCTAGAATGGCTCCTCGGGCTTTCGTTCCGCTCGAGCAAAACAAACATTTGCATATCTCCCGAGATCATATAGGAAAATGCGATTGAGCGGAAGATGACCTTTTGGTCCGGCCAGCGCGCAAAAGCCACATTCAGCATAGAGGTACTGTCATGCGAAAAATGCGGTGTCGAAATGCCGACTACAGCCTTTCTCTGCCGCGTATGGTTTTACAGGTACGGGTGGGAAGAGACTGCCATTGCGAGCGCCGCGAAGCAATCCGCGCCATCCCCCATCGAGACGCTTCGCCGTATCATTCCTCGCAATGGCTGGGAGACGATGATGCTCCGGGGGACCGAATGATTACACTGTTGCAACGATCGTCCTTGACACACTTCCCTGCCGACGATATTTTTGTGTGGCCTACCTATGTAAATCCTGCGGGGTTTTCCTGATGCACATCATTGTTCTCGTGAAACAAGTTCCCAACACCACTGAAGTCCGGATCGATCCTAAAACGGGTAATCTCATCCGGGAAGGCGTGGAAAGTATCATAAATCCGGAAGATCGGCATGCTCTGGAAGCCGCCATTAGCCTGAGGGAGCGAGCAGGCGGTACGGTTACCGCACTTACCATGGGACCTCCACAGGCGATGGAAGCTGCCAGCGAAGCCGTCGCCACGGGAGCTGATCGTGCGATCCTTCTGACGGATCGGGCATTTGCCGGAGCGGACACCTGGGCAACCTCGACGGCGCTGGGCCTTGCAATAAAGAAGCTGGCGGAGTTCGACCTGATTCTTGCCGGTCGTCAGGCGGTGGATGGGGATACAGCTCAAATCGGTCCCCAGGTGGCTGAATTCCTCGGGATCCCGCAAATAACCTATGTGAGCAAACTGGAATCCGGCGAGGGACACATTATCGCGGAGCGCGTCCTGGAAGCAGGGTGCGAGCGGATTGAGGCGCCCACCCCGGTCCTGATCACCGTCCTGGCGGAGCTCAACGAACCGCGACACCCAACGGTTCAGGGTATCTTCGCAGCAACGTCCGGCCGTGCTCCCATCGAAATCTGGAACGCCGCGGATATTGGGGCCAAAGCTCAACACGTTGGACTCCCGGGCTCTCTGACGCAGGTAGTCAGGACATTCACCCCGAAAGAAGCGAGAACGACTCAATTCGTGGAAGGTTCACCCGCTGAGATTGCCGGACAATTGATTCAGGCATTTCGAGAGCGAGATATTCGGCTGGGGGAGTGACATGGCTGTACGCATAGATTTTGACAAATGCAACGCATGCGGCATGTGTGCTCGTTCGTGCCCGTACCAGGCGATTGAGATAGTGGACAAAAAAGCCCGATGGATGGAAGACCGTTGCACCTTGTGCGGCGCGTGCCTTGAATCGTGCAAGTTTGAAGCGCTTACCGGGTCGATGCCGTCCCGGGAAATACCAGATTTTGCTGAATACCAGGGCGTCTGGGTCTTTGTGGAGCAGCATGAAGGCGTGTTTCACAGATCCTCCTTTGAATTGATGGGTTGCGCTCGCGGTCTTGCGGACGAACTCAAACAGGAAGTAACCGCACTAGTGATGGGTGCCGATGTGAGCCGCAATGCAGGCCAGTTCATTCCATACGGTGCCGATCGGTGCGTGGTCCTCGAGCATCCGGCTCTTTCCTATTATCAAACATGTACGTATACCCATGCACTGGCTGAACTTGCGGGCAAATACAAACCCAACATAT
>DATHCX010000156.1:0-6020 GCA_035319325.1 Desulfomonilaceae bacterium
TCGTAGACCCACCGCACACTCCCGTTGGGCTGCACGATCCGGTGTTCGAGTTCGTAGACCGAGCGGCTCTGCATTGCCTGAGTGAAGGTCTCGTGCAGCAAGACCGCATCGTCGGGATGAATGCAATTCTGGAGCATCAGGTCATATGTCGGCGAAGGCACGGCTGGGTCCAGACCGTATATGCGGTATTCCTCCTCGGACCACACCGTCGTCTGCGTGGCGGCGACGTACTCGAAGCTGCCCAAATGAGCAATCTTCTGGGCCTCCGCCAGCGTGTTGAGCGCCCGCTCCAACTCATCATGGGCTTTTTGAAGTGCCTCCTCGGCCTGCCTGCGGTCAGAGATGTCTCTGTGGTGCCATAAGCGCCCAAAAGGCTTGCCGTCGATCACAATGGGAATAAAATCACGCAGGTAGGTTTTTCCACCGCTCACGGCGATTTCCTCGTCCTTCACCGACTTTCTCTGTTGAACAATCTCACGTATTCGGTCAATGGCCTGAGAAGGTTCGGCGTAAACGTTTTGGATTTGTTTAATGATGTCGTCGGGAGTAAGTCCCTGGAGTTCGGATGGAGATACCTTTAGTTCGAATTGATCGCAGAAAGCCTGGTTTGCAAACTCGATTCTGCCTTCCTCGCTAACAAGCAACAGACCAACATACTGGTTTGAAAGAATTGAGTGGAATCGCTGGACAGTAGTCTTCAAATCCTGCTCAGCCTGCTTGCGCTCGGTGATGTCCACGGTAACGGCGACGCCACCGACAACATTGCCTCGGTTATCCCTAATGGGAGCGCCGGAAGCCTCTGCAAACCAACTCCGTCCATTGGGAAGCTGGACTTCCAGCTCGATTGGCGGGAGAACTCTGTTTTCCGCCACGGCCCGCTGGAGAGGCAGCTCAGTGTCACGGATTTCTCTCCCCTCATGGAAGAAATGGACGAGGCGACCTGGAGCAGTGGGATCGGGCGCTGAGGCCGAAATGTTGTCTTCTGGTGCGATCTCGAACTGAGCAAACAGGTGAGGGTTCCCCGTGATACGCTGGCAAGAGGCATCGTCCGAAAAGCTGACACCAACCGGCAACGCATTCATCAATGCTTCGAGCCGCCGGTTTGCCTTGAGTAGTTCGTCATTGACTTGAGCCAATTGCACGGTCTGCTCTCGTACCAGTGACTCAAGATGATGACGGAACAGGTTAGCAATGCCAGTCTCCGGCGATTCTCCTCTTACACGAAGCTCTTTTGAGGCACTCGTGACAGCTAAGAAGAGATAAATGGCTGCGAGGTACAGAGCGCTCCTCCCCAGCCAGGTTATCGGGCTGCCCACAGATTTGGCGAAGGCGTAGCAGAGAAACCCCGTGGCGAGGAGAAACAGCGCCAACATGTACCAGTACAAGAGTTTCGTCCTCGAAACAAAATACAGACCCATGAACAAAAGCCCAGAAACGGCGAACAACGCCAGCGTAGTCCATATAACGGGCTGCCGCAGGGCTGTGGGACCTTCACCCTGGATAAAGAAAACAGGTAGAAGATTTTTCAGGGAAGCGCTTGTTATTAGTACCAGAGCTACGGTTATGCCAAGATAGGTCAGCACTACAATGATCTTTTTATACGACGCATCCTTGTTCGGCTGAACGCCTATGAGAGCGAATATCCCACTCAGTACGTAGAATATAGCCGAACCCAGAGCCGACAAATTCACAATGGTCACAGTAGCGTTCGGACCGCCGCCCTCCAAAGCGATCGCCCAGCCGGACAATAAACTCCCCAGTCCAAACGTGAGAGTTCCGCTACCGAGCATGAGCATGGTCAGGAGGCCCGTGTGGATATAGCCTCTCGTTGCAAAATAGACCACCGCTAAGGGTAGGACCGAAAGAAACAGGGTATGCAGTGAGGCGAGCAATCCGGGTGGATCGAAGACCGTCTTCGGGTCCCAGGAGGCCATTATGATCAACAGAATGAGAAATATCGGAATTGGTAGTACCGGGAGAAGCCTGCCCTCATGGCTGGCTGCCGCTTCCCCGAAAAAACCGGCAATGGATTCTTCTAGACTCACACCTTCCGTTCTCGCATCTCTCCATGCCCTCAGAACAGCTACAATCGCAAAGATGCCTCCGAAGTAATTAGCAGATCGCCCCAGCCAGCCGATTGGCGATCCTACCATCTTCTGGACGAAAAAGGCGAATAGCCCTATGGCGAGCATAGCCAGGCAGAGCGAATACCAGTAAAGAAAGTCGGACTTACCCTTGAGATAATACGCCATGAGGAAAACAGATGAGATGGAATACAGTAGGACGGAGCTTCCGAGAATTCCTTGTCTCAGTTCCGTCGGACCGACTCCTTGAATGAAGAATGGCGGGATCAAACCCCGCAGCGCCGCGAGAGAGAAACAGAGGACGAACAACGTAACTCCCACTAAAGCAGTTGTGGCCCTCCGCCTGCGCCCTACCACCTCAGTCGAATAATCAGTATGCACGAGGCTGAGAATCGCCCCGATCGCGTGGAAGGCTGAACCCAATAATGCTCCGGTGTTATAGACTGTCACATTGAGGTTCGCTCCATCGGATGCACGTATCAGCCAGCCAGCCGATATGGCGCATAGTCCGAAGGAGAGCATTCCGCAGCCGAGGAAAAGAGTTGTGCCAGATCCGCCCTTCACGTAGGCTTTGGCGGCAATATAGGCGACAATGATCGGGATAATTCCCGCAAAGAGAGTATTCAGAATAGGCAGGAGGAGGCGATGCTCGAAAATGCTGCCCGTATCAAGAGCGGAAAGAACCTTCAGAGCCACGACATAGATGATGACAAGCAGTAACCCCAATATCTTGGTGGGCGTCATTTCTCATACCCCTGCAGCAATTCTCTGGTATCGGGTAAATGCAGAGACCTCAAAAACCAAGGTGCTGACCAATTCAGTCTCCTTCCTTCTCGTCCCCCTCGAAATGGCTCTTCAAAAGCCGATGGATCGCATATCCGCTCGCTAACGGGCCAAATGGAGCAAGGTCTTGGTGTCGGGTCATACCCGAAATCAAGGTCGCCAGGACAGCCGCCGCTGTGCCAATCGGTTTCGTTTGTCCCGTTTCCCAGCGGGAGACCGAAATGACCCCGACGTTCAAGATGGTCGCCAAATCCTGCTGAGATAGACCTCTCTCTTTACGAAGTCTTCTGATCGACTCTGGTGTAAGAACTTGGTTTTTCATAATTCTTTAACCTATCATGTGAATAGTAGGGTGTCGAGCATTAAAAGAGAAGGCCGGTAGAAGAATACCTTGTCCCATAGTTTGCGGTGACAAATCTGGTTGACCTGGGAGTTGCACCCGAGTGGTTCAAGAGAAACATTGAGGAAATTAAGAGGCATTCGGTGGGACTACTGAGAGTGAAAAGTTTGGCGTCATTTTGGCGTCGCTTTTGACGCCAAAATACTGCTCCAAAGTGACCGATACTGACCAAAGATGACTTAAATATTCAAGAATATCGTGGCGTAGCCGCTTGTGCTGGTTTGAAAAACGTGCCTTCACACAGCAAGGCCAGGGAACAAGCGTCATGCGACGCTGATTGTTCAGGTGGGTTTTGCCTCGCCGGTGAAGGTTCGGCAGGCATTCACGTGTCCAATGTCCTAGACACTCAAGCATCGGAACGTGCCTTTAGAAAGAAGCTTATTGGTTCGCTACCCGCAAGTTTTTCAACGTGCCCACATGGTGAAGATAGGGATTGACCGAAGCGGTCAGAGGAGTTACGCTCATCAGCGCGCGTCATCAGGCTTTTTCAACAACGCGAAACCGGACTTGCTCTTTTGAGACTTGTGGGGACATGCGGAGGACTTTTCGGGTTCAGAGGAATCATCCCGAGATCGTGCACCGACCCAAACACTACCGAAATGGCTATACCGTCTTATAATTCAAGCTAAGAATTAGTGATCTTTGTATTGAAGTGAGAAGGGGATACTATGAATGCGAATGATAAACAACACCGTGCTATTTTACAGAGTATCGCCGAGAGGGCCATGCTTGAAAGAGGGTTACTCCCTGACTTCTCTCAGGAAGCGCTCTCGGAACTTGCCAGGATTCAGGCACCTTCGGAGATGAACGGTGAGGCAGTTTGTGACCTAAGGGACCTTTTGTGGGCTTCCATTGACAACGATGACTCCCTTGACCTGGATCAGCTTACCGTTGCCGTAGCAATGCCCGGAGACAAAGTGAAGATTCTTGTTGCTGTGGCTGACGTGGATTCGCTGGTCAGAAATGGATTAGCTATCGACGAACACGCTCGCCACAATACTACCTCTGTTTATACGGCGGCTCGGATATTCCCCATGCTTCCTGAAATGCTTTCCACCGATCTGTCGTCCCTGAATTTCAATGAGGATCGCTTATCGATTGTCGTCGAAATGGTGGTTGGCGTGGACGGATCCCTTCAAGATTCTGACATCTACAGGGCGCGTGTCCGCAATCATGCGAAGCTAGCATATAACAGCGTTGCCGCTTGGCTGGAAGGAAACGGAGCGGTGCCTGAGGCTATACCCGCCGCAAATGGGCTTGATGAGAATCTACGCATACAGGACGCGGTAGCGCAACGCATGAAGAATTTCCGGCATGTTCATGGGGCACTTAGTTTCGAAACCGTTGAGACAAAACCGATATTTGATGGCGATGAAATTCGCGATCTCGAAGTGGAAAAAAAGAATCGCGCCAAGGACATTATTGAGGATTTCATGATTGCGGCAAACGGCGTCACAGCGCGCTATCTCTCGTCAAAAAAAATGCCTTCCATCCGCCGTGTGGTGCGCACCCCGAAACGATGGAACCGGATTGTCGAGATAGCCCAGGAATATGGGTTCAGGCTTCCCGGTAACCCGGATTCAAAAGCGCTGGAGGAGTTTCTCATCAAGGAGAAAACAACCGATCCCATTCGATTTCCCGACCTATCCCTCGCGGTTATCAAACTTTTAGGGGTTGGTGAATACGTTGCGGAACTTCCTGGCGAGACTGCCCCAGGACACTTTGGTCTGGCTCTTAGGGATTATACCCATTCCACAGCCCCTAATCGTCGCTATACCGATTTGATCACCCAACGCTTATTGAAGGCCGCCATAGCAGGTGGATCTTGTCCATTCAGCGATGATGACCTGGGTCTTCTGGCTCAACACTGCACGGAAAAAGAGGATGCCGCTAAGAAAGTCGAACGGCAGGTCGGCAAATCCGCGGCTGCGCTCCTCCTTGAATCGAGAATCGGAGAACAGTTTGATACCATTGTCACGGGTGCTTCTTCCAAAGGCACGTGGGTCCGGCTCCTCACAATGCCTGTCGAGGGGAGGCTGGTACATGGGTTCGAGGGCATTGATGTTGGTGACCGGATTCGCGCGGAACTGATATCTGTGGACGTCGAGCGAGGATACATCGATTTCAGGAAAGTTGGTCAATCAAAACATTGATGCCGTGGCCGATGCGTCTTATGTTCCAGAATCGAAAAACTTGTTATCGATCAACTGCGCCGACGGTGACAAGCACCAGACTGGCTACCCGGGCTTTGGCCGCTCGCCTACCATTGCCTTTCCCGGTGCGGTAAAGACATTGACACCAAGCGTGTTTGACGTAATGGGGGTGGTCATGTGCGTGGTCTCCTTCTTTTCATATGATGCTGCCAGTGTTAACCGTACTTGAGCGTGGTGCTCTGCCCGACCTCGATAATATAACCGTCAGGATCGCGGATGTAGCAGCGCATCTCGCCGTACTTCTCGATCGGCTCCGTGATGAATTCGGCTCCTCGACTTTTCCATAACTTATAGGACGCTTGAATATCCGCTACACGGAAATTCATGAAGCTGCTGATGTGAGCCGGGTCGGGGACGCTGAGCGTAACCGTCGGCTTGTCGGGGGTCGGCCCTCCGCCAACGTTCACAATCATCCAGATATTCGCGAGCTGAAGGTACGCAGGCGCGTTGCCGTCGCCGAGGCTCAGAATGCGAGCGCCGAAGACCTTTTCATAGTAGCGTGCGGATCGCTCGATGTCGGCGACGGTAAGAAAATGCGCG
>DATHCX010000157.1:0-2540 GCA_035319325.1 Desulfomonilaceae bacterium
CAGTTCTTCGACAGTAATCTTGCCGACCGTCGTATACCCGTCGTTGATGATGACGGTTGGGGTTGACTTGACTTTGAAGCGCTCCGCAAAATCATAAAACTGCACGGCATCCACGATGGCCACCGAGATGAGCGGTTGAGCCACCGCAAGCTGAAGAGCGGCATGAACCGCCTGAGGGCAGTGGGGACATGCCTGGGCCACAAGCACCAGGATCCGTGTTGCAACGGTGAGATCCCGCAACCGATCCAATGCTGAAGACGCCGGAATCTCCTTTCCTCCGCCCATGAGCAGTAAGCATTCGAGAAACGGGTCTAATTCGCGGCCTTCGGGCGCTGCCAGATATTGGACGTTTTGATGTCCGTCCCAGGATAAGGTTAGAGCCGGCTTGTCAGTGAACGAATCGGAGTGCCACTCCTCTATGTTGATGCGATTCATGGAGACACCGCTGACCTGAGCGGCGACTGTAACGAGATTGGATTGGAAAGGATCTTCGGATATACCGCGGTTCACAAGAATGGTGACAGGGCGGATCATTTTTTCCGCCACAGCCTGTACGTTTGCCAAATCCCGGTCTGACAGCAATAGTGCTCCTCCCTCTTCAGTCCCGAAGGTCCTCCGTTACTCGTCCCACAGCCAATTGCCGTCAGCGTGTTCCAGGAGTGAAATTTGTTATCACCTGGCCTGTTCCGGGCGGCACATAATATGGAGACTGCGCTCCCCGCACGGGCGCGGGCATGTAACCCCACAGGTAACTCCCTGCACCCTGAACAGCCGCTCCGGCCAAAGGAAATACCCCCGGAAATCCTTCGGGAGGTTGATTTTGCTGTTTCGCAACCGGCGTCAAAACAGGCTGACCGTAGATATTCATGGGTCCCTGATACGATTGGTCATACATGGATTTAGCTTGGCCAAAGGCCAAATGGGCGGATGCGCAGAGGATGAGCGCTACGATGCAACTAATCGTTTTCATGCATGGAACCTCGCACGGAATTCACTTTCTTGTATCAATAACACAAACAATTATAAAAAGAAAGAATGATTAACAATTGACAAATGGCGCTGAAATATGGGAAAATTATACACTTTGATCTCATGTGGAGGTTCATGTGATGAATCAGGCATTTCGGATCGCGCTGTGTGGATTGCTTATCGTTGCAGTGGCAATCCCTGCTTTTGCCGGAGGTTCTCCGGATTCCAAGGCCAAGTCTTCTAAAGTTGCGAAGATCGGAGATACGGTATACCAGGGAGGCGCTCAGGTTCTGGAGCGGACGGAAGGCCTTTTCACGGGTTGCTTGCGGAACACGTTCAGCCTGTTCAATCCTTGCCTCGACTTTGTCAAGGGTTGTTCGAAGGTGGTGTTCGCTCCCATTGAAAAGCCTCTTGATTATCTGGAGAGTGCCTACTACAAGCGCACTTCTCGAGCAAAAGGGGCAGCACCTGTTCCGGAACCGAAGAAACCTGAGATTCCGAAGTAATTTGATCCGGCAAATCGGGGGAAGGTAGAGAGGAACGCTCGCCCATTATGGGGTAAGGCGGGCGTACTGCTCCCTATTGTTAAGGAGGGTGTATGGTAAGGGTTGTTGTACCCGTTGCCTTTTTGTTGACGGCAATGTCGGTACAGCATCGGGCGTGGGCTGCCGAACGAGTCCATCCGAATGCTGTGTCCATTTGTTCGGTAATTATTCAAGAGATGTCTGAAGGCAAAATTGGTTCCGAGAAGGCACGCGAAATCTCCCTGGCGATTGCAAACGCAGGGAACAAACATTTCGGTCGCGTGACGTGCGGAGACATGTGGCTCTATATGGCCATTGCTCATGTGGAGAGCGGCTTCAGAAACAACATCATCAATCATCAGAACTGCAGGGGAATGTTTCAAATACATGCCCCATCCTGGGCAAGAAAATTCGGCATCGGGTATGCGGACCTGTTGAAGCCTGAGATCAATGCAGATTGTGGAATCCAGGTCTTCAAATATTATTTGGAATTATACCAGAAAGTGGTACCTGCTCTGAGTGCATACAACAGCGACCACCCGCGCGCGGCCATGAATTATGCGTGGGCAGTCCTGGGTGCAAGGCAGAAAATCAAGAAGCGCTACACCGAACTCCATAAGACCCTTAGAGATGAAAAGAGAGTAGCCGTGGAAACAGATCCGGAGCTGACGCAAGGAGATCCTCCCCCTTCCAAGTAGTGCCCTTGCGAAGTATGCCTCTCCGGTGATTACCCATGAATAGCGCAAACAGGGGGTCTTTCTCAGGATAGAGGAGTTGAAGTTTGTCATTGCGAGGGCACAGCCCGAAGCAATCTCGAATTGACCAAAACTGAGATTGCTTCGTCGTTCCACTCCTCGCAATGACATGATCGGACCACCGGAATACGGGCAAGAATTATGAGAGAATCCGACACAATTTTCGAGGACAACTATATAATACGGATTCGCTTTTTTACAGGTAACTCGATTCTGGGCACAGGTTGGGGGCACTCCTTCGCTGCGGACGACGCAGAGCCGTCCCATCACTTCGCTCAGGACAGCCCCCAGC
>DATHCX010000158.1:0-6234 GCA_035319325.1 Desulfomonilaceae bacterium
GGGACAACTGAAAGAATCTCTGCGCCGCAGCCCTGCCGGGCAGGCACAGCAGCAGGATCAGGTGCAGACTGCGACAAACCTTCAGATGCAACTCAACGAGCTTCAAAAGAGGCTTGCCGCGATAAGTGCCAAAGTGGAAAAGCTTGATTCCAAGAATCAGTAATTCGGGGCATGTATTCAGTTACGGGTTGGAAAAGGCTGTCATTGCGAGCGTAGTGAGGCCATCTCCGCCTTTAAGTGTCGAGATTGCTTCGTCGTTCCACTCCTCGCAATGACATTATCGGATGGTCGGAATGTGGACTAGAGTCATGAACGAAACCGACAGAATTTTCAAAAACTGACATAACCGAAGAATTACAAATCGGGGCAGTATTTGGATTGCACAATCCATTCCCAACGCGCTTTCAAGAAAGCACGATTAGGGGACCCCTTTAGTAAAGGGAAGTTCCGCCCAGCCCCCCTCCCGGAAACTTCTCTCATTTGCCGGAACCCTACATGACCTTCCGGGAAATGGGGGTTCCAGCGCGTGTCAAGAGTTCGTGAGGCGGGATTCGGAAAGGAACGTCTTGCAGGCAATTGATCCCCGATGTCAATTAGTTGAAAGTAACTTGGCATAACTCCCGACCATCTCTCGCGCCGCGGTCTGCCCTCAAGTGACTTGAATGCATACATTTGGTATGATGCTAACATGGAAATCGTACTAAACATCCTGGTTGCTTCGCTGCAGATTTTTCAGGAAGCCGCCCCGTACCTGCTCCTGGGTTTCGTGATTGCAGGGATACTCCGGGTGTACATTCAGCCGGACTCGGTGGCCCACTACTTCCATAAGGGACGGTTCCAATCCGTTTTGTACGCGGCGCTCATGGGTATTCCCATCCCGCTCTGATCGTGTGGAGTTGTTCCCGCAGTTGCGGGAATAAAGAAACAGGGCGCCAACAACGGAGCATGCCTGGCTTTTCTCATATCCACGCCGGAGAGCGGGATAGACTCTATTGCTTTGACCTATTCGTTACTCGATCCCATTATGACGTTCCTGCGGCCGTTAACGGCTTTCATCACGGCCTTTGTTGCGGGCATCATCGAGAATTTCACCGGAAGTTCATGTTCCAAAACCGGCTGGAACATTCCGGATCGCACGTGTCTTGTGGACGCGTGTTGCGATGGGACAAACTGCCCTCCTGCGGACCACGCGAGGCACCATACGGCAGCGGAAAAAATCAGAGCCGGTTTGAGGTTCGCATTTACCGAACTGATGGACGACCTGGCGGTATGGTTTCTTCTGGGAATACTCATTGCCGGAGCCATCAGTACGCTCGTTCCCCAGACGTTCGTGAGCGATTTCGGGTCAGGCGTATGGGCATATCTGGGAATGCTCGTGGTGAGCCTCCCCATGTACGTCTGCGCGACGTTATCCACACCGATTGCGGCCGCATTGATCATGAAAGGGATGAGCCCCGGAGCTGCGCTGGTGCTCCTCATGGCGGGGCCTGCCACCAATATGGCGACAATCGCCATGGTGGGCGCTATGCTTGGGAGGCGCACACTGGCTGTTTATCTCACGACCATTGTCGCGTGCACGCTGGCCATGGCATTTGTTACGGACGCGCTATACGCGATGATCGGGGTGTCCGCCCAGGCTTCCGTAGGGCAGGCTGCCGGGGAGATGCTCCCGAGATGGGTAGAAACCTCTGCGGCTGTTTTGCTTGGCGTGTTGATCCTGGCTGCGTACAGGCGAAAGATTTCCATGTCGGAAACGTACAAACGCTTGCGTGGGGGAACACATGAGAAGAAGCTCCAAGCCCCCCAGGCGGACTGTTGCAACCCGGTCAAACCGGGAGACACGTGAGGCAGCGAACATTGCCCGTAAAGGATTTACGGGTTGCGTGAACAGAAAGAACAATGTGCCGAAAAGGGGGAATTGCGTCTCTGCTTGATCGCGTCGCGTCGGGTGGAATACGTTACATGAACGGGGTTCCCGGGATTACGAAACGGTCGGCGAAGACTTTTTCACAATTGCTCGGGCGATTAGTACGGATATAAAGGACGAAAATTGATGAACAATTCACAGAAATTGCACGACGACCCTCGCCTGGTATTGATTCATCCCCCGGCTGTCAGCAAACGGTACCTCAAGACAAAGTTCATGCCATACGGAATGGCAGTATTGTATTCGTTTCTCGCCGAACACGATGTTCCGGTGGTTCAGTTCGATTTTCTGATGGATTACTTATTCGGGAAAACCGGAGTTATCGACTATTTCGATCCAAGAAACGCCTTTACCGAGCAAGATTTTTTTTGTGCGCTTCGCGGTGGTTTCTCGCATGCGGGCATTCGCGATTTCGTAGACACATACTCCAATCGCCTGATTCAGGACGCGGGAATGTACGCGTTCTCCATTGTTTCGTACCAACAATTCTGGGCCAGTTTGCTCATTGCGGATCGAATCCGCCGCATGAACGAGCGAGCAGTCATCGTGTTCGGCGGTCCGTTTATCACGATCAAGCCTCCAGAATCTTTCGTGCCGTTCGGGATTGCGGATTATTGGGTGAAAGGCAGTGGAGAAGAACCGCTCTTACTGCTGTACAGGTTGAGCCGGGGAGATTCAGACATCGATCGGGCCACGATACCGGGCCTGGTGTTCTATGACAGCGAGAGGCTTATCTGCAATCCTCAATCTCATCTGCCGGCAGAGGAGGAAAGGCCACCCGATTTCTCCGGACTTCCCCTCGAATCGTACCGCTATGACCATCCTTTGACAGGAAAGGAGACTTTTTTCCTGCCTTATCGCATCGCCAAAGGCTGCCCTTCTCGATGCAGTTTTTGCACGGGCCGCCTGGTGGATCGTTATGACTGCAAGTCCGTTGACAAGATCGTGTCGGAGTTGAAATCTCTTGCTGGAAGATACGAGACCAATATGGTTCAATTTGCGGACGCGTCCATCAACGGCCATCCGGTCCTGCTAGCCAAGCTTTGCGATCGCCTCGTGAGGGATTTCCCGGATATACGGTGGTATTCGTACGCCAAGATCGATGCCTTCGATGCTTCCCTTTTGAGAAAAGTGAAGGCTGCCGGGTGCTTCAGCCTCTTCTGGGGAGCTGAATCCGCGCATCAACCGACAATCCGTTTGCTGGGCAAGCATTTTCGGGTAGCGGACATGTTTCGCCTGTTGGACGAAGCTGTGGACCTGGGAATAAAAAATTACCTTCATCTCATGTACAATGTTCCGCATGAATCGGATGCCGACGTGGAAAAAATCATTGGGCTGGTGGAACGGTACCGAAACTGCGACCTCGTTTCTTTTCTGCCTCAACGCTTCTTGCTGGAACCCCAGACTGCCATGTTCGAACATCCCCAAAAATACGGCCTGACCAATGTCCGCAGAGTCGGGAAGACCGTGTTCGATAGGGAGCAATACATCTACGACGAAATCTCCGGCCCCGATCACATTCGGGTGGAATTACGGGACGAGCTGCACAGAGAGGCTCTTGCAGAAACTCTTGAGTGGATCCGGTACCGCAATCTCGTGAACTCCGAGAAAGGGCTGTCGAGATTTCTTCTCTCCCTGCCGTTCCACTTACGCAAATTCTCGGCGGGTTCTCCGTTTCTCAGAAAAATTCACCAAACCGTCACAAATTGGATTGAGTCCAGAAATGACGGTATTCAAGAGCAATTGTAATAGCGGTTCGCTTTCGAGTAAGTGAAATTGGAGGGCACTCCTTGAAAGGCGCTCCTCCCCAATCTTCCTGATTGCAAGTACGCCAGTGCAGGGAGATGTGAAAAAAAGGGGCACGAGTTTCGTGCCCCAAAGTGGAGAGCCAACGTATGGCTTCAGGGTTTATCTGCTTATTCCGGGTTCCACCATTCCCCTCCCCGTCACGGGCGGCGGCGGTGGCACCGGATGCGCCGGCCATGCCCACTCCTTGTCCTTATCTCTCTCCTGCGTATTGTAAACGTCACCCACCGCATTGACTCCAAAGGTGTGAAGCCTTTTCTCATCGTAGGGATAATTTCGGAGCGGGAGATTGAGATAGAGGTTCGCCTGGTGATTTTTCAGGGCTACATCGGGATTCTGGTTGTCGTACCTGGGAAGCTCTTCACCAAAGGAGCGGACAAGTATCCGGGACGGACAAATTTTATACATCGTTACCAGCGCTTCCTTCACGTTGTTTGCGCGTGCCAGGGCAAGCTGGTAGTTATCCTTGGTGTTACCGATGAAGCTTGTGTGGCCGTCGATCTGAAGCATGTACTGGGGAATGGCGTGCAGAAAATTTGCCACGCTTTCCAGTTTCAAGGCTTCCGACGGAAGGAGATCCGCTGTTTTGTCCTGGAAGAAAATCTCGGGATACGGGAACATGATCTCTCTCACCGTGATATCCCAGGCGAAATCCTTCATCTGGGGGCAACTGCGCACATCCTCCCAGTGCCTGGCATATCCGCCGGTGAGTTTGCATGTTTCGTACAAGTTGCGCCATCCGATTTCCCTGTCCCCGAAGAAGATACCGTAAACCTGGACCTTATCACCGTACGCGTCTTTCAGGGCTATTGCCGTTTTTTGAGGACACTCACCCTGATTGCCTCCGTCCGTGAAAACGACTATTGCCGTACGACCCGCTGCGGTTGCGATAAGAGACCCGGAAAGCTGAAGCGCGTCCTGAAGCGCTGCGGTGACCCACGGTCCGCCCGGTTGCCGTAAGCATCCCACGAGGGCCTTGTATTTTCCCCTGGTCCACGGGCCGAGTGGCGAGACCAGCCGCGGGGTCGTGCAGTCTCCGTAAGCGATGACCGCGGTATTCACATCGTATTGCCAACGCGGCACATGCGGCATGACGCTGTCGAACAACATGAACGCACGGGACGCGACAAAAATGCGCGAGAGATCGTACGTTTCCGGGTACCCTGCGGTCATGGAATCGGATACATCAAGAAGAAAGATCACGTTATGCACCCTGGGAATAAAATCATGCTCTTTTTCTTTGATGATTTCGGCAAGGGACCACCGGGGAACGAGCGCCAGGAGAGCCGCCACGAGTAATGCCGGAAGATTTCTTCTCATCAACCATCCTCCTGCCGGACAACACATGTCAAATATTAACTAACGTGATGTCCAATAGATCCATGCTCATATTAAAGTAATTGTTTAATAATGTCAAGGACAATGTGGCTGAATTCGTGACGCCTCAGTTGCGGATGGGAAAAGGCTGTCATTGCGAGCGAAGCGAAGCAATCTCTGCCCTTAAGTATCGAGATTGCTTCGTCGTTTCAATCCTCGCAATGACAAAGGTTAGGCACTTCCTCCGAGTAACTGAATGATTACCTTGGATTCCCGGCTGCCGTTCGTTTTTTCCGTGGAGTATTTCGAAGCGACGGGTTAAACTCGGATCGAAATCCTGCCCGACTTCCGGAGAAAAAGCCGGTGATCTTACGTGCTTTTGCGGATTGCTGTTTGGCGCCCAGTGTCCTTTGGAGAACCCTTTTTGGCTGAGTAACAGCCTGTTTGGACGCAATACTGATGTCCGATCCTCACAGAATACTGATCGTCGATGATGAACCCAACATGCTGCACATGTTGGGCGCAATACTCGCCCAGGACGGATTCGAGACTCATTGCGCACCGAATGCGAAGCAGGCCCTGGAGCTTGCTGAAAAGCATCAGTTTGATTTCATCCTCTCCGATGTGCGTATGCCGGGAATGGATGGTATCCAGCTTCTCGAAAAGCTGAAAAGTCGCGGGATCGATGTCATTGTCATTCTCATGAGCGCATACGGAAGTATCGAGCTTGCGATGGAGGCCATGCGCAAGGGGGCGTATGATTATATTTCCAAACCGTTCAAGACGGATGAAGTTGTCCTGACACTACGGAAGGCAGCAGAGCGGGAACGGTTGCGCCGGGAAGTCATTCGTTTGAAACGCAGGCTTGTTCGCTATGAAGGGAGTCCCCAGATAGTGTTCAAGAGCCCTGCGATGGAAGCCGCTCTCCGGACGGCGCATCAAGTAGCCAAACATGATTCTTCGGTCCTTCTCACGGGGGAATCCGGAACGGGAAAGGAGCTGACCGCTCGAGAGATACATCGCGTTTCTCAAAGATCTCAAGGGCCTTTCGTCGCGGTGAATTGCGGGGCCATTGCACCCGGGCTTCTGGAATCCGAGCTGTTCGGCCATGCCCGGGGCGCTTTCACCGGTGCCGACCAGCATCGGCCCGGTCTTTTCGAGGAAGCCGACGGCGGCACCCTGCT
>DATHCX010000159.1:0-9124 GCA_035319325.1 Desulfomonilaceae bacterium
CTGGCCGCAATCCCCGTCATGGGTCTGCTGATATTGGCAATCGGTTTCAGGGCGTCTTCGCAGGTGCAGCGATTTGCAGTCCAATTTCTGGGCGTGCAGGCATGCGTGAGCACGTATCGCCAAATCGATTACCTTTTCAGCTATTCCGCGGGCCCTCTGGGGCTCTCGGATACGGCTCAGATGCAGCAGGCATTGTTCCTGCCCTATTGGATGTGGGGCATCCTGATATCATTGTTCTCAGTGGTGATTCTTGCGGGGAGCCTCAGGGAGGCCTATCGTCCTCAAAGGATTAATATTTAGGATAAGATGTGTTAAAACAATATGATATATGGATCACATCATATAGATTGTCTCGATATTCTCATGATCTACTTGAATTAAATCAGATAATACTGAACGAAAAAATAGAATGATAAATTGATAACTTATGCAGCTTTAGATATTTTAGTTGAAAAAATAAAGCCAACCAATTGAAAATCAGTTCATTTTTTTCTTGACATCTGAATCCTGTACAATAAAGTCCACCACAGAGAGAGTCAAACCCTGGAGGGAGGGTATGTTGAGAAGAAACCGTACTACGCTATTGGTGTGCCTTGCTTTGTTGCTGTCCGCAGTACTCGCCGGCGCCGCTTGGAGCGCCCCATCCGCGGACTCTCAGGCAAAAATTGTCAACACATCTCAGGGCGCAGGCCCGGCCGCGCCAAGAGATTTGAAACCAAACAAACCCATTATCAAGGTAAAGCCCGCGGCAATTCCCACCTGCGTGTACCCCTTTGCGCGACCGGCAATCATGAAGGTCAAACCGGAGCTTGCGTGTGCCTTTCCCGGAGGAGCTCAGTGGGTGGACTGCATTGTGCCCGGTCCGGAAGTCGGTCAGTGGGATGTGAGCGCTGGAGTGCTCTTTGCCAGGCTCCGCGGGAAAGTTGCCTGGCCTCGCTACCCGTGGTGGGGATGGGGCGGCTGGTGGGGCGCTCAGGACGACACAGACTTCACCGACGGGATACAATTGCCCGCTCATCTGGTGGTGCCTACCTGGAGTGTAACGTATCAGTTTCGTCCCACCTGGGCGGTGCGCTACTCGGGACTGGCGTTCGAGGCGAACGGCGGTGGTCAGCCGTCGGGCTTCGTCCGATTCGGTCCGCAACAACAATTCGGGTTCGGGTTCGGGTTTAACCAGAACATCCAGAGCAAATATCAGCACGCGTATCATCGGGTAGGGCTCTTGTACAGCGCTCTGAGGACCGGAAGATCCACCGTCAAAGTATTCGCCGACTGGGTACATGCTGAGGACAAGATGGCGGTAGGCTGCCCATCGTGTCTGACGGGATCGGTATTGAGCAAGGGCACGGACGCGGCAATAACAGGAATCGAAATCCAGAAATGTCTCAAGACGACATCCAATGGAGCCACCTTTTCCTGGGATTGCAAGGCAGGGGCAATATTCCTCGATGACGTCGAAGGTTACGACATTCAGGGCGGAGCTCAGTACACGATTCCGCTCAATTCCGGTCGCTCCGGTTACCTGAAGGGCGGCTATCGGGTCGTGGAATTGAAAAAGACCCAGAACGATTATCTGCTCAAGAACTCAGTGGATGGCGGCTTCATGGAATTTGGCTTCATCTTCTGATTCTCCGGGATAGAGCCGGAGCGAAGACGCAGTCATGCTCCGGCCGATCCCAACCAACGGGCAGGATGATACCTGCCGCCCAAAAAGAATTCGCTTAAAGCCTCGCCTTACGAAGACTTCTCCCAGCTCGAAGTCAAGGCGGGGCTTTTTTTTTCGAAACTGCCCGACAGCTGGTGTTCCGTCCCCCAAGTGACTTATACGTATTAACTTTTTTACAGGTAACTCGATTCCGGGCACAGGCTGGGGGCACTCCTTCGCTGCGGACTACGCAGAGCCGTCTCATCACTTCGCTCAGGAGAGCCCCCAACCCTGGAATCTCATGAATCTTGTGACGAATGCGTATTACACAACAGGCCATTCGGGCCTCTCCCGAAGTTTACATCGAGCAAGGGAAGCCGGCTTTGTCATTGCGAGCCCGGCGAAGCAATCTCGCGTAGTTACAAAATGAGAACTGGAGATTGATTCGTCGCGTCGCTCCTCGCAATGACACTGATTCCCATCCTGGCCAGGCCAGTGATTCGAAAGCTACTGGCGCGACACCTCGCTAGCTGACCAAACCTTCCAACTGGTCCCGAATAGCCTTTATTGCCTCCATGTCGCGTTCGGAAATCTTGGATCCCGTTTCCGCAATCTGCTGTCTCAATCTCGCAGCTGATTTCTCCAGATCGGATGCCAGTGCAAGCGCGTCCTGTTTTGTATCGGGCAGACCGCCATCCGCGAGAGTTCGGGGAATTTCGTGAGGTGCGAGAGTCAGGGGTTCTCCGCGCCGCGGCACTACGACATCCAGGTTGAATCGTTCGCGGACCGCTCTTGCAAGCGCTTGACTGGACGCCGGTTCTCCGTGTACGACGAACACACGGGGACGGGACTTCTCGGTAAAATGTCCGATCCAACTCAGGAGGTCCGCCTGGTCTGCGTGTGCCGAGAGCCCGCCGATAGTGAACACCTTCGCCTTGACCGCGACTTTTTCGCCGAAGATCGTCACGTTTTTCGCTCCATCCACGATAAGCCTCCCAGTGGTCCCCTGTGCCTGAAACCCCACGATGATGATGCTCGCTCCATTCCGCCACAGATTGTGTTTGAGGTGATGCTTGATCCGACCCGCGGTGCACATACCGTTTCCTGCAATAATAATTGCGGAACCGGGAAGTTGATTGATCTTTATCGATTCTCCGGTAGTACGCGTGAACTTGAGGTTGGGTAAAGAGAACGGGTCGAATCCCCGATCCACAATGGCTCGAGCAGCCTCATCAAAATATTTCTTGTTCTTTCGAAAGATCTCCGTCGCCTTGATGGCGAGAGGGCTATCCAGATAAACGGGAATATCCGGAAGGCGGCCTTCACGGGAAAACTCGCCGAGAATATAGAGAAGCTCCTGGGTTCTTTCGAGCGCAAACGCGGGAATAATCACTTTCTCGTTGTGAGACACCGCGTACTGGATAGCTGACAAGAGTTCAGCTTTGCTCTCGTCCAGAGAACGATGGAAACGATTTCCGTACGTGGATTCGATGAAGAGATAATCCGCGTCAATGACGGGGAAGGGATCGCCCACGATGAGCTGGTCCTGTTTGCCCAGATCGCCGCTAAAGACTATTTTCGTTTCTTTTCCCGAGTCTTCGATCCACAGCTCCACGATGCAGGAGCCGAGGACATGACCTGCGTTTCGCATTCGTAGCCGGGTTCCGGGTTCCAACTCCATTGTTTGATCGAGTTCCACGGGATTCAGGTAATAGAGGCTTTCCTCGGCGTCTCTGGTGGTATACAGCGGTTGGGTCTCCTGCCGCGCTTTGCGCCTATTCTTGCGGGTCTGCCATTCGGCCTCCATTTCCTGCACGTGAGCGGAATCCAGGAGCATGATCCGGCATAGCTCCGCTGTGGGGGGGGAAGTAAGGATTTTTCCGCGAAATCCGTCCCTGACAATCTTGGGGATTCGCCCGCTGTGGTCTATATGCGCGTGCGTCAAGATAAGATGCTTAATCTGCTTGGGATCGAATCCCCACTTTTGCCAGTTCAGGCGTTCTATTTCTTTGCCCCCCTGGAAGAGCCCGCAATCCACGATGAGGGGCTTCCCTCGCGAAGTTTCGATCAGATAATTGGAACCGGTAACTAACCCTGCAGCCCCGAAACAGGTAATGTGGAGCATGTTATTTCCTTTCTGTCCGGGAGGCTTTGTTGTGCCAACCAGTGTATGAGAAACCATATCGGTGCGGGAATGCCATCCGCTTCGGAGAACCTCCTGCCGAGCCCCTCAAGATGCGCCCAATGTTATCGGAAGTGTACCGACAGCATATCACAGATGTGAGTGGCTCACAGGGAAAACCGAGTGCGTACGCGGGAATGTTTACCTCTTCGAAGCATCCGTTGAGCCTCGAGGGGGAACCATCGTTTCCGTGACATTGCGAGGGCTGAAGCGACAAGGCAATCTCGATACGAGAGGACAGAGATTGCTCCGTTACGCTCTCGATGACAGCCTTTTCCCCCCAGTATCTACATGGATGCTCTCCAAAGTAATCATTGAGTTACTCGGGGGAACTGCCCGGCCTGTGTCATTGCGAGGAGTAAAGCGACGAAGCAACCTGGACACTTAAAGGCCGAGATTGCGTTGCTGCGCTCGCACTGTCAATCTTTTCCCACCCGTCACTGAATGGATGCTCTTCAAAGGTTATTATGATTGACTGTCTTATTGAAGGTGGTTTATGGTTTGAACAGAAATCCACCTTTCTCCCGGCAGGCGACCGTCAATATCATTTCGACTGCGGCCAGCGGAGCGCGAGGTATTCGGGCCAGGCAACAACGGAACAGGTCGCGACTCATGAGGCAGGCGGCCGGGCCGACGCCATCAATCGTGCGGGCACCTGATCCGGACGTTCCACGGCTGGGAGAGGAGAGTCGATCCCAGAGAGAAACATGAGGTTAATTCTCCATGGACAACAGATTACTGGAAGCGGCGCAGGAAGGCAATTTCGAGGGAATAAGAGCGCTCCTGAAATCGGGTGCAGGCATAGAAGATAGGGATTCGGTGGGCTGGACACCCCTCATGTGGGCAGCCTCCATGGGATTCGCCGACATTGTCAAATTGTTGTTGGAAAGCGGCGCAGATCCCAATTTGCGAGACGTCTACGGCGCGTCAGCTCTTATGAAAGCATGCCGGCGGGGATTTAACGATGTAGTCTGGGAAATGTTGGATCATGGTGCAGATCCACACGCCCAGGACGACTACGGGTTAAATAGCCTTATGAGAGCGGCTCGGGCAGGCCATGCTGACATCGTGAGATCCCTTGTTTCCGTGTCGGTCAGTCTGGAAGCCGCGGACCAGTATGGAGCCACCGCGTTGATAATGGGCGCCTATAGAGGCCATACGGATGTCGTGAAAGAATTGCTGCAAGCCGGAGCAAACCCCAATGCCCGGGACAGAAACGGCTGGACGGCAATGGTGTGGGCCCTCTCCAGGCATCACAATGCGGTGATAGAGATCCTGAAGAAGTACACAAAAAAATAGCTTATGCTCTGGTCGCGACCCGTCGAATTGCCCCGCTTCTCCTATGGCATTGCGAGCGCTTTTCCGCAGGGGTGTGATGATGTCCTTTGCGGGAGAAGTGCGTCTGTACCGGATAGCGATAGATCACACGAATCCGCTTGAAAAAAGGAAGATTGGGGGGACCCTCTTTAGTGAAGAGTGTCCCGCCCACCCCCCTCCCAGAAAATTCTATCAGGCGCCGGCATCTGCATTTCCTCAGCGGAAATGCAGATGCCGGCGAGTGCTAAAAGTACTTGAGGTGGGGTTCGGGGAGGACCTTCTTACAAGAGGTTCCGTCCCGATTTCACGTATGTGAAAGCGCAACGGTATGAGAGGGTTTCGGACGTTGATGAGCGGGCCGCATACTTCTGTGCCGAGTCCGGGAACGAGGGGAGCAGGAACGTCGTCCGTCCGGCCTGCGGCTACGGAACACACAATTTGTAGCAATTGCCAAAGGTTCCGTACGATTCGTCGAGCCGATCTCAAAGTTTGCCGAACGAAGGTTTGACGTCTGGCCGTTGTCCGATGTGCGGGGACCCCCGGGGTCTGGGGCCACCCAAAGGGACAATATTTTTGGCAACCGCTATTATGCTTTCCTATAAATTACTTACATGACCGGCCCTTTTAGCCTCTCCCGAAGATATCATTGTGCAGGGGAGCCGCGCTTTGTCATTGCGAGCGCAGCGAAGCAATCTCGCGTGGTTGCACAATAAGGGCTGGCGATGGCTTCGTCGCGTCGCTCCTCGCAATGACACTGATTCACGTGCTGGCCAACTCAGATTTGAACGCTATTTGCGGGATACCACGCTAGATGTATTTCTCTATTCACTTGTTTACAAAACAGACAAAAGTTTAGTCCGAAACCGGGTAGTTCTGTCAAACTCCGCGACTTTTTTGTTGACAAAAAACAATATTTTACGTATAGTTCCGCCAAAAGACCAAATTCGACATGATGTCATCCCGACAATAAGTCTGATTCACATGGAGAATCTCGGGGGTGATATTTTGGAGGAATCGTATGGCAATAGAAACACAAGAAAGCAACGCAACGAATTCCCCCAGATACACTAAACGAGAACTGCTTCGGTTCGGCAGTACGGCACCGAATCCTCGAGAACGATCAAAGGACAAGTCCGGCCACGGGATACTTTTCGGCAGCCTGTGGATCGCTTTGGTTTGCATCCTTGCAACCGCCGCCCTTCCCCGCACGGTCCCCGCTGCTGACAGCATTCCCCTGGGACAGAAGGCGCCCCTTTTTGAAGAAAAACCCCGCCTCATTTGGCTTGAGAGAAGCATCGCCGAATTTGAGAAATCGTTGAACACTCGCATTCCGTTAAGCCGTGAGGAAAAAAGGTGTATGGTGGACTGTGTTACCAGGGGGATTTCAATTCAGGGAGAGGGGCGTCAAAGAGCCGGCGAAACGGATCTCGAAGAACACAGAAAGGAAATCCTCAAAGCAGAACTGGCGAAAGTCGAGGCTCTTAAGGGAACGGTTCCCGGCGAAGAAATGGACAATCTTGTGTCCGTGCGAAGCGCTTTGGCCGAACTTACGCTCACGTCACGCCAACTCGATATGGAGATAAAAGTTACGGAGGAGAGAAAACCGAGATTCAACAAAGCGAAGCTGGAACAACTTGTTACTAAACCGGACCAGGCCAGAACCCCGGATGAACGGAGAGAACTGGCGAGGCTTCTCAGGGAGAGATCAGATATTGACTCCCTGCCGACGAAAATCAGCCAGAAAGCCGAGATAGACGCCAAACTAAAAGAACTTACCGATAAAGAAAAAGAATTGAATGAGCGATTGAAAGCCGCTCTTGAGGTTCCCCACCTGCGTGAAGAATACGAAAAGGCCTTCTCGAGGTCGGGCTCCAGGATGGCCGATCCTGCGAAAAGAGGATACACTCTCACTGAACTGGCGATAATGTCGGGAGATCGACAGAGAATTGACGAACTCTTGCAGCTCGAAACCGAAACGGGGATTTCCTCAATAAAAATAAGGCTGGTCCACGCAATTATCGACCAAGATGTAGCGCAGGCATTGGAATTAATCAACATCGGCGCGGATGTGACACAGCTTCCGGGACTCTATTCTGCTCTGGCACTGGCCAACACCTTTGGACAGCGGAAAGTCAGCGCAGTGCTTGCGTCTAACGGAGCCTGGGTTGAGACGCCATGGACCATGGAAACCATGCCGCCGGCCTTTTTCGTCAAGGCATTTCAGCGCCAGTTGGACAGGATTGAAGCATTCTCAAGGGAAATAGCCGAGCCACATGCAGCGACCACGCGGAAAATTCAAGATCTTAAGTGCAGGCTCAAATGCTTCGACGCGACAAGACCTGCTGTTCTTGTCGATTGATCAACCCGTGAAGGTGTGCGGGTCTTTCCGTGCGCTCCCACCCGATCCGGAATGTGCGGCTCCCAGCGGAAGCACTTCTTGTAAACGAATGACCGGGACCGGGCTGTTCAGTTGGAAGAACATGCCGTTGCCAAAATGTGATCCACCAACATCTGTTTATACATATTCCCACTTTGGAACCCCGTCTGTTACACGCGATCTGATTTCGAGCAGTTAATGTTACTTAGCGAAATTGTTGGCTAAAAATGCTGCTCCGTTGTGGAGCACAATGCAATGATCCGGGAAAAGTCGACCCCTTAGAAAAGTTATCCACAGACTTTTTTCCAGGTTATCCACAGGCTGTGTGGAACCCCTCTCTGGTTTTTCCCGAGTCAAGAACATAATGGGGCGCCGACCAATTTTTTTGAGTTTTGCCTTAGCGGCCATAAAGCGGTTCTCATACCGTTTCGATTTCCAAGATGTAATACGGATTCGCTTTCTTACGGGCAACTCGATTCTGGGCACAGGCTGGGGGCACTCCTTCGCTGCGGACGACGCAGAGCCGTCTCATCACTTCGCTCAGGAGAGCCCCCAGTCCGGCAATCCTATAAATCTTGTGGCGAGCGTATAACGTGGCGGTCATGTCTCCTCAGCCGCGAACTGCACCGCGTGACTTGCGCTTCGGGGACATGCCCGCCTTCGCCCCAGGGCACTTCCCGATTGGCGAAATTGTATCTAAAATTCTGTCGGATTAGTTCACGACGTTCGCCCACATTCCGACCGGCCAATCATGTCATTGCGGGGAGTGGAACGACGAAGCAATCTCAGTTTTGCTCAGTTGCAGTTTGCTTCGGGTCTTGCCCTTGCAATGACAATCTTTCAATCTTTCCGCGTAATACTGACATTCCTTCCGAGAATCTTGATAAACTCGGGAACAGTCTGATTCATCAGGGGAGTACCATTTCGATGAGATGGGGACCGGGCTCATAAAGCGCTCTCCTGAGTTCTGCAATCAACAGTTCTGCGGTTTCGACGGACACTGCAGGCACGCCCATCCCCTCCGCGATCCCTGACCATTGAAGAGACGGGTGACCAAGGTCCGTAAGCGAAAGGGTATTCTTTCCCGGTTGCACATTCCCCGCACGCATCAACTCCAGTTTCAGGATATCGTAACTTCGGTTGGCGCAGATGAGTGTTGTAATATTAAGCCCTTCTCGAGCCTGGCTCCAGAGGGCCTGGACGGTGTACATGGCGCTGCCGTCCGCTTGAAAGCTGATCACAGGGCGATCGGGGCGCGCAAGTGCTGCGCCGAGCGCGGCCGGCATTCCCATGCCAAGAGAGCCCCCTGTCAATGTGAGTAAGCTGTGTGGGGCCGCAGCTGCAGTGAGAGGATAATACGCTCCGCCCGAAGTCACGGATTCGTCTATTACGATGGCGTTTTCCGGTTGCAGAGCGGCAAGAACCATCGCTGCTTTTTCTTTTGTGAGCCGGCCCTGGGGAAGCTCAAGCGGACGCGACGAGGTTTGGTCGTCAGTCCCAATCGGCGGCGCGCCGAGTGCATCGGCCAGAGCCTCCAACGCGGCTGTTCCGGTCCCCCAGCTTCTCGCAAGAAGGTGTGACCGCTGATGCTTCTGTAACAGAC
>DATHCX010000160.1:0-18166 GCA_035319325.1 Desulfomonilaceae bacterium
TTCAGCTTGTGAACATGGCGGTTCCGACCATGGCCATCGTCAGGGGGCAGTGCCTGGGTGGCGGTATGGAATTGGCTCTTTTCTGCAATTTTATCGTCGCGGATCGCACCGCTTTTTTCGGGCAGCCGGAAATAATTCTCGGGGTCTTGCCTCCGCCCGCTTCGGTCATGCTCCCCAGAAAGGTCGGCCAGTCCTACGCAGACGATCTGGTTTTGACCGGGCGGTCCATTGACGCGCTGGAGGCCTACCGAATCGGACTGGTCAATGTGCTGGCCGAAGAGGGGCAGGATGCATGGGTAACCGCTTCCGCATGGATCGAAAAGCACATACTTCCCAAGAGCGCTGCATGTCTTCGCGTGGCCAACCGCGCCGTGAGGAATGATTTCTTCCGCCGTGTTACTGAGGATCTCCCGAGAATGGAAAGTCTTTATCTGAAGGACCTCATGGAAAGCTTCGACGCAAACGAAGGAATCAATTCGTTCCTGGAAAAGCGCAAGCCCGCGTGGAAAAACGAATGATACGCACTCGCAATAAGATTTATGAGATTGCAGGGCTGGGGGCTCTCCTGAGCGAAGTGATGAGACGGCTCTGCGTCGTCCGCAGCGAAGGAATGCCCCCAGCCCCGTGCCCAGAATCGAGTTACCTGTAAAAAAAGCGAATCCGTATGACGCCCTTTCGCGTCGGCGCACAAGAGTAGCCTGCCGACGAAAATCGGGGAGCCCCCTGCCATAAGCGGGGTCTCCCCGAGATGTTCCGTCCCCTGCAGATTCTCCACAGGCTAGGTGCTGTCGATCGTTTGCGAGCCACTGGTCACCGCACAGTTCCCCACCGGGCTGCGCCCTCCGATATCGAAGATCCGTCTCCCGTTTCTGTACAAACAGGTCTTGTACAAAGTGATGTCGCGGCTGAGTCTGATGACCATGCGCTGATTCGGGCATCTTCCTTTATTGTGAGCCTCACAGGATCTCCCCTTCCCTTTGTCGGGACACGGTTCGACCACGTCCACAACCCGCCACATTTCACCAGCCTCACAGAACCGGTCGTTGAAATTGTCTTCTCCGCCCAAGAAACGAAGATTCGTCAAATTCTTCACAATGGACCCGATTGCAACGCTCTTGAAAATGTTGATGCGGCAATGGCAGTTCGGGCACAGCACATATGATCTTCCCACTGGGATTTTGCTGTCGGGAAGACTGGATTGACATCCACAATGTGCGCACGGTATTTTCACGTTTCACCCTGATGTAAACATAATGCAGCCTTCTACAGGCTGCAATTCTTTTCGCCGCGCTGTCGAAAACATCTCCTTTTTATTATGCCTCTTTTGACGCGGTAAAGTCCAGCTGCCCGAAATCAAACGGCAATGGGGATCTCCCCCCTCAGTGCTGCATGATGCCCGGCACAGCGTCTTCCTCCGGAGCACTCATGTGCCGGTGCCGGTGTCCTTGTGGTTCGTTGCCGCACGGGCAACTCACATGGATCTCGATCACCCGGGGTTCGGCATTACGGGAAGCGAAGGTTGCGTTGCCGGTGCGGAGGTTCCGGATACCGGAGGCGTCGCTGCAGGTGAATCGGGCTGTTGCACAGGCGTAAGGAATGTTATGTCGGGTGAACTGAAAAGCCCGGAATCGGAGGTCGCTGGCTGGCTTGCGGAGGCGCAGTTCGAGGTGATTCCCGCAGCTCCCGTGCAGCCCTGACCGTTAGACGTCTCGGTGCTCTCCAAGGTTTTGCGTGCAGCCTCCATCTTGGCGATGGCCGCATTCGTTTGACTCAACTGTGCCTCGATATCCGCCAGGGCCTTGGCCGCGGTATCTTTCCAACTGCTCTGATAGGTCGTCATCGCTCCGTTTGCCTGAGAAACCTGGTCAGTCAGCTGTTCGCGCAAACGCTCCAACGTTGCCGTCTGTACATGGAGATCCTCCTGGGAACGACTGAGCTGATCCGCAAGGCGAATTCGAGCGAGGCTCATCTGGGCATCGGTATTCTCGCGAGCCCTCTTGATACGTTCGACTTGTGCTTCAATGCTCTCCCTGATCTGCTGAATTTTGGCATCGAAACTCGTGACGTCGGCCGCGTTGGCGTGAGGGACGGCAAACCCGCAGAAAAAAGCGGCACAGAGGCAGATCATCAGGATCTTATTCATTTTTCCGGCTCCAGGAGAATTTGGACGGGCTTCCCCATCCTGATGATCGTATCATATCAAATATAACAATAAGTTACAATAAAATAGTAATGTATTATATGAAGTCTTTCTTTTCCAGGGCGGGCCCCCAAATGAACTCCTCTACAACAGCCCTGAACTCGCCAAATTCCTCATGGCGCGCGATGTTGCGCTCTATGTACCGGCCTGTCCGTGGAATGGAAGACTCGTACCGCGTCGAGCCGCGCACCGCAATCTGGTAGCCGAATGTTCCGAGAGCCTTAATGTTCCGCTGGAGGGACATCACATCAAATATGTATCTGAACCTGTCCCGCGCGACTTCCCCGGTCTTTCCGGTTTCTTGCGCGTAATAGTCGAGCAATTCGTCGACGAGATCCTCCGGCAGGGTCACGTATGAATCGCGCAGCAGTGAGGCCAGATCGTATTGGGCCGGTCCCATCCGGGCATCCTGGAAATCGATCATGAAAAGCCGGCCGCCGTGCAGCATCAAATTGCGGGAATGATAGTCCCTGTGAGTGAAGATTCGGGGTTCCGCAGCCAGCATTTCGCAGATTTTGACGAAAAACCTCTCCAGCGCGGAGGTTGCGGCAGCTGAAGGACGAGCTTTACGGAGGCTCCCGATATAATGACGAACGAAAAAACTCATTTCCTGCATGAGCTTCTGCTGGTCAAAGGCTAAATGGAAGGGCCTGCAATCCTTGGAAGCGGTGAAAGTCGCTCTGCGCATCCTGAGCAGGATGTCCGTTGCTTCGTAGTACAGATCCCGAATCCGCTCTGCCGGTGCATTTCTAACCACCACTTCCAGCAGGTCGTCTCCGAGATCTTCCAGGACGATTATTCCGTCGTCTGCAATATGAGCAAGAACCCCCGGGACCGCCAATCCTAGAGTTTCCAGGAAATGTTGGACTTCCAGAAACGCCTCTTCCTCGTGTAGAGCCGGGTTCTCGGAAACCATGAGGATCACACTCCGGGAATCGGGGAAACGTGCCCGGTAGTAGGCGCGAGTGGACGCATCGCCTGCAAGTTTGGTGATGTGTTCCGGCGAGCCCATGTGTAACATCGCCGATTTCAGTTTCGATTCGAGTTGCCGTGGATTATCAGACAAGAGAGACCTCGCCGTCGCGTGTTATGATCTTGTCGCACAAGTCGCCCGTAAGCGTCATCCCGGAACCCACGATACAGTTTCGCACTGTGGCGCCTCTCTCCACGGAGACGTTCTCCCAGAGAATCGCGTTTTCCACGGTAGCTTTCGCACCGATGGCACATCCGCTTCCCGCGGAAACGAAGGGACCGACTCGTGCCGAATCCGCCACTCGAACGTCCGGAGCAAACCACGTGTGTCGTTTTGGTGCTTCCCGTATCAACAGGTCCTTTTGTGCGGCGAGATAACGCCGGGGATCACCCAGGTCGTTCCAGTATCCGTTGACCGGAATTCCGCATATTTTCTCTCCCTTGCCAAGGGCCGCAGGGTAGACCTCGTCATTGATCTCCGAGAATTTTCCAGCGGCAATATAGGAAAATATTTCCGGTTCCAGGATGTGTACTCCCGTGAATACGTACGCTTCCGGCCGGAGATCTCCTCCCGGACACATGCCTTTGAAATGGCGGAGACGTCCCTGCTGATCTATGCGCACCTGAAAATAGCGGTACGGATATTCCTGGGGATACAGGATCATTGTTGCGAGTGCGGCATTGCGCCGGTGAAAATCGAGTGCCTCCTGCAAGGAAAAATCTATGACGATATCCGCGTTGGCCATGATGAAAGTGCCATCGGCGAAAAATGACTCGTTTGCCTTGAGGCCGCCTGCAGTGCCCAGAATTTCATCTTCGTAAGAGAACGTGACCGGTAGGGAGTCCCACGGCGGAATACGAAACAGTTTCTTGATCGACTCCGGTGCGTGGTGGAGATTCAATCTGAAATCCGACACGCCTTCACGTGCAAGCTTTCGGATCAGTCGCACCACCAGCGGCTGTCCCAGGAGAGGCACTGCCGGTTTGGCCACCTCCCTTGTCAGGGGCCACAGTCGGGTGCCGAGGCCGGCGGCGAGAATCATTGCTTTCATGATTGTCTGTCGGTCTGTATGGTCTGTTTTTCCCTGTGACGCTCCAGAGCCAGATCCACCAGCCTGTCGATGAGTTGTGAGTACGGCAATCCCGTGGCTTCCCACAGCTTGGGGTACATGCTGATAGACGTGAAACCCGGAAGAGTATTTATTTCGTTGACCACAATGCGTCGATCCGCAGTGAGAAACATATCCACCCGTGCCAGACCGGATCCGTCCACTGCCTTGAAAGCACCGGTTGCCGCGTCCTGAGCCGCTTCTACGACGTCCGGGAGGAGATCCGCAGGGATGATCAATTCCGCTGTGTCGCGAAGATATTTTTCTTCGTAATCGTAGAAATTTGCGTGTGAAACGACTTCGCCGGGAAGGCTGGCAACGGGATCGTCGTTTCCCAGGACGCTCACTTCCAACTCTCTGCCGGAAATGCCGTCTTCCACGAGAATCTTACGATCGTATGATGCGGCCAGGTGCACGGCTGCTTCAAAGCCCGACGGGTCCGCAACCTTTGTTATTCCTACGGAAGATCCCAGATTCGCGGGTTTCACGAAGACCGGGAATGTGCTCAGTTGCAGGCGTTTAAGAATGTCTGAACGCCGGCGTTTCCAGTCCGAGCGCAGAAACCAGAAGAACGGTCCCACTTCCAGCCCGTTTTCCTTGAAAGCCGCTTTCATGAGTATCTTGTCCATACCCACTGCAGATGCCAGGACTCCGCAACCGACGTACGGGACGTTCGCAAGTTCGAACAAGCCCTGTAGCGTACCGTCCTCGCCGTAGGTCCCGTGAAGCACGGGAAACACCACGTCCGCGTCCATGGGTTGAATACCGCCCCGGCCGTCGAGTACGAGAAACCCCTTGTGGGCCGGATCGGGCGAAAATAAAAGCTTTGCCTTCCCGGAAAGGTCCACACCCGTACGGAACGAGGAATCATCGGCAGGCATACGAAACCACGCGGCATCCTGCGTGATCAGGACGGGAATGACCTCGTATCTTGACTTGTCCATGGCCTGGAACACTGACGACGCTGATCGCAAGGAAACCTCGTGTTCTGCAGAACGACCTCCGAATATGAGGGCCACCCGGAAGGGAGCGCTGTGCATAATACCTCCTCGGAAAGATTGCTCATTGGCACATAGCACATGGCTGAGGACCGTTCAAGTGCATGGTTTGGAAATGCACACAATTAAGGAATCTTGGTAATCATTCGGTCTCGCCAGGGAGCCGTCGTTTCCATGTCCTTGCGAGGAGTGAAACGTCCACCTTAAGCACTTTCTTGAAAGCGCAGTAACGTCTCAGTTACGGACGGTAAAGGATGTCATTGCGAGCGCAGCGAAGCAAACTCTGCCTTTAACTATCGAGATTGCTTCGTCGTTTCACTCCTCGCAATGACAGAGGTTAGGCACTTTCCCCGAGGAACTGAGTGATTACAAAACGCATGAGTATGGGCAGTTGTTGAACGAGGCTGCGATTAGGAATATAATAAAAAATTCGGAATTCGGCATGCGCTGCTCGTGCCATCGTCGGGATTCGCGCGGCCGCAGCTCATTTTGTGCACAGATGTAAGGATGGTGATGCATGGCTCTTCGTGTGCGGTCCAAAATATGGGTCGAAAACGAGGACGGAAAACTCGTCATTGGTACCGGCAGACTCCGTATTCTCGAGGCAATCCTGGAAACAGGCTCTATGAATAAAGCGGCTACAAAGCTCAAACAGCCGTTCAGAGCCGTCTGGGGGAAGATCAGGGCGACGGAGGAACGCTGCGGTTTTAAGCTGGTCGAACGAACCAGCGACGGATCACGACTCACGGAACAAGGCCTCGACCTGTTGTGGACCTATACCCGCCTGCGAACCCGTTGCGAAAAGTACGCGAATCAGCAATTTCGCGATCTGTTCGACGGTGATTATAGGCCGAAGAAGTCTGCCGCTGGAGAAGAATCTTGATCCGTAATGCGGGCCGGGTGATGGAAACCAGCCGAAAGCGGAGCATAGCAGAGTTGAAAGGAAAAGCTCTGTGACGACCAACCGAAACAACTCTCCCGGGCTTGTCGCGGAAATTGCAGGGATGCGGTACAACAAAGGTCTGCTGGAGCCCAGAACCATTCCTCTCGCAAGAGAAGTTCCGTATACGCTCTTCGTCAACGATCGCGAAATCCTTTCCATGGCAACCCTCCCTACTCATTTACGCGAACTGTTCGTAGGTTTCTTGGTTTCCGAGGGAGTTCTCACGACTCCGGACGAAATAACGGAATGTGTCGTGGATCATGGCAACCGGATCGCCCGCGTGGAGCTGAATGTGCCTGAAGAGCGCATCGAGAAACTGGAACGCAAAGGAATGCTTACCTCGGGATGCGCCGGGGGATTGGTATTCTCGGTGGAGGTATCAGCGTCACCCCGCGAAAAGACATTGCCGAGCCTCGTCATTCCGGCCGCCTCCATTTTGAAGCGAATGCTCGAACTGGACACATATCGCGGAATCTATAGCATCACCCGCGGGGTGCACGCCGCATCGGTTGCCACGGTATCAGACACCCTCGTCATCCTTGAAGATCTCGGACGACACAATGCGGTGGACAAAATAGTCGGGTATTGTTTCTTGAACCGCGTGCAAACCGCGGACAAACTGCTCCTCACCACCGGCAGAATAACCTCCGAGGTGCTTACCAAAGCCGCTCGAAGCCGATTTCCCATAGTCGTTTCCCGATCCAGCGCCAGCGCAATGGCCGTCGGCATGGCGAAACAAGCAGGTATCGACGTGGCTACATACGCCCGGGGGGGGAGGTTTGACTACTTCCCGCACGGTTCCACAGAAGTGATCGAAGGGCTGCCCGCGGGAGAAACAGCGTTCGAGTCACAGGAAGGACAAGACAAGAGATAATTGCGCTCCCTCTCTTTACAGCAGGCCGTAGAGCATCCTGGTTCCCATGATTCCTAGCAGTACTGCAAAGACCTGTTTCAGCTTTCTTACCGGCAGACGGTGAGCGATCCATACGCCCAGGGGCGCAGTAAGGACGCTCGAGCAGACTATTCCCAAAAGGCCGGGCACGTACATATACCCAAGAGAATAATCAGGCAGATTCGGTGCATGGAGACCGGAATACACGTACCCCACGGTTCCGGCCACTGCAATGGGAAATCCGATAGCCGCCGAAGTTCCGATCGCGTGGTGCACGGGAATATTACACCAGACCATGAACGGGACCGACAACGTGCCACCGCCGATACCCACAAAACTGGATACTGCGCCGATGAGGTTTCCGACGCCGAACATGCCGAATTTTCCAGGTAATTGCCTGGAAGGATTCGGTTTTCGATCAAGAATCATCTGAACCGCGCAATAATACAGGAATACGACGAAAAAAATACTCAAGAAAGCCGTGGATAACTGCGCCGCAATACAGGAGCCCAGAAACGTTCCCATAACGATCCCGAGGGCCACTCCCCGGACTATATCCCAGCGTACCGCTCCCCGGCGGTGGTGAGCCATGAAACTGGACATAGACGTAAACATGATACTGGACAGCGACGTTCCCAGAGCCAGATGCATGATCTGATCGTAGGACACGCCCTGAGCAGCGAAGCAGTACACCAGCATCGGGACTATTACCAATCCGCCGCCGACACCCAGCAACCCGGCCAGGATTCCGGCAACCGCCCCCACAGCGGCATACGTCATTACGATCCATATCATGACGCCCCCTGGTGCGTGAGACACTGCGGGACGTCTACAAATCGGGAATTCATGTCTTTGTTCCTCCCGTACCGAAGATCGCTTGTTCGACTTCCTGAAGATGCTCTTCCATAGCCCGTCTCGCTGCTTCGGGATCTCTCTTTTCCAAGGCGTCGACAATCAGGATGTGCGTTCGTAACGAAGAAGCCTTCCGTTCTTCGGTGGAAAACCGATGCGACCTGGTTTCGTTCAAAATAGTGGTGAGATTTCTCATCACCTCGACAATGACGGCATTTTTTGTGGCCTTTGCCAGCAACAGATGAAAAGCCTCATCCAGATCCGAATCTTCTTCGCCGGAAAACAGCTTTTTCTGCTGGTCAAAAATCAACACCTTCAACCCGTCCACTTCCCGGCGACTGATGTTGTGAGCGGCCAACCAAGCGATCTGAGGTTCAAGGATGCGGCGGAACTCAAAAATTTCCCGAACCCTGCGTTTTCGCATTTCAAATGACTTGTTCAGGAAATGAACCAGGGCTCCGTTTTCCGCCGAGCAGACGTACGTCCCGTCACCATGCCGGGTCCGGACGATATCGTTCTCCTCAAGGAGCCGAAGTGCCTCACGCACGGAATTCCTTGAAACGTGGAGGTTTTCGGCAAGAGTACGCTCCCCGGGGAGTTTTTGGCCCCCGCGGAATGTTCCTTCCAGGATAAGCTGCTGAATTTGTTCCCGCACCCCTTCGTAGACGGGTTTTCGATTGCGGTCAGATGGATCTACCGGCATAGCGTGTCTCACTTTGGTCCGACCAGTATGTACGATTCATATTACCGTATTGAACAACTGGATACAACATAAAATGCTGATGACAGTGTGGAGCCCCGTGGCTTCTCGTACCGCCTTTTGCATAGAGGTAGGTCCAGCTCTCCCAGATGGCCTCGGCAAGGACTCACAGTATCCGTTCGGTTACGGGCAACATGTGCCGTTGCGACGAACGATGCCCCCGGAAAGCATGGTTCCCTCGCGAGATTGATACCAATGCGTTTTCAAATACTTGAAATCGGGGAGGAACTTCTTGTAAGACGTTCCTCCCCGATCTTACTCTTTTGAAAGCGCATTCGTATGAATCATTATTACAAGAACCGTCGTTTGTCGAATCCGTCCCAACCCATGGAACATCAACGTGCGAATTCCGGAACGACGCGCCGGCTTGCACGCTATTCTTTCCGCGTGCTACCATGGCGGCACATTCCGGGGAATATGGCTCCTTTCAAAGCCGTAGTATGCAAAACGGGCACGAGAAGCGATGATTCGATTTCAAAACGTGTACAAGCGGTTCGGTAAGCTCCTCGTCTTGAACGACGTCAGTTTGCACGTGCAGCAAGGGCAAGTACTGGTGATTTGCGGTCCATCAGGCTCCGGTAAATCGACGCTCATCCGTACAATCAACCGGCTCGAACCCATTGATAAAGGTAGGCTCACTGTCGACGGGCACGATATTTCGGATCCGAATACGGACATCCGTTCCCTGCGCGCGGAAATCGGATTTGTTTTTCAACAGTTCAATCTCTATCCGCATTTGAGCGTTCTGAGCAACATCATTCTTGCTCCCGTCAAGGTTCGCAAGACGCCCAAACAGGAGGCTCGGGATCAGGCCATGGAGATTCTGCAACGGGTGGGACTTGTGGAGAAACGGGATGCTTATCCGTCGCAACTCTCCGGCGGCCAACAACAGCGGGTCGCGATTGCAAGGAGCCTCGCAATGAAACCGAAAATCATGTTGTTCGACGAACCTACGTCTGCCCTCGATCCTGAAATGATAGGCGAAGTGCTGGCTGTCATGAATGATCTTGCAGGGACGGGTATGACCATGTGCGTGGTGACCCATGAAATGGGGTTCGCGTCGGAGGTGGCACATCGCGTGGTCTTTATGGACCGGGGAGCCATTCTCGAAGAAGCAGAGCCCTCGGAATTTTTCAGTAAGCCCAAGCACGCGCGAACACGTCAATTCCTGAAGCATGTATTGTCCCCCATGCACTAATCGATGGAGGAAAAAGAATGGTTAGGTTTTTCGTCATCTTGTCGCTCGTCACGAGTCTGTTTTTCAATGTGTCCGGCGGTTTCGTTCTGGCAGCCCAGGACACCCTGGCGGGCATCCAACAAAGAGGAACGCTGGTGGCCGGTGTCAAAGATTCGCTTCCGCCCTTCGGGTACGTGGATGAGGCGACCCGACGCATCGTAGGCTACGATGCGGATTTTCTTAAAGCCATCGCGGACAAGCTCGGGGTAAAGCTGGAACTCAAAGCCGTCACCTCGGCAAGTCGGATGCCGCAACTGATGGAAAAGAATATCGATATTATCGCAGCCACCATGACCAACACACCGGAGCGCTCGCAGCAGATCGACTTCAGTTACACGTATTTTGTTACTGCTCAGAAATTTCTCGCGAGAAAAGGCGCGGTCAGGAGTCTGGCAGACCTGGAAGGGAAGAAGATCGCCACCGCGAAGGGATCCAATTCGGAACAGAACGCCAGGAAGGCCCTGCCATCAGCGACAATACTTTCATTCGACGATTATCCGCAAGCATTTCTGGCGCTGTGTCAGGGGAAGGTGTTTGCCGTGACGACTGATGAAGCCATCCTGATGGGGATTCTGAATAAATCACCGAACAAGGATCAATTCGAGATTCCCAACCTGAAGATTACCCGGGAACCGTACGCGATCGGCGTGCGTAAGGGCGATACGGCATTTCTGGACCTTGTCAATAACACCCTTCTGGAAATGGAATCCAGCGGGCAAGCAAAGGAGATCTTTCAAAAATGGTTTGGCCCTGACTCGTCCGCGCCTCTTGACCGAAATTTCGTCATCTCGCCGGGCAAATAGAGGGGCCGCAGACAACCGCCAGGTTGTGAAAACAGATTCCTTATGTATTTTCGTGACGATGGCCGGTGGGACAGCCTGTCGACGGCCGGGGAACATACGTGAGAGACGATTCATATGCCCGCCTATGCATTTGATTGGGGAATTATCACCTCGGGAACCTATGCCGAATGGCTGGTCTCCGGAGTGTACGTCACTTTGCAGCTCTCCGCCGTGTCCGTCATATGTGCGTTCCTGCTGGGGCTGACTATTGCAGTCATGCGCATGAGTCAAGTGGGTGTCGTCCGCTGGTTTGCCTACGGTTACCTGGAATTTTTTCGCAACACTCCGCTCCTGGTCCAGATCTTTTTCTGGTATTTCGGTTCCTACAAGCTCCTTCCTCAAGCGGTGAACGATTGGCTGACGGGCACGAATTTCGAGTTTGCGGCAGCCGCGATCGCTCTGACGTTTTATACCTCGGCATTCATAGCCGAAGACATCCGTTCGGGTGTCCGATCGATTCCGAAGGAGCAGATGGAGGCCGCTCTCAGCTCCGGCTTTTCATATATCCGATCGATGCAATACGTCATCTTGCCGCAAGCAATCAGAGTTACGATTCCACCGCTCGTGAATCAATTTCTGAATCTGGTGAAGAACTCGTCGCTCGCAATGACGATCGGAGTGGCGGAGCTGACCTATCAAGCGAGACAGGTGGAAAGTTACACGTTCAAAGGATATGAGGCGTTCACTGCAGCGACTCTGGTATATCTTGCGATTTCCCTTGCGATCGCCGGGCTGGTACATCTGTACCGCAAGAGAGTCCTGGATCCCATGAAGAGAGACGGGCATGGATCAATGGCTTGATGTTGCAATAATCAAGAACAATCTCACGTACTTCCTCATCGGGGCGTATCCTCACGGCAGTCTGGGCGGACTCGCGCTCACTCTCTATCTGGCGGTGGTCTCTTGCGTGCTTTCGTTTTTCGGCGGATTGATCCTGGGGCTCATGAGCATTTCCCGAAACCGCGGGATCAAGTATGTTGCCGTGGCAATCATGAATACGATTCGCGGCATGCCCTTGCTCATGGTCATCTTTTGGATGTACTTCCTGCTCCCGTCGCTGCTCGGCCATCCTGTTCCGGAGGCCCGAACGGTAATCATTGCCCTGTCGTTCTTCACCTCGGCCTACATGGGACAGATCGTTCGAGCAGGAATCGAGGGGGTACCCAAGTCCCAAATGGAAGCTGCATTGTCCACGGGACTGCAACCGTGGCAAGCGATGTGTTACGTGGTGATACCGCAAGGACTGGTCAACATGATTCCTTCGTTCGTAAACCAGTTTGTTTCGCTCACAAAAGACACCTCCCTGGCTTATATCATCGGAGTCTCGGAGCTGACCCAGGTGGCCACCCAGGTAAACAATCGAAGCATGATGTATCCGACTGAAATATTTCTTTTTATCGCAATGATCTATTTCGTCATATGTTACGCGTTTACCTATGCGTCACGCAAGCTGGAACACCGACTCTCCTGGACCAGGCCGTCCTGATGGAGCAAAGAAACGGCCGGGCGGATGTCTTATACTTATACGAATGCGCTTTCAAAAAAGTAAGATTGAAGGGACCCTCTTTAGTAAAGAGTGTCCCCCCAGACCCCTTGCCAGAAACTTCTATCATGCGCTGGTATCTGCATTTCCTCATTTGGAATGCAGATGCCGGTGAGAGCTAAAAGTTCTTGAGGTTGGGGTCGGGGAGGAACGTCTTACAAGAAGTTCCTCCCCGATTTCAAGTACTTGAAAACGCATTCGTATAACTCGATTCTGGGCATATTTTTGTCGGAGCAGATTGCTTCGCTTCGCTCGCAATGACACTGCTCGTGCCTGCCATTGCGATGAGCGCAGCGACGAAGCAATCTCTCTCGGTCATGAAATCCGGTACCGAACCTACGAAAAGCAATACTGAAACTCGGCGGTAGAATGCCCGTAGCCCGTGCACCATGTCTGAATCTCCATTCAGAGAGTTTCGACTTTGGTGTTTGGGTCCAGCCGTACGATGACGCTCTGGTTAAACATTTTCACCGATAGCGCCAACTGCCGCTCCAAGCGGCGCTTCACCACGACTCCTTCAATCCCTTCCATGGGCCCTGAGAGAATGAGAACCCGTTTCCCGGGAACCAGGCCCGGCTGTACCAGGAGATCCTCGCCAGTCTCTATGGCTCTGGATATGGCGTTGAGCTCCTGAACGAATCCTTGTTGATCCTCAACTTTTATGATTCGTACGAATTTCTTGGTGTCGTAGAGCAGAGCATGTTTCTCTTTGTCCAGGGCAAAGCACAGGTATCCACTGAAGAGCGGCACCTCGGTTTCTCTAATCCTGCCGTAGTACCCGATTTTCTGCCTTCGCTTGTGAAGAGGCAGGTAATAGCTGATATTCCTGCTCAGAAGGTATGCCGCAACTTTCCTCTCGCAGTTGGGTTTGATGTGCATAACCCACCAGGCGCCCAGATCCTCGTCCAGAGACCTGTCCGCCGGGTACCGTGTCTGCACCGCGGTTTTCCCTGCCGTCTTCCGCACTCCTTCTCCAGGCTGCTTGGATTCGTTCTCGACCATACCAATTGTTCCCGATTCGTCCTCAATTTTGCCCGAATTATTCCGTGTATCGGGCAAGTAAGGGAGAGTATTGGCCATCTCGTTCATACTGTCAAGCCGGAGTGGTAATCGTCACGGACGAACAGGAATCATTCACTCTCGCGGGGGAACCATCGTTTCAGCGTCGTTGGGAGGAGCGAAACGACTTAGCAATCCCCATGTTCGGGGGCAGAAGATGCTTTGCGTCGCTCGCAATGGCTGCCTTTTTTCCGCGCGTAGCTGATCGGATACGATGAACATTTACCTGTAGTATGAAATATGGTAGTGATCGAATCTGATCACGTCACCGGAATCTATAGCGGATTTTTCCCCGGAGGTCGCCATGCGAATGTCCCTCGTGCTGCTGTGGATCGTGCATGCGCTCTTGTCGGCAGGGCCTGGTTGGTCCGCCGAGCAGACCGTGAGAATCGGCATCTCCCAAATCGTCGAACATCCGGCTTTGGATGCCACAAGAAAAGGTTTTACGGATTATCTCGGCGAAAACGGGTATGCTCCCGGCAAGCACACGGAGTTCGATTACAAGAATGCCCAGAACAACAGGGCGGTCTCCGGACAAATCGCCCGCAAGTTCGTGGGAGACAAAGCGGACTTGATTCTGGCCATATCAACTCCGTCGGCCCAGGATGTCGCTGCAGCCACAAAAGAAATACCCATCCTGTTTTCCGCCGTGACCGACCCTGTCGTTGCGGGCCTGATCAAATCAGGCGCCGAGCCTGGCGGCAATGTCTCCGGAACATCGGACAAATCTCCGATAGCTCTTCAATTGGATTTGATTCGGGAAATTCTCCCGTCCATCAAGACGCTGGGAACAATTTACAATGCCGGGGAAGCGAATTCAGTAGCTTCAGTCCAGGAGATGAAGACCGAAGCCACAAAGAGGGGTATCACCGTGGTGGAAGCGACGGCAACGTCCTCCGCTATGGTGAAAATGGCTACAGAGAGTCTGGTTGGCAGAGTGGACGCGATACACGTACCGACGGACAACACCGTAGTGCTTGCTCTGGAAGCGGTGGTCAAAGCGTGTCAGGAGAATAAGATTCCCCTGTTCGCTGCAGATGTGGATTCCGTTAAACGAGGTGCTATAGCCGCTCTCGCTGTAGACTACTATAAGCTGGGCCGCCAGACCGGTGCGCTGGCGGTCAAAATCCTGAGGAATAAAATCAGTCCTGCCCTGCTGCCCGTTGAACACCAGCGGGAGCTGTTGTTGTACCTCAATCCCGTCCAGGCCGAAAAAATGGGAATACGCATACCCGAGACGGTGGTCGGGAAGGCATCGACAATCATCAAATGATATCTCATTTGCGGGGGGTTGCCCCTTCCGGCAGCAAAAGCCGCTAAGCGCTCGATTTTGCGGAAAACCCATGAGTTGGTATTCGTTTATTGCCGCATTGGAGCAAGGCCTTATTTTCGGCCTGATGTCCTTGGGTGTGTATCTCACTTTCCGAGTGCTCGATTTCCCCGACTTGACAGTTGACGGTAGCCTGCCTCTCGGGGCATCCGTGAGTGCGGCCATCGTAGCGACGGGCGGAGATCCCTTCCTCTCCGTTGCAGCAGCCTTTGTTGCGGGTGGCCTGGCAGGGGCCTTCACGGGAATCATCAGTACGAAGCTCAGGATATTGAATCTCCTGGCCGGTATTCTCACGATGATAGCTTTGTATTCGATAAATATCAGGATTATGGGCTCACCGAACATATCTTTCTTGAATCGATCCACGTTGTTTGACGGATTCAGAGGGCTTGGGGTGCCCGGTTACGCCATTCCCATGATAGTGGCGCTGGTGGCCGTCCTTGCGTTGAAAATGGCACTGGATCTGTTCCTCCATACTCGTTTCGGACTGGCTCTCAGGGCTACAGGGGACAACCCGCGGATGGTGGCGGCTCAGGGAGTGGACACTCATACGGCAATCATCGCGGGAGTGGCTCTGTCCAATGCGTTGGTGGCAGTATCAGGTGCTTTGCTTGCACAGAGCCAAGGCAGTGCGGACGTGAATATGGGCGTTGGCACCATCGTTGCCGGACTGGCTTCAGTCATTATCGGAGAGGCGTTTATGGGTGATCGGTCGGTTTTTGTTGCTACGGCAAGTGTAATTCTGGGGTCGGTCCTCTACCGCATGGCCATAGCCGCGGCGTTGAGCTTCAGGTTTGGTGCGCTGAGTCTGAACCCCAGCGATCTGAACCTGATCACGGCGATCCTGGTCATTGGGGCCTTGACGCTTCCGCGAGTAAGGAATCGGTTGAAAAGCCGGGCACTAAAATGAACCGATTGCCTTATCAACGTGTTTCACTGTTTTGCCAACAGGCTGCTGTGTATTCCAGTCCTGAATAGGAGAAGCCCTCTTGTTACGGCTCGAGAATATAACCAAGGTTTTCTATCCGGGTGAAGTGAATGAGGTCGTCGGCGTCTCGGGGGTGTCTCTAACCGTACCCGAAGGCCAATTTCTTATAATTATTGGGGGAAACGGCTCCGGCAAATCGACTCTTCTCAATCTCGTTTCGGGCACTGCCCTGCCGGACACCGGAGAAATAATACTGGATGGCAAGAACGTTACGAAACTTGCCGAACACCTGCGCGCGGGAGTTATCGGTCGCGTCTTTCAAGATCCCCTCGTTGGGACTTCCGCGGGGCTCACGGTGGAGGAAAACTTTTCTTTGGCAGCGTCACGGGGTGAGTTCAGAGGACTGGGTCGTGCGCTGGGGACGCGCCTGCGCGGGAATATCAGGGACAGGCTTGCAGTACTGGGACTTGGCCTGGAAAATCGAATGAAAGCCAAGGTGGGACTCTTGTCCGGAGGTCAACGCCAGGCAATCACGCTTCTCATGGCAGTGTTCAAACGCCCGTCCATCCTCCTGTTGGATGAGCACACCGCTGCTCTGGACCCGCGTGCTTCGCGCAAAGTGATGGAGTTGACGCGATCCATTGTGCGGCGAGAAAAGCTTACCACTCTCATGATAACGCACAACCTGGCTCATGCACTGGACAGCGGCGACAGGACGATCATGATGAACAGGGGAAGTATATCTGGAGACCTCGGAAGTGAGCAGCTGGGCACGATGACTGTTCAGGATCTTATGAGCCTGTTTTGGGCTGCCGGCACCACGGATGAGGGCGAGCAGACGGCGACAACCGTGCGAACGTAGACCAGTGTCGCCAGGCCTGCGGAATGACGATGTTTTGGGCTTCGCTCCCCGGTCACTGAGCAAAATTCGTTGACACAGGCCGTTATTACCCGTTATGATGGGCAGTCGATGCCGAGGTAGCTCAGCCGGTAGAGCAGAGGACTGAAAATCCTTGTGTCGATGGTTCGATTCCGTCCCTCGGCACCATGAATCGAAAAGAATCCCGCCTCGTTAGTTCACGACAGACAGGCGGGGTTTGTTTTTCAATATGACGAGTGCGGGATTTTTGGGGAACTCTTGCTCGCACACCTTGTGGGCTTCGGCAATAAGATTCGCCAGTTCGGTCCTCGAATATAGGGTAGCGATTCTTGTGGACTTGTGACCCAGGAGATGCTGCCGATCTTCACATGACACACCGGCAGCCCGGAGTCTTCGTCCATAAGTGTGCTTCAAATCGTGAACTCGAAGACCAGCCAAGCCAGCACGATCGCAAGCCTTCATCCATGCGTGGTGGTACATTCCCGACACTCAATTGGATTTCCGACGGTCCTAAGTGCAGGTCACTGGGTTCGGAGCCTCGATTCCTTTTCTGCTTCGGGTACGTGATTAATGTGAGTGTAAAGAACTGGATGAACGGAGACATTGCAATGGTGAAGTTAACCATCGCAGTCGCGGCGACAATCGCGATATGTATGGTCGTTCCAGCGACCACCTATGCCGATCGATTCTTTGTCATTCGAGATCAAAACGGTCAGACAGCAGTGACGGACGGACTCCCTGGATACGGCTGGTCAGTTCAATCGGGCCCGTATGCCTCCATTGACGCGGCGGAACGAGCTACGGGGACAGGAACGGGGTCCTCATGGGTCTTCAATCACCACCGATCACGCAACTTTCCCCAAGTACTTCCGCGACGTCAAGGGCAGGCCCCCGTGACAGAACTCACTCCTTGACTGCGTGCAACGTGCGCTGTGACATGCTCAGAAACTGGAGCAACACTCTTTGAGCAAGAGGTTGGAAGTCGGATATCCTTGGAAGGTTATGAAACTCTACGGGACGGCGTTTGAGCTCTGGTACGAATGCGCTTTCAAAAAAGTAAGATTGGGGGGACCCTCTTTGAAAAGAGTGTCCCGCCCAAACCCCCTCCCAGAAACTTCTATCATGCGCCGGCATCTGCACCTGCGCTGAGGAAATGCAGATGCCGGCAAGTGCTAAAAGTTCTTGAGGTGGGGTTCGGGGAGGAACGACGTACAAGAAGTTCCTCCCCGATCTCACGTATTTGAAAACGCATTGGCATGATAGCCGTCGGATCAACGATCACGATTTTCAGGACTGCCACAATCCCAAGCACTCCACATATTCCCGGTGGAGAAGCGATACGTATACCGCAGGAGGTCGAAGTGTCATGGTAGATTTGGAAAACACATTGAAAGCCGTGGAACAAGCGAGACGGCGGAAGAAGGAACTGAAGAGTCTGATGGAAGCTTTGTACCAAGAGTACAAGCTCCTGAAAACCGAAATAAAAATGCATCAAGAGCGTATTGAAGAACTGATGTCGGCCAACGAATACTCCGCTTATCTGGACACCATTAGGATGGACACTTCGCTGGAATTTCCCGTCATCTCCGAGAAAAAACCTCCTGAGAAAAAATGATTTCGG
>DATHCX010000161.1:0-3376 GCA_035319325.1 Desulfomonilaceae bacterium
CACGTATGACGCTTTGCTTGTAGCGACGAAGCGACATACCGTGATCCTCCTCGGTCAGCCGGTCGAGCAGAGATGCCTGTACCTGGATTGCTCCAGCTGATTCAATTTGTTTCATTGATTGATTCCATTCTTCAGAGGGGAATGCCAATCGAGTATTTGGGGGAGTTTTCAGGAGTCTTGGTTTCAGGAAAATGAATTGATCTTCACCTGTCGAATATCCAGCAGGGGATACTCGGAGAGGTCTGTAGCGAACATCCGCTGCCCAACGCCCTCGAAGACACTTTTTGCAGGCTCAAGCCATTCTGTCTTTCTGGCCAGTTGAAGCGCCGAGTCTTCCGAGCTGTCGGAGCCTGGATAGCGGGCTGGAATCAGCGCCCGGGAATGGCCGCCGTTGGCCCATGTGAAATGCGCTGGAGCCCAGACCAGGTCGCGCAGGTCTTCGGGAGTGGAGAGGCTGATCGAGCTGATGGATTGAAAGGGGACCCAGTAATATTTGCCGTCCAGGATCAGCTCGATCACGGGTCCAAGGCGGGAATCGGCATCGGCAATCCATTGGAAGGGATGATCATCGATGTAACCCGAACATTCGGGAACAAGCTTGTAAGCATGATTTCGCAAAGCCGTCGCTTGTTCGTAATGCGATTCACTCATGAGTTTCAGGGACTCCAGCAACATTGCTATCCATTGAGAAGGCTCGCCCAGGATCAGAGGTTTACTCCTTCCCGCGAAAACTTGCCTTCGTGTAATTTCGCATTGTATCGCCCCACCATAGCCATGAAGCATTTGCCACGCATTGTTGTCTAGATCCTTAAGCACGTTCAACTGGTCTGACGATCGATCCCACTGCCCTCGAACGGCAAGCAGCTGAAACAGAAAGATACGATAACCGCTGTTTTCAGGCTCTTTCCTGATTTGATCCTGCAAAGCCTGCTGTGCATCCCATAGATTTCCCTCACGAACCAATCTTTCAGCTTCCATCTCCAATCTCCTCCATTTCGGTGTACGCCAAGATTCCCCGTCAACCAGCAGGCGGCGCATTGAAACAACTGCCCCGGCCGGACTTTCAATGAGCCATGCTACTCCGTTCTAAATCTCCTTCTTGAAACCTTCGAGAAGGACCGTAGGCAATCGCTCTTGAAAGTCTTCCGTAAGGGATACTCTGTCACTGTCTTCCGGCACAATCACCAGTTCGTCGCGGGTGTGAAGCATTGCCATCGTGAACCGCTGATCGAATTTCAGGATAAGTCTCGTTGCTCCGCTCGTGGCCAAAGCCATTGCCCCGAGTGTAGGCTTGATAAATCGATTGATAAAGGTCTCGTCGCATTTGATTTCATTGCCCGCAAGCTCTAATACTTTACTCTTCGATGTGAGATTCAGCTTGGCGCACTCCTGCGGATCAATGCCAAGCCCGAGGATTTGCCTCCATAAAGGAAGGCTTTGCCATTCCGAGATACAGGCGGTCATGTTGCTGCTGTTCAAGCTTCTGATCTTTGCGGCGTCCGGACTCCTCACGTTCTTGTTCATCTCCGCCGCAATGAAGTCGATAACCGGCGTTGCACAGTCTTTCCAGTGGAAGTGCATGGTCTTCACCAACAGAATCGTACCGGTATCGATATCGATCGCCACGTTCTGAATTACCATGCTGATATGGGGGGACCCTCTCCTCGTTTCTCAGTGGACCGGGCACAACGCTTGTTCGTTGTTCGGGTCTCTACTCAAAAACTCCAACAACCGTCGGATATCATCACGGTTGTCAAGTTCGACCTGGTACCTTGGATCGCTGGAATGGCGGTGTTTGGGGGTGACTATTTCCATAGGTGTTGCCGATTCCAGCCTCAGTGTTCTAGGCATTGTTTTCCTCCCGAATCTTTCTAAAACTCGCGTCATCAAGTCTTTCTCCGCGTCCTCTGCGTCACTGTGGTAAACTCCTGCATCTTGAGGGCGCAGAGCAGCAGCTGTGAAGAGGGCTTGCGACCGATGGTGATTTTGGCATCAGTTCATCGCTTTTCTACGGCCTCATGAATGGCATGAGAGCTCATCTTAATTCCCGTCAAGCGACTCAAGAGGTCTTCAGTTTCATCGAAAGACAATTGCGTCGCCAGCCATGCAGTCAGGTCTTATGCGACATGCTGCTTGGCCGATGCGCTGAGCCCGAACGCTTCGTGCAAGGGGTGAAGGCCGTGGGAACATGAAATACTAGAGACGGGCTATCCACTCCTCTCTCGTAGTGTTATATTGGGAGGATGAGAGCAGAAAGTCGGCATCCGGTGCCAGGTGTTGATTACCCCCGCACGCTGGTTGAGTTTGAGGAGTGGTTCTCTTCCGAAGAGGCATGTCTCCAATACCTGCGTCGTTTGCGATGGCGTTATGGGTTTCGATGCCCCGGGTGTGGCGGAGAGAAGGCGTGGCCTACAAGTAGAGGCGAGCTTCGGTGTGCGGGATGTCAGCGTCAGACTTCGCCAACCTCCGGTACAATTTTTCAGGGGACCACGAAACCCCTTCGTCTGTGGTTCCGTGCGATGTGGCATATAACTAATCAGAAGTTTGGTGCCAGTGCGTTGGGACTTCAGAGGGTCCTGGGGTTTGGCAGCTATCAAACGGCATGGGCGTGGCTCCACAAGATGAGACGGGCGATGGTTCGGTCGGGTCGCGAAAAACTCAACGGTCTTGTGGAGGTCGATGAGACCTATGTCGGAGGTCTTGAAGAAGGTGCACGTGGCAGACAAACCGAGAAGAAGGCCATCGTAGCGATCGCCGTGGAGATCCACGCACCGAATGGGTTCGGACGAGTTCGACTGGGACACGTTCCAGACGTTACCTCGGAAAGCCTGGTACAGTTCGTGAGGGGAGCCATTGAGCCTGGCTCTGTTGTGCACACCGACGGCTGGAAAGGATACGATGACCTCTCCAAGTGGGGCTATGTTCGCAAGAAGACTGTCCTGTCGTCCAGTCCTGAACCAGCCCACGTCGTGATGCCAGGTGTTCACCGGATAGCTGCGCTGCTGAAACGATGGTTGTTGGGGACGCACCAAGGTGCGGCAAGTGCAAGACATCTGGATTACTACCTCGACGAATACACGTTTAGGTTCAACCGACGCGCCTCTAGATCGCGAGGATTGCTCTTTTATCGTTTGTTGGAACAGGCCATTCAAACTGATCCAACCCCTTACAGCGATATGGTTGGAGGCAAGCCACTTCTTCCGTCGCTGCTACGAGAGAGGAGTGGATAGCCCGTTACCATTACATCCACCAAGGCAAAATGCTTACACACGCTAAGCCACTTCTGGACAAAACGAGGGATCAAATACCCTATGAGGAAGTCAGGGCTGCTGAAGAACTATACAAGACCTACAAAGCCAAATTCCGTGAACCTCTG
>DATHCX010000162.1:0-15925 GCA_035319325.1 Desulfomonilaceae bacterium
TCCGGCGAGCCTCCCGAACACCGTGATATCGAGCAACGAGTTTCCCATGAGACGGTTGGCGCCGTGGACTCCTCCGCCCACTTCTCCGGCAACGAAGAAGCCCGGAACGGTAGTAGAACCGTCCGAATTATATGCCAGGCCGCCGTTCTGATAGTGGAGCGTGGGATAGACGAGCATGGGAAGCTTTGAGATGTCGATGCCATACCGTTTGAAAAGAATGTGCTTGGCCGGAAATTCCCGTTCAACGGTTCCTTCGCCTTCCAGCATGTCAATCATGGGGGAATCGAGCCAGATTCCGAATTTGCCGGCCGGGCCGGGAACGGGGATCCCTTTCCCAATCTTGGTGCACTCCCGGATAATGCTTGCCGATTCGATGTCCCGGGGCTCCCTTTCGAATACGAATTGCTCTCCGTCGATATTCACGAGATTCGCTCCAGCCCCGCGCACCTTTTCCGTGATGAGCAGGCCTTCCGCCTGTTCGGGAAAAACTGCTCCCGTAGGATGATACTGGGTAGCGTGGAGGAAGCGGACGCCCACTCCAAGTCTGTACCCCATCACCAGGCCGTCGCCCGTCGCTCCGTAATGGTTGGTGGTCATGAATCCCTGGATGTGCAGCCGTCCCGAGCCGCCGGTGGCCATGACTACGGCTTTGGCCTTGACGATAAAGTATTCTTCGGTTTCGAGATTGTAGAGCACCGCGCCCGAGCATCTCCCCTTGTCGTCCAGGAGAAGTTCCACCGCGGGAGAAAACTCCAGCACGCCAATGTCTTTGAGCCTGTTTCGCGACTCGTCACGAAGCGTTCTCATGATCTCCGCGCCTGTCAGATCGCCGGCGTAATGCATTCTTTTCCGGCAGGTGCCTGCACCGTGCAGAGTAAAGAGCTTGCCGTCCGTCCATTTGTTGAACATGCAGCCCAGGTGTTCGAGCCACCCGATCACCTTGGGGGCCTCGGAGACCATGGTTCTTACGAGTTCCGGGTCGTTTTCGAAATGTCCGCCGCCCATGACGTCCAGGTAGTGGTAGTACGGAGAATCTTTCCAGCCTTTGGTTGCAGCCTGGATTCCACCTTCCGCCATCATGGTGTTTGCGTCGCCGTGCCGGAGTTTTGTGGCGATGATGGCCCGCGCCCCTTGTTCCTGAGCCAACAGAGCAGCCGCCGTACCCGCTCCTCCTCCGCCTATGACGAGCACGTCGGTTTCGTAGTGGATTTCGTTCAGATCGATCTTATCCGGGTCCACCCGGCTGCGAGCTTCAAATTGATCGGCTATCTCCTGGGCCAATGCATAGCCTTTGCTCGGGCCCATCTTCAATTCCCGGAGGCTTCCCGACCGGTAATCCGGGTGATACTTTTCCAGCCTGTCTTTGCGCTCGTCGAGCGTTAAAGCCGGGAATTCCTGACCGGCTTTTTTTCGAGCCACCCTTTCGGGTCGCGTCTGCTCGACTCTTTTTATCGAATCCATCAAATCCTGGGTATATCCCATGAGTGCCTCCGGTTTTTACAGGCGCCGGCGCCTGAGAGAATTTCACAAGCGTGCGAGAATCGGCCTACAGATACTGTTTCTCGGCGGGTTCCCACATTTCGTCTCCCGTATGGGGTTCCATTTCCCGGTCCACGTATAATTTTCTGAGTGTCTGCAGATCAGTCGTCATGAGCTTCTTCAGCGATTCTTCATATCTGCCGGATTCTATCCTATGAATCATGTCCTGAAGATGAGTCGCTTGCGGCCTGATGTGCCTGCCCGTTATCCGTCTGGACATCATCGCGATATGGTACTGGGCCAGTTCGGCAGGACACCTGGAGGTGCAGATTCCGCACATGACGCATGGCATGGAGATTTCCGCGGCTTTTTCCACGTCACCCCTCAGGGCGGCTGAAATATACTCCATTACCGGGATTTCCATGGGGCAGGACTTGGTGCACGTGTTGCACCCCATGCATTTGGCAAGTTCGGGATAATATTTCAGAAGGGTCTTCGCGTCCGGCTTCAGCTCTTCCAGATCGAACACCGCACGATTGGCGGGGAAGAATGGAACCATGGCGAGATACATGTTCGGCTCGACAACGGTCTGGCATGCCAGACCCACATGGATTTTCGGGCTTCCCGGGAGCCTGTACACGGTGGCGCAAGCGCCGCAGATCCCTCCCCTGCAGCCGCAGCCGCGGATCAGTTGATAGCCCGCGAACTCGAACGCCTTCTGAATGGTCAATGTGCTGGGGACATCGTATTTCTTGCCCATAATGAAAATGGGCACGAGGTCCGTCCTGACTGTCGCCCCCGCGGGGATGTCGGAAGGCTGTGCGGCTGTCTGTTGTTCCACCGTCGACATGTTTTCAGATCCTTTCAACTGCGTCACGATTTGTCAGCGTGCCACAAAGACGCCGATGACAATTCCAAGGATGAGGGCGATCAACGCCATGAAGTAATTGTCCAGCGAGGTAATACTCGGGGCAGGCTGAATGGTTTCGGGAACGACCTCGTCTACGATATAGTCTTTGTAAGCCGTGTCCACTTGAGGGCAGGCGAGCACACAGGAATAGCATTGTTCGCAATCCTCGCCCACACAGGACTCCAGAGCGAACGACGTGCGCTGTTCCGTTTTCTCGAATCGCTTGGGGTCTCTGCGGAGCACCGGGCAGGAGTCTATGCAGTTTCCGCAGGCAATACAGCCTTTGTCTCCGGTAATATTCGACGCTTCGTCCTGAATATAGAGACGGTGGTAAGGCTCCATCCCTTTGGACAGCAGCCGGAATCTTGCCACGGGCGGCTCTTTGGTCTCGAGAATGACCTCCGCCACTTCTTTGTTTATGGGTTCCTTTTTATCGGAATCATCTCTGATATTGGGCATTCATCTACTCCTGCTCACCTGCCGGTTCGTGCAGAGTCCGCATCTCCGAACTGCCGTGCAGCCGCTACCGTCTGATGGGGGCTGAGCAATTCGTCTGGCGAATTAACAGAGCCCGGGTTAGCGGGTGAGCGATTCATGTTCGTCTCAGCGCAAGCCGTTTGCCGTCGGCCTTTTCTGTATTGGTCGAAGTATTGCTTTGTCATGAGCGGATGGCATTTCACGCAATCCTGGTACACCGATCCTTCACGGCAATCCGCAAGGAAAATCTTAGTCTTAAAATGGATTTTGCCGTTGTGGCAGCGCCTGCACGAATATTCAGTGGGGATTGCCACCATCCACCGGGGATTCGTCGACAGGCGTTTCCATGCATCTTCTCTGGCAGAGCGGTACTGCACGTCTGAAATGGGAAGCATAAGATTGTTTCTGTACGAATGTGAAGCCAGGGTGTGGCAGGAATCACACGCCAAATGGTTCACTTCCGTATAGGTAACCGTCTTGTCCGCCTGACTCGCTCCTTCTTTGTACCGTTCGTGACATCGAGCGCACGTGTCGTCCCTGGCAAGCACGTGCTTGCGGTGATCCATCGAGAGCCCGATTTTCCTCAGTTCGTCCGGAAGATCTTTCAGAAACACGGTCTTTCGCTGTATTGCCGCCAGGTGGCAGTATTGGCAATTCTCACTCGGTATCCTGGTCCTGGCGAACATTCCGGAGACCTCCGGTCTGCGAGGGTCGATCTGGGGAACCAAGTAGCTTATTGCGTGCAGCAGGGACCTCAATTTGGATGCCGCGGTTCCTTGAGGAGCACCGTCCATATGGCAATCCGCGCACGCGATGAGTTCGTGGGAGAATCCCTTTTTTTCAACTTTCAGCTTATCTCCCATCCATCGCGCAAATGACGCCTCCTGCTGGTGGCAAGCCATGCAGGTCGCGCTTCGCACGGAGACCTCCGCCGCCGCTCCCACGACAACCACGACTGCGACGACAGCGATAAGGTACCAGAGTCCCCTACCCATCAGGCGGTCTCCTCCTCATGTTCGAGAGCACGTGCCCGTTTTTTTTCCAGGTTCGCCTGGAATGCCGCGGAAATCACCAGAGGCCCGGAGTTGCCGATGGGGCACTTGGCTGCGCACCTTCCGCATCCCACGCAATACTTGGACAGTTCCATGACTCTCTCGTAATCGCCGAGTCTCGTGAGTAGAACCAGTCCCATGGGCATCTGAACGCCTTCCACCTCTTTTACCGGGCAAGCTCCCACGCACGTAGCGCAGTTGTAGCAATTGATAGCCCGGCCCGTGCCCGGAGTAAGCATGGACTGCAGCGTATACTCGAAGACCATGAACGCTGCGAAGACTATGGCCAGGCCGTTGAGCGTTACCGCACTCGGGGCCTTGCCAATGAACGTATTCAAAAACGCCCTGGAAAATGCGCTGTATTGCGGATAAGCCGGGATGCCTTTCGAGAGGGCGGATTCTACTGCATTGACGTACCCGGTGACCGTCATCGCTGCGCCCCTGAACATTTCGGGCTGAGACGGTCGTTCCAGCCTACCTTTTTCCAGGATTTCCCTTTTGAGGACAGCAAGCTGGTTGTCCTGTACGGAAATGAGATCCGGATATTCGAGAGTCTTCAGAGCGGTAATGCGATGTTTTTCGACCTTCACCCGAACCTGGATGGGTCCTCTGAAGCCCTCTCCCCAGCCTTCGTAGACGCCGTCTTTCACGAGGCCGATTCCTGCCCCCCACGGATTTTTTGCAAGGCGCTCCTCATCCACCCGCCGCACGTCCATGGCTGCCACGCCATAACCAACCAGAATCAGGCAGACTGCCCCTGCAAGAAAAAAAATACGCAAATTTCCCGTCCGCCGGTAATCGCGTGTCCACGAGTATGCAAGCGTTACCAGGAGAACCAGGGCCAGGATGAACCGGCTCGATGGAAACAGGACGGCCACGACAATCAGGTACACGGTGAGGCGAAATCCCCGCGTGTTCAGGGCCGCCCACAAAAACCCGAGCGGATCATGCAAGAGCCTTGACCACGTCATCTATGAATTCCTTTCCCACCAGTCCCTCGTCCATTGCCCTGTGCAGAGAATACCGGGGAACGATTCCTTTCCTGATTGCCGCACGCGTGAGATCCTGCATGGCCGCGAACATCTGGGGCAGAGGCAGATATTGCACGCAATAGCTTTGGCAATTGCCGCACCGGATACATTTCAGACCGCCGTTCCGAAGAAACCTGTCATAGTCGGCGACTCTGCCGGCAACGACCAGTTCAGCCTGATACGCAATGCCTACGGGACACCGATCCTGGGTCGCGTAACAGGCCCGGCATTCGTAACAATAGATGGTCGCGGGATTGCGGTTAGCCAGAGGCTTCACCACATCGGCAACGAGAGCAGTTACGATACCGAATAGAGCCACTCTGTCGAGATTGCGGGTCCACCCGCGATCCTTCAGGTTCGTGAAGAACTGGTATCTATGAATACCGGGCAGAACCAGGGGTTGACCCTCATCCTGTCGATGGTGTCTGGTTTCCTTCTTTTCTTCCGACATCAGAGTATATCTTCCTCGACTAATGAGGCAGCATCGCCGACATGAGCAGGCCTGCTATCAAGCCTCCCACTGCGCCCTGAAGCAACTCTTTTGGGGAATGCATATCCAGGGCGTACGCAATGATGACTCCAGCAAGAGCCCCCACGAAAAGAAAAATGATCCACGTCAGCAATGTCCAACCTCGTCCTTGTACGCGAAATCCGGGTTTTTCAGTCCCCACGCCCGATCGAAGCCCATTTCCGGGGAACAGGGTCTGCTAATCTCTCTGCGGCTGAACGGCTCCCACGAACATGCCGGTCTCCTCGCGACCCCCGAGGGCCTCGGTCATCCTGCGAGACAACGTCTTGGGGACCATCAATCCAATGAGCATCGCAGCCACTACACCGCCCGCGAGACCCTGCAAGATTGCGGTCGGGTTCCATTCAAACAGGGCGAAAGCCAAAATCGCACCACCCATGGCTCCACTAAACAGAAATCCCACAAGCTGCATCCTGAAATTTTTTGAAGCGTCGGCACCGAATACTCTGCCGCCCAGCGAGATAAACGCGACGTTCACCGCAACCACCACCAGGACGAATGCGCCGATGGTGACGATGTCTTTGACGAAATTCGGATCTGACGGTTGGAATACGGAAAGGTTCAGGAATTTCATGTAGATTGCCGCAAGCGGAGCCATAATGGCCATGGATGCGAATGTGTACGCTCCCTTGATGAAGCCTGTCTCCGCACGCATGGTTCCTTCGCCCATCATTCCGCCTCCGCCCAGGGGCGAAGGGCCGCACGAGGTGGTGGCATTGATGATGTACGCCGCCATGACGATGGCAAGCTGCGGCCAGTCCAAGAACTGAAACTTTGCCGGGCCGAACAGATAGAGCACCGGAACCAGCGCGGCGGTGAGTATGCGTGCACACGACAACGGAAGAATGGTCTGAAACTGCACGAATATGGCCAACATCCCGGCCACTCCCAGGAAGGGAACCTTGACGAAGCTGTTCAAGATCACTCCCAGCGCATCGAAACCGCCGGTAGCTGCGAGTGCTCCCGCAGCCAGGAAACCGGCTGCCATCGCGGTGACCGGCAGCAGAATGATTCCTTCCATGAGGTCAGTGAGCCGGATTCTGCACACAAGAATCATGAGCACCGCGCCTGCCACGAGAACGGACTGCACGGGCATTTTACCGAACGGCTGGAATATAGCCGTGAGGAGAGACAGGACAAACAGCACCAGGGCCAGATAGCCTTCGAAGGGAGCCTTGATTTCCGGTTCTTCACGCTCCTCCCCCGAGCCGATGAGCGGATTTTCACGGAGAGCAACGTCATTCGGGTAAAGCCGCTGGCTCACCATTTTTAAGAACAACGCCACGACTGCCGTTCCCAACATGAGAGCGAAAGCCTGCGGAGCACGCAGCATGCCCTCGGACGCAGTGGCGAAAAAGCTTCCCAGAAAACCCTCGCCGATCTGACCCACGCCACCGATGGGGGAAGGTCCGCAGGAACCCATCGCGTTGCGCGTGAATGCACCGATAAGGACTATGAGCTGGGATTTGGTCAGGATTCCCATTCCGCCTTCAAAACCGAACGTGAACAACAACGGAAGAAGCGCGGCCGCCAGAATTCTGCCGCAGGGAAGCGACGATATGACGGGAAGGTTTATCAATATGACCAGCGTGCCCACAAGGCCGAGAGGACTTCTCCGGAGATACCGGAGAATCACTTTCAACGCCTCGAATCCTCCCGACGCCTTCAGGCCGCCGGCAAGAAAAAGACCCGTGAGCAGTGCTGTTATGGGATGCAAAATAATCCCGCCGAGAAACTCGTTCGGCAGCAGCATCACTGCGTCCCAGCCGTAAAACGCAAACCTGAAGATTCCGCCCACGATCAGGCACAGCACCGTAGAGAACACCAGCACCGTTTGAACCGGAGTCCGAATGTATCCGAACAGCGTCAGAAGCATCAGGCCCAGAAAAATGGCCAGGGTTATATATCCGAGAAGCTCCAACAGAAATCTCCAGTTCGATTCTTCAGGAACATGCGCCGGAAAGATCCCGGGAACTACTGCGTCTTGTCCATGGCAGGTCCACGACGTAACCGTCCCTCGTGGGACAAACTCTCACCTCGTCTCCAACTTTAAGTCTGCCGATGCATGCGGTACAGCAGTTCAGATCCGCATCTATTTCGTCGCCGCCTTTCAGCTTTACTTTGACGGTCATCACGGATGCCGCCGCGAGCAGACCGGCTTCAGATACCGACGTAATCACCCCGCGAGTGCCTCGCACGAGTCGATACATCTCCGCGGCTGCAAACAGTGCTATGAGAAAAAGCAGTGTAGCGCTTTCCCAGTTCATGGTGATCTGAGTGAAATCCGACTGTGAGAAGAAACTCGCGCTCATGCATTTCCTCGAGCTGGCTTCACATCCGGGCCAACACCTGAATCCTGCCGTTGCCGTTATCCGCAACGTACGTTTTGCCCGCGACGCACGTAATTCCCGTAGGATTCCTGAATTCGTCCGGACCCGTACCTTCTTTTCCCGCAGCAAAGAGGAATCTGCCATCCGGACCGAATTGCTGAATCCGGTGATTCCCCGTGTCCGCCACCCAGATATTCCCGTCTCCGTCCAGAGCCATCCCTTGAGGCATATTGAGCAAACCCGGTTGTTTTCCCGGGCCGCTGAAACCCGCCCTGAAATTCAGATCCTTGTCGAAAAGCTTTATCATTCCGTGCTTGCTGTCGAGCACCACGATTTCGCCGAGAGCGTTGACCGCGCATGCAGTGGGCAATCTGAACTGATCTCTGGCATCCCCCAATTCGCCGATGACTGCGATGGGATTTTCGCCCAGGAAAACTTGGATTCGGTGATTCCTCGTATCAGCCACGAACACCTTTCCCTGCGGATCCACGAAAATACCCTGGGGTGTGGAAAAGCATCCGCCTATGGATCCTATGGAACCCAGTACTCTTTTCACTGATCCGTTTGAATCGAACACTTGAACGCGGCAATTGTTGGAATCCACCACGTATATGAGGCCATCCGGGCCCACGGCAATACCCTTCGGGAAATTCAGAAGTCCGACCCCGGAACCCGGCTTGCCAAAAGTGGTTGATGGTTTATTGAGTGAATCCAGCCGGACGACGCGGTACCTGGAAGGATCTGTGACGAGAAGATTGCCAGCAGGATCGAAAGCCACGTCGAAAGGACCCTTGAGTCCTTCTGTGCGTGTATCGTCAGGAGTCGAACCGTGAAGTGGGATTGTCCCGAAAAGAGAAAACACCCCTGCAACGCCGACACATTTTATAAAATCACGCCTCTTCATGGCGTCTACTATCTCCAACCCACGTCAGCCTATACCGGCATCTCAAGATTGTGATTCAAGCGGTGCGTGAGACTTGTTGGCAATGTGATTGTGGCGATGGGAACGAAATTGATTATATCCCCCTCATCCGGTCCAGTCAAGCTTCATGCGGCAGAAAGACCGAAAATGAGATCATGCGAACATCCTCCGAAGTACATCCGAAAAAGGGCTGCGGAGTGAGGCTGGGAGCGTATGTCCCGGCCGGACGCTCGTACCCGAATCCTGCTCGTATCATGTCCCACAAATACGTTTCAAATCACTGACCTTGCCAGCGAGTGAGTGAGTGTCATTGCGAGGAGCGAAGCGACGAAGCAATCTCCATCCCTAGCTCTGATAACCCTGTGAGATTGCTTCGCTGCGCTCGCAATGACAACGCTGAACCCTTCTGCTTTGTCAGAATCCCCAGCAGGGGCTCGGATGACACCTTATCCAAGTTATTTGCGGGACACCACACTAGGCAAATCTCATGATGGCATCCACCGGGTCACGATCGCTCCTGAACAGGCTCGCCGGCGCATCGGGATGAGGATAACCCAGCGCTACGCCAATTACTACTTTCTTGTCATCAGGGATTGCCAGAACTTTTCTGACCACATCAGGGAAATGCATGGATGCGGCCAGGTAGATGGTGCCCAGTCCTTCCTGAACTGCTGCGTAGCAAAGAGTGGTTGCTATGGAACCTATATCCAGGCACGCGTACGGCACGTTCAGTCTGCCGTCTATAACGAAATATACCACCGCAGGCGCGCCAAAAAACTTGTACATGTTCAAATAATGACGGACACGCGCTTCTTTGTCGTCGCGATCCACGCCCATGAAGGCGAGCAGGGCCTTTCCCAAACCCATGTAGCGTTTCTTGAGCACGTCCGGAAATTCCCCTGGCATTTGAATATCCGACCGGGGAGGCACCCCTTTCCTTCCTTCCTCTTCGAACAGCTCCGCCAGCTGTTTGGCTTTTTCGCCGTCGGCAACTACCAATTCCCACGGTTGAGTATTTCCCCACGAGGGGGCCCATCTGGCGAGATCGACTATTTTGGATATCTTCTCCCTGGGAACGGCATCCGGAAGAAACGCGCGGATGCTGCGTCTGCCATGGATCACCTCATCGAACTGCATATCTCATCCCTCCTGCACTGATTTCGAACTCCGGTGCGTCCGACCCCGACATGGTGCCCTATAACTGCCCTCAGGGCAATACTATTTGTGCCGGTGGCCGTTGCCCGCAAGATCGTTGCACACACGCCTTTCCTGAGTACGTGAAGCCATTGCCTTTTTGCTACCCCGCCGAGCAAACTGCGGCGCTGTAGCGGGAAGCCGGCGCATGATAGAAGTTTCTGGGAGGGGGTTTGGGCGGGAAACTCTTTCCAAAGAGGGTCCCCCCCAATCTTACTTTTTTGAAAGCGCATTCGTATTATTCGGCCATATCGATCGCGAAAACGCGTATGCTTTTGAGAAGTCTTACGTACACTTACGTTACATATTATAATAGTGACAGGCCCGGAAACTCCTGCCCGGTGAAAAGGCCGGCATGGGAAGTGCTCGAAAATCATACGGGGGATACCACATGAACGACGGAAGGGATGTAAAGGCTGCTCAGGAGAATGTTTGCGAGTTTGAAGAGGACGTATTGCTGCCTCTGCAGGAAGATCGCCTGAAAGCTGCCGTCGCGGGAGTTGTGAAATCCTGTCTCGACGAAAAGACTGTGGATCACGTAGGCGCAGCCTTGATACCGTCCAAAGATGAAATTATCCGCATTCTCAGTACACTTCAAGACATCCTTTTCCCCGGCTTTTTCGGACGGCAGGAACTGACTCACGCCACTCTCGAATACCACGTCGGCAATGAAATAACCATTTTGTTTGAATTGATGGCCAGCCAGATCTCGCGGAGTATTCGCCACGAATGCCGGCGCATGGACAGCCTTTGCGTCCATTGCATTCAAAAGGGCCGGGAAGAGGCGGTGGTGTTCATTGAGAGACTGCCCCACCTTCGGCAGGTGTTGGCGCGGGACGTGTGCGCTCATTTCGACGGCGACCCCGCATCCAAAAGCCTTGATGAGATCGTTTTCTGCTATCCCGGGCTGTATGCCATCTTCGTCTATCGAGTGGCCCACGAGCTTTTCGAGCGCAAGATACCGCTCATGCCGAGAATAATGACCGAACACGCTCATTCGCTGACGGGCATTGACATCCACCCCGGAGCTGCCATCGGAACGGATTTCTTCATCGATCACGGCACGGGGGTGGTGGTGGGCGAGACCACGAACATAGGAGACCGCGTCCGCATATATCAGGGGGTAACTCTGGGAGCACTGTCGGTCCCCCGCGGTTCGGAAGGCGGAAACTACCTCAGAGGCCGCAAAAGGCACCCCACCATCGAGGACGATGTTACGATATATGCTCAAGCCACTATTCTGGGAGGAGAAACGGTGATCGGAGCCCGCTGCGTGATCGGCGGCAACGTGTGGCTCACGTCTTCGGTTCCTCCGGACACCACGGTTTTGATTGAACCGCCTCGACACGTGTTCAAGGCGGAAAACGGCGTCCGGAACGTCAAAAACGGACCACGCAGGAAAAAGCAGGCATCGTGATTTCGGATGCTTAGGAAAAATTCAATGGGTGCTCCATACAACTTGAATGCGGTCCGGCTTTTTGCTACAATCCGCCCAAATAATGAATTGGCTTTTATTTCTGTTTTCGGAGAACACATTTGGTAAGAATATTTTATGACCGGGACGCCGACCTGGCGGTCCTGGAGGGCAAGACTATTTCCATTATCGGCTATGGCAGTCAGGGACATGCTCACGCGCTCAATCTTCATGATTCGGGTGTGAAGGTAGTTGTCGGGCTGCAACGCACCAGCAGAAGATGGACAAAAGTCAGTGAAGACGGACTCCAGGTTCTGGAAGTGGGCGATGCGGTAAAGGCCGCGGACATCGTGATGATTCTCGTTCCCGACGAGATTCAGGGCTCGCTGTATAAAAACGAGATTCAGTCCAACATGGGGAAAGGCAAGGCATTGGCTTTTGCTCACGGCTTTAATGTCCATTTCGGCCAGATAGACCCTCCCGACGGCACGGACGTATTCATGGTGGCGCCGAAAGGTCCGGGGCACCTCGTCAGACGTATGTTCAAATCGGGAGTGGGGGTCCCTGCCCTGTTGGCCATTCACCGTGACGCGAGCGGGAGATGCACGGAAATCGGCCTTGCGTACGCAAAAGCCTTGGGTGCCACAAAAGCAGGTGTTATCGAAACCACGTTCGCCGAAGAAACCGAGACCGATCTTTTCGGAGAACAGGCGGTCCTCTGCGGTGGAGCGACCGCATTGATTCAGGCCGGTTTCGAAACACTCGTCGAAGCCGGGTATCAGCCCGAAATAGCCTATTTCGAGTGCTTGCACGAGTTGAAACTCATCGTGGATCTAATCTATGAAGGTGGAATAGAAAGGATGAGGTACTCGGTAAGCAACACAGCCGAATTCGGCGATCTCACGCGAGGACCGCGAATAGTCGATGAGCGCACCCGGTCCGAAATGAGGAAAATCCTCGAGGAAATTCGTTCCGGAGCATTCGCACGGGAATGGATTCTCGAGAACCTCGCAGGACGCCCAGTATTCAAGGCATTGGAACGCCGCGGGGCTGAACATCCCATCGAGGCAGTTGGGAAACAGCTCCGATCGATGATGAGCTGGGTTTCCACGCCGCTTGATGAGAAATAAGATTATAGAAGAATTGGAGTACATATTTGTGAATGTGTTGCGGTAATTCCGGCCGTAGCGGCCGTGTGAGCGGCACCAGGATTGCATGACCGCCGCAATACCCGAGGGACCCATAATATGTGAAGTGCTCACAGTCGAACGGACTGACAGATGCCCTGGCAATCATCTGACCACCGTACCTTGTCCTTCTAGACTAAAGGCCGCTTGACTTACTCGGTCCCGGAGCTTCGTTCTCTCAATGACAGTCTGGTCTGCTGGTACACGTCGATGGACGAGGCACAAATCGGGTATTTACTCCTGAAAGGACAATGCGTACGATGATCAGAAATATCCGGATCAAAAATTTTAAGAATTTTAGGGACGCGGAATTTGATGTCAGATCGTTGAATATCTTTATTGGGCCGAACGGAACAGGGAAATCCAATCTCGGAAACTTTCTCCTCATGCTGAGTTTTCTTTCTTCCGGACCCTTCAGCAGCGCTTTCGGTCCAGGTCCGTTCACTTTCCGCCAAACCTTGAGCCGAAGAGAAAAAGGGGACCCAAATCCCCAGGATCTGGATCTGCATTTCGAGATCACCCTGGAGGTAGAGGGCGTTAATTATAACTACATACTCGTCTTTACCGAAATTCGGCGCAACGAATACCTGATTAAGGAAGAAACCCTCCAGGAAGTACAGGGCGAAATTCTGTTCACCATCGGCGACGTCAAAGCTAGAGAATCCAAGATGGCGCAGATGAGAAAAGGCCATGCATGGAACGACTCGGAAAAGAGAATCCGAGGTGTCGCCCAATTCCTGTCCAAAATCAAACGGTACAGATTCATTCCCGACCTGATCAAGAAACCTTCCGCTGTCCAGGATTCCTATCTGCTCGACCACACCGGAGAAAACCTGGCAGCAGTGATTCATCATCTAGAGAAAAATCATCCGGAAAACTTTTACCGGATCGTTCAGGAAGTAAAACGGAGCGTCCCCGGTATCAGGAGGATTTTCACCCCGCATCTGGGAGATCCTCATCAGGTGGGAATCGGTGTGGAGGAAGAAACCAAATCTGGTTATTTTGTAGGACCGCAGCTTTCAGACGGATTTCTCGTGTTTCTCGCGTTGTGCACGCTGTTCAATCTTCCCGACCAGCCTCGGATATTCTTCATAGAGGAACCGGAAACCTACCTGAATCCGAACAGGTTGCGGGTGCTTTACGGACTCATGCATCGTTTCGCCGCGGCCAACCCGGGCAAACAGGTGCTCATGAGCTCTCATTCCCCGTATTTCATCGATTGGTCCGACGACAAACCCGAGGAATTGACTCTTATGACCGAAAGGGAAGGATGGATCGAATTCCAAAATCTCAAGGGTGTCAAGGATCTCAGGTCTTTCCTGGAAGAAGATCCCTGGGGGCTGGAATGGGTCGAGAAATTCTTCAGGGCGGATTATGCCGACGAGCCTTTGCCTGATATTCGGGAGGAACTCAGCAACCAGGAAGAATATTATGAATGGGATCGGGATCGAGATGAGCAGCAGGCAGGAGACTACTGACTCTGCGTGCAACGTTCCCGATAGGAAAGGCTGTCCGACTTTCTAAGATTCGCAACCCTTTGTTTCCCTCCGGTTATCTTTCCTCAAGGCCTTCTCGCCCAGAATTGTCCAGCTGGAGATTCACCCTGATTTGAATCACATGCGATTTCTTATTGAATTTCAGGGATTCTCAAGAGTGAGGTCGGTTCTGAGTACGCGAACAGATTGAAAGATTGTCATTGCCAGGGCAGAGCCCGAAGCAATGTCCAACTGACCAAGACCGAGATTGCTTCGTCGTTCCGCTCCTCGCAATGACATGATTGCATGGCCGGAATGTGGGCGAGAGTCGTGAACGAATCCGACAGAATTTTCGAGAACTGCTATAACCCTATAGACGACCGACGTCGTTGAGGTGAACATTAATGGGGAAGATCTGTCCATATGTGAATACGATGAGTTACGGCAGGTGCAAAGAGTGCTGATCCGCACACGGACGAACGTAGCGCTATCGTGCCAAGTCCACACTGTCGCAGCGCCTGCAAAACCGGTTATGGAGCTCGACTCCACATTGCCACCAGAAAGAGAAGAGGAAAAACATGGCAAAAGCTAAAGACGGTGATACCGTCAAGGTAGATTATACGGGAAAGTTTGAGGACGGTACCGTGTTTGATTCGTCTTCCGGCCGGGATCCCCTGGAATTCACCCTGGGCGGGGGCCAGGTTATTTCCGGTTTTGAACAAGCCGTCGAAGGTATGGAACCGGGTCAGTCCAAGACGGCCACCATCCCGGCAGGCGACGCTTACGGTGATCATCGCAAAGAGTTATTATTGGTGATGGACAGGAGTCGGCTTCCCGAAGATCTGGACCCGGCGGTAGGCGAGCAGCTGGAATTGCGGCAACAGGACGGACGAGCCGTATTGGTCACCGTTGCGGAGGTGACGGAATCCAGTGTCACCCTCGACGCCAACCACCCGCTAGCAGGCAGGGACCTGGTCTTCGATATAGAACTCAGAGAAATCTTGTAATCGCAATTCGCTGTCATACACGAGACAGCGCGGTCAGTCCTCGGGATCTCGGGCATGGCCTTTCCATGTTGCGGGTCCGCGTCACTTGCGGAAGAATGATACGCATTCGCCACAAGATTTATGAGATTCCAGGGCTGGGGGCTCTCCTGAGCCAAGTGATGAAACGGCTCTGCGCCGTCCGAGGGAAGGAGTGCCCCCAGCCTGTGCCCAGAATCGAGTTACTGGTAAAAAAGCGAATCCGTATGAGCTCTCGACGCAATGAACTGTGGAGAAATACTTCGTACAAGAAGGGTTTTCCCGATTTCACGTCTTTGAAAGCGAAAGGGGCATCAAGTATCGCGGCAACACAGGGGCCCAGAATGTGCGTATTTCTATGAATTCTTGATACTGAATTGTGGCGCAAATTGATAGACCCCCGAACACTGGTGCTGGGGGCCTATCTCCAAAAAGGAAGAAACTCCAACGTGGTATTTCCGCATACTAATTCCTTGGAACGCCTCACGTCAAGATTTATTTTCGTTATTGTGACACGGGTTCACTTCGTCCATGATAGTGAACTTATCACCGCCGCCCGACCGAAACACTTCTTCCGGTATTCCGCGAAAAAAACGAATCAGCTTGTTTCAGGCCGATTCGCTTTTCAATTGATAACCTGGTGTGCTGTCCCACACGTAACTTACGTGACCGGCCATCTGATACGCATTCGCCACACGATTTATAAGATTGCCGGGCTGGGGGCCCTCCTGAGCCAAGTGATGAGACGGTTCTGCGTCGTCCGCAGCGAAGGAGTGCCCCCAGCCTGTGCCCAGAATCGAGTTACCGGTAAAAAAGCGAATCCGTATGAGCCTCTCCCGAAGTTTTCATCGAGCAAGGGAAGCCGGTGTTGTCATTGCGAGCGAAGCAATCTCGAGTAGTTGC
>DATHCX010000163.1:0-11751 GCA_035319325.1 Desulfomonilaceae bacterium
GCTCCGGAAACATACACATGGCAAGAGCGATTCAGCTCCCTGAAAAGTCTCGGTGGGATTTTCATCCTTTTTGTTATCGTCATGGGAGGTCTCTACGGAGGGGTTGCCACAGTGAGCGAAACCGCGGCCTTGGGAGCCGTAGCGGCATTTATCATGATGGTAATCACCAACCACGGCAACATCGCTGTCATCAAGGAAAAACTCCAAGAAGCCTTGAGAGAGACTTTGTTCACCGTGGCCATGATTTTTCTGGTGTTGATCGGTTCGTACGTTTACAGCTACTTTATCACCCTGTGCGGCGTTCCGGACGCTATCAATCATTGGGTGGCCGGTCTGAACGTAGCCCCGTGGCTGATTGTAGTCTTTTTCTTGCTGTTTCTGCTGGTCCTGGGCTGCTTCCTGGACCCCTTTTCCATTTTGGTGATTACCCTGCCGATCATGCACCCGGTCGTTGTGGGCACACTGGGTTACAGTTCGCTTTGGCTGGCAGTCATAGCGACCATTCTGATCGAAGTCGGCTGCATCACTCCTCCCGTGGGACTCAATGTATATGTCATCGCCGGAATAGCGCCGGACGTTCCCATGGAAGATATATTTGCCGGGGCCTCCTGGTTTGTCCTGTTCCAGGCAGTGGTGGTGACCATTCTCATGATCTTTCCTACGATTGCCACTTGGCTTCCATCACTATGGCTTGGTTAGAAAGACCGGGAGATCGGATTCCCCGGACTACTCCAACAAAGGAACTCGAGACACAAAAGGAATCATGGAGAGAGCATACATGGCAAACATGAATTCATACCGGAAGGTAACCAATGTACTCGAAGGAAAATCGGTAGGAAGCATCCCCGTAGTGCCGATGGTCAGGGAGTGGTGCAGTAAGCAGGCTGGAATTGAATTCATTGAAGAGATGGATAATGTCGAGAAACATGTTTATGCTCAAAGTTACTGCGCGCTTGAATTTGACTACGACATTGTTTGGGATTTATTTGCCTGCCATTCTGAATCCGAAGCCATGGGTTCGATTTTGAAGATATCGAAAGGCTACCCGCCTTCCGTTGAACGGCCCGCTGTGGAAGACTACGAGAGAGACTTGCCGAAGCTGAGACTGTTCGATCCATACCACAACAAGCGATTATCCACTATTTTGGAGGGAACGAGACGGCTGAAAAAAAGATTTTACGACGAAATACCTGTTATGGGATATGTGCAAGCCCCCTTCCGCCACGCTTCCATGCTGAGGGGGTCCGAGAACATTATGAGAGATATGTACAAGGCAAAAGATAATCTGAAGGAATTATGCGAAATAGCATTGACCAGCCTTATAGTTTATTCGGTGGCCGTAATCCACGCTGGGGCAGATATCATTTTTATCTCGGATCCAACGTCTTCCGGAAATGCCATATCCAAAAAGCATTGGGAGGAATGGGGTCTGCCCTATACCACTCGATTGGTTAAGATGATCAAAAGAAGCGGTGTGAAAACGATCTTACATATCTGCGGGGACACCACGGATCGATTGGAAAGCTTAGCCCAAACCGGTGTGGATTGCCTGAGCCTTGATGAAATTGTGGATTTCGAACGGGCTCGAAAAATCCTCGGACCTAACTTCTGCTTGATGGGAAATGTGAGTACCACCCTCCTCGCAATGGGAAATGCCGATGAAATTCAAGAAGCGACAAGAGCCGTCATTGAAAAGGCGGGAAAGGATAGCCCGCTCCTCTTAAGCGGGGGATGTCTGCTGGCGGATATCTGCCCACCCGAGAACATCAGTGCCATGATCAAGGCGGCGCGAGAATATGAGGGGACCATGAGTTAACTTGGTCCCGGCAGAGCTGGGGGGTATTCCTGTTATAGGGATTCTCACAAGTAGTGTCGGTTTTGATTACGCGAAAAGATTGGGAGATTGTCATTGCGAGGAGCGACGCGACGAAGCAATCTCCAACTGACCGAAACAGAGATTGCTTCGTCGTTCCACTCCTCGGAACGATGTGATTGGACCACAGGCATGCGGGCCAAAATGATGAGAAAACGCGAGATTGCTTCGCTTCCCTCGCAATGACAAAACCGGCTTCTCTTGCTCGATGAAAAGTTCGGGAGAGGCTCAGATGGCCGATTACGTAAGTTACTTGTGGGCCAGCACACTCCTATGCCTTCTTCTTGAACTTGATTCCTTTAACTTCTTGAAGATTGGCGCCTCTCATACTGGTTCCCGCGATTTTCACGCCCGAGAAGTCGGACTTCTCTATGTACGCCCAAGAAAAATCCGTACCCGTAAGATCCGCTTTCGCCAGGCTTGCGCCCGTCATCTTGATCCCGGAAAAGCTGGCTTTGGTGAGATTGGCCCCCGCTAGATCGGCGCCATGCAGCGTTGCGTTGAGCAGGTTGGCTCCGGCGAAATTCGCACCGCCGGCTTTGACATTGGACAAGTCTGCATCCACGAACAAGGCTCCGGCGATGTGTGCAGATCTCATATCCGCTTCAGTCATTTTGGCTTTTTGAAAATTCCCTTCTTCCATGACTGCGCGGACCAGGTTCACATTGGAGAAATTGGCTTTTTCCGCAACCACCTGCCGCAAATCCGCCTCACTCATTTGAGTGCCGGTGAGTATCCCTTCGCTGAGATTCGCTTTCTGTAGGATGGCCTTATAGAGTTGGCAGTTTGTCAGTAATACTCCGACCATGACTGACCTGGTGAAATCAGTGCCCGTCATCTGGGCACCCGGAAGGCTTGCTCCGGACAGATCCGCGTCTATCACCGAGGCCGAGCTCAAGTCGCAGTTGGAGCCATCCGCTTTCACGAGTTTTGCGCTGTCCAGGTTTCCCGCGGATATCTTCGTGTTGTTCAAGGACGCTCCGCTCAGATTGGCCGCCGACAGATTGGCTTTTTCGAGATTCGCACCCGAGAGGTCCGAGCCGGTGAGATTCGATTCGGACAAGTCCGCGGCCGTGAGAGTCGCACCCGTGAATTTGGTGTCGGACAAGTCCGCTCGGTGCAGGTTAGCTCCTGACAGGTCTGCCCGATCCAACTTCGCTTTTCCGAGAATAGCCCAGGAAAGGTCCGCGGCCGACAGACTGTTTCCGCTCAATTGTACACGGGAGAGATCCGCTGAAACGAAATTTGCCCCGGACAGATCCGCCTTCGTAAAATTCACTTTTACCAGCCGATTGCCGCCGAGGTCCGCTCCCGCTAATGTTGCGGAGGTCAAATTCGCATTATCCATCAGTGCTTTTCTGAAGTTTGCTTTGGTAAGATCGGCTTCAGTCAGATCCGTTTCGTGCAAGGTTGTCCGGGAAAGATCCGCGTTCGTCAGATTGCACCGTGCGAGAACGGCTTTTTTCAGGCATGCTCCCTGAAAGTTGCTATTGGACAGATCCGAGCCTGAAAAATCCGCATCAGTCAGATCTATCTCCGACAGGTCCGCGCCACTCAGGTCCGCGCCGTAAAACTTGACCTTGTTCGCCTTCTTGAGTCTCAGGGTAGAAACGACGAGGGATGAAATGGACGCGTCCGTTCCTGTTTGAACCGCGGCCTGAACAAGTTCCTTCAGTGAACCTGCTTTGCCGCTGAAAATGACTTCGCCGGTCCTCTTGTTTTTGATCTCGAATTTGGGCAAGATGTAAGCTCCTCGGGTGCGTATCGACCGTGAATTATACCACAAGTCGAAATAAAGGAAATTTGTTTGTCACACCCTTCCCATTGTTGCCGGAAGCGGCTAACCTGTTTGCGTGACATGGTTGCAAAGGTGAGATGTTGAAACGGCCCACACTCGTACCTGCCTCCTCCGAAGAGCGAGAGCGCAAACATATCGTACTGACCGGAATTCTCCAGGGTATCGGCTGCCGCCCCACCGTATACAGACTCGCGCTGAACCTCGGTCTCGGAGGCTGGGTGGTGAACACCGCTGCGGGAGTCATCATCGAAGTAGAAGGCGAGCCCGGCCAATGTGACCGGTTTGAAAAGGAACTGCCGTACGCCATTCCCGCTCCGGGAAGGATCGAAACACAGAGCGTGAATGCAGTCACCCCGCTGGGGGAAACCGATTTTCGAATCGAGAGCAGCGTGCAGGGCGAGCGCTCAGTAACACCGATCCCCCCGGATGTGGCAGTGTGCCGGGACTGCGTGCGGGAGCTCCTGGATCCCGCAAACCGCAGGTATCTGTATCCTTTCACTACGTGTACGTTGTGCGGTCCTCGGTTTACGGTGGTGCGTTCGTTCCCGTACGATCGCGAACGCACGAGCATGGCGGATTTCACCATGTGTCCCGATTGCTCCAGGGAATACGCCACCCCCGACGATCGGCGCTTCCATTCCCAGACAAACTCATGCTCGGTGTGCGGTCCGCGGGTCACCCTCGTCGATCCGGAAGGCAATGCGTTGCACGGTGATCCGATACGAGAAACCATCGCATTGCTCAAGGCCGGGCAAATCCTGGGAATCAAAGGAATCGGCGGTTTTCATCTGGCCTGCGACGCGTCCAATGAAAAAGCGGTAGCCCTCCTACGGCAGCGAAAGGGCCGTGCCGAGAAACCCTTTGCAGTGATGGTGCGGGACCTGGAAACGGTCAAACAGTATTGCCTGGTGAACGGTGCCGAAGAAATCCTGCTCACCTCTGCGGTGGCCCCAATTGTTCTCCTGGAGGCACAGGGCAAAATGCTCGCGGAAGGCGTCGCGCCCCTCATGGGGACACTGGGCGTCATGCTGCCGTACACGCCGCTGCATCACCTGTTGTTCAACCATCCTGCAATCCGGAAAAATGACTGCCCCGAAGCGCTCGTCATGACCTCCGGCAACAGGTCGGAAGAACCCATCGTGCGATCCGACGATGAAGCGCTGGACCGGCTCTCGGACCTCGTGGATGCCTTTCTCCTGCATGACCGGGAAATTGTGCTCAGGGCCGACGATTCAATATTCAGGGTCATCGCGGGCCAGCCTACGGTTTTCAGAAGATCCCGCGGGCTCGTTCCCGGAGGATTCAGCTGGGCCGCTCCGTCTTCTGAGAGTGATGCCCGGTGCAAGAGCGACCCGAGCAGTGTGGTGATCCTGGGTGCGGGTGGAGATTTGAAAAACGCCCTCGCGGTCATCAAAGGCGACCAGGTGGTTCCCGGGCCCCATGTGGGGGATCTGGCTTCGCCTGTGGCTCAGGATTATTTCAAGCAGTCCGTGGAGGTTTTGACAGGATATTTGGAAGCAGTCCCCGGAGTCATTGCGGTGGATCCGCATCCCGAGTATTTTAGCAATTCCCTTGCGCGGGAGGCTGAAATCCCGGTAGAAGAAGTGTTTCATCACTACGCTCACGCGGTGAGCCTCCTGTTTCAGGAAAGATTGTCAGGACCTGCCCTGTTCGCTGTGTTCGACGGAACCGGTTACGGGACGGACGGCACTATTTGGGGAGGAGAATTTCTCATTGCAGACCGTTCCACTTTCTCACGTGCCGGGCATCTGGAACTCTTTGCGCTGCCCGGTGGAGAAGCCGCGATTCGGGAACCGGTTCGCATCCTCGCTGGACTTCTGGCGGATGACGGAGTGCTTCCGGAGAAATTCTTTCCTCTCATGGGCGAATGCAAGGACCGCGTAAAATTTTGGCTGGAAGCCCTCAAGAAGGGACTGAATTGTCCCATGACCTCCTCCGCGGGAAGGCTGTTCGATGCCGCTGCTGCGGCTGTAGGATACACACGTTCCGTTACGTACGAAGGCCAGGCTGCTATGTGGCTGGAAGGCATGGCGGCAAAGGAGGAGGACGGCGAGTATCCGGTTCGATGTACGCATCGAGGGAAAACCCTTGTCGTAGATTCATCCGCCTTGATTCTGAGCGTCGCACGGGATATGCTGAACGCAACACAGCCGGGGATTGCGTCGGCACGCTTCCATAACAGCATGGCGCGTGCGGTCGTCCAAACCGTGGGGCATCTTGCCGAACGAACAGGCATTCGAGTCGTAGGGCTTACGGGAGGGTGTTTTCAAAACAAGATTTTGACTGAACGCACAAAGGCACTGCTGGACGCAAACGGGTTTCACGTGCTACTCCACGGAACGATCCCGCCCAACGACGGCGGCATAGCCATCGGTCAGGCGGTGGCGGCCCGCTCCAGGAGAAGCGGACGAGTGTCCTGAAAGGCGTCGGAGGTTCGGTCAAGGTTTTGCGGTGTATCCATTCTGTTACGGGTGGGAATAGGCTGCCATTACAAGCGCAGCCAAGCAATCTCCGCCTTAGAGCGTCGAGATTGCTTCGTCGTTTCACTCCTCGCAATGACAGGGATCTGCGGGGTTTGTTGACATCTTTCTCGTGCGAAAAGATAGGTATTGTGTGCGGACTGCAGAGTTTGCGAAAAAATAGAGGTCCAAGAGCATGTGTTTGGCTGTTCCTATGAAACTCATCGAAATGACCGGAGAAGGTACCGGCAAAGTGGACTCCGGAGGAGTCAAAGCGGACGTAAGTCTCACGATGGTACCCCACGCGAAGATAGGCGACTATCTCATTGTACACGCCGGTTTCGGCATCGAGGTGCTAGACCGGCAGGAGGCGGACGTTCGTCTCGAACTGTTTAGGGAACTGGCACAGGCTACCACAGGACTGGAGGAACCGTGAACCAATCGGACGAAAGCAGTACCGCGCGGACTCTTGCACGAGACATAGCAGCGCATTGCAGGAAGACGACAGACGTTCTGCGGTTCATGGAAGTGTGCGGCACCCATACCATGGCGATTCACGCCGGGGGTCTCAAGAGTCTGCTTCCTGAGAATCTGAAGCTCGTCTCAGGACCCGGCTGTCCTGTTTGCGTAACAGAGACGCGGTTCATCGACCAGGCGATACTCATCGGAAAGAAATATGATGCATGTCTGGCAACGTTCGGCGACCTGGTGCGGGTTCCGGGATCTTTCGGGTCGCCTTCAACGTTTCGATCCGAAGGCGGGACAGTTCGTGTCGTATACTCGCCCCTGGACGCGATCGCGATAGCGAGGGAATCGGCTCCACGGCCCACTGTTTTTCTGGGGGTGGGCTTCGAGACCACCATTCCCACGATCGCAGCGACGTTGAAAGCGGCCCTTGCTGGAGAAGCGGACAATCTATTCGTGCTTCCCGCATTCAAAACCATCCATCCACCGTTGAAAATACTGGCAGCGAAAGACGATCTGCACGGCTTCCTGCTGCCCGGCCACGTGTCAGCCATTCTTGGCTCGGATTCGTACCAGTACCTCGCGACTGATTTCAAGAAACCGGGAGTGGTCGCGGGTTTTGATCCCCTGGACATACTCCTTGCGGTCCGGGATCTCGTACGCATGACTGTGGAGCGATCGCCAGCAATCGTCAACGATTACAAACGGGTCGTCAGGCAAACCGGCAATCCCGCGGCGAGGCAGCTTATTGACGAAGTGTTTGAAACTTCGGATGCATGCTGGAGAGGCTTGGGAGTTATTCCGGGGAGCGGTCTGAAACTGAAAGGCCCTTACCAAAGGTTCGATGCGGAAGTGTATCTGCCCGTGGATGTGCCCGAGGTCAAGGATGACCCCCGGTGCCAGTGTGCCGCAATCATTACCGGCAGTCGAACTCCCGACAAATGCGGACTTTTCGGAAAGGAGTGCACGCCCGAAGAACCGGTTGGCCCCTGCATGGTATCTTCCGAAGGCACGTGCGCTGCATACTACAAATACGGAGCTGCCTGAAAAAGCATGGTGAAAAACCTGGACAGGAGGATCCTCCTCGGGCACGGCGGAGGAGGCAAGATGACCGGCAGACTCATCCGGGACGTGATCTTACCTCGACTTGATCGCGGACAGCTCGGTTCTCTGCCTGATTCGGTTGTGCTTTCGGGGATTGGTGATACGATCGCGTACACGACTGATTCGTTCGTGGTTTCCCCTGTTTTTTTTCCGGGCGGTGATATCGGATCTCTTGCGGTTCACGGGACGTGCAACGATGTGGCATGCTCCGGTGCTCGTCCGGTTTTCCTGTCACTCGGCTTGATTCTGGAAGAAGGTTTTGCTCTGGAACGGCTCGAGAGAATCCTGGAGTCGGTGTCCGCTGCTGCAGACGAAGCCGGTGTCGAAGTGGTCACCGGCGATACGAAGGTGGTCCCTCGGGGCAGCGCGGACGGGATTTTCATTAATACCTCGGGAATCGGGAAAATGGAGAGCACTGTTCGGCTGTCTCCGGAACGGATCGAACCCGGCGACATGATTTTGGTGAGCGGCCCTGTGGGTAACCACGGAATGGCGGTCATGCTGAGCAGGGCAGAGTTTTCCTTTGATTTCGAGCTCAAATCGGATTCCGCTTCTGTCTGGCCCATTGTAGAGCGCCTTTTGGAGCTGGGGCCCGGACTTAAATTCCTGAGAGATCCGACCCGCGGTGGGCTCGCGGCAACATTGAACGAAATAGCTTCTGCGTCGGCAAAAGGTGTGAGGGTTTATGAATCTGCTATTCCCGTTGATTCCTCCGTATCTGCAGCGGCCGAGATCCTGGGAATAGACCCCCTTCAGGCGGCAAATGAAGGGAAGATAGTTGCCGTGGTGAACAAAGGGGCTGGGGAAGAAGCACTTGCACTTGTGAAGGATTGCCGGCTTGCAGACGGAGCTGCGGTTATCGGCGAAGTGACCGCTGGCAACCCGTCGAAAGTCATCCTGGCAACGCGGATCGGCGGGTCGAGGATTCTTGCGGAGCCTTCGGGCGAACTGCTTCCGCGTATTTGTTGAGCCGCGAAAACTGTCGCGAATCAATAGGTTCTTTGGTCGGACACATTCATTTCACTGCTGATTCAGAGCATGCCGGAGGGGTAAGGAGAAAAAATGTCCACGGAAATTCAACGAGGTGCTTCGGGACCGCTCTGCCCTTTTTCCATTTCAAAATCCCTGATAGACGGAGTAGCTGTGGGAGAGGAAAACCCATACGCAAACGCACTCGCTCAGTTTGAAAAGGCTGTAACCTATCTGAATCTCAAGCGAGGGGTGGCGGAAACGCTTCGATACCCAAAGCGGGAACTGTCAGTAACCTTTCCCGTAGAAATGGATAACAAGGATATTAAAATGTTCCGCGGGTACCGGGTGCACCATTCCTTCGCGTTGGGCCCGACCAAAGGCGGGATTCGGTATTCGTCAGATCTCACTCTGGATGATGTCCGGGCTCTGGCCATGTGGATGACGTGGAAGTGCGGGCTCATGAATCTTCCGTTCGGCGGAGCGAAAGGCGGCGTGGTGGTGGAGCCGAAGGAACTCTCACCCCGCGAGTTGGAGCGGCTCACGAGACGCTATGCTTCGGAAATCAGCATCCTGGTTGGCCCGGAAAGCGACATTCCTGCGCCGGACATGGGGACCAATCCCCAAGTGATGGCCTGGATGATGGACACCTATTCCATGCACCGGGGATACTCCATACCTGCGGTGGTGACCGGCAAGCCCGTCGAAATAGGCGGTTCTCTCGGCCGGACCGAAGCCACGGGAAGGGGAGTCGCCGTAACAATACGAGAGGCTCTTCGATTAAAACAGATTCCCATCGAAAACGCGACGGTGGCCATACAGGGTTTCGGGAACGTGGGTTCGGTCACCTCGAAAATCGCTCATGACATGGGCATGAAAGTCGTTGCCGTGAGTTCGTCCAAGGGGGGCGTGTATAGAGAATCGGGATTGGACCCTCAGGCCCTTGTCCGGCAGATCGATGAAACGGGCAATATTCTTGATTTCAAGGATGCTGATCAGATAACCAATGCGGAGCTTCTGGTGCTGAAATGTGACGTCCTGGTCGCTGCCGCAAAAGAAAACCAGGTCACGTCCCGCAACGCGGGCAGCGTCCGGGCGCGAATCATAGCAGAGGGAGCAAACGGGCCCACGACGCCGGAAGCCGACGAGATCCTGAACGACATGAACGTCTTCATCATTCCGGACATTCTCTGCAATGCGGGCGGCGTTACGGTGAGCTACCTGGAATGGGTGCAGGATTTGCAGTCCTTTTTCTGGCCGGTTGAAGAAATCAACCTGAAGCTCCAGAAACTCATGGTGAAAGCATTCGAAAACGTTATGGAAGCCTCTCGCATATACAAAGTGCCATCTCGCGTGGCGGCCCAAATTTTGGCCGTTCGCCGGATCTCCGATGCCATCATGATTCGGGGCATTTATCCGTAGCCACGGGCACCGAGGGGCTCTTATTCCAGGGTCAACTATGCGCGTCGGAATCGTGTTTCACAAGAACCCGTTCGCTCCACCCACGGGTATTGACCTTGTTCGTCTCAGGGCAATTTCAAGCGGGCTCATCAAAAAGGGCGTTCAAGCTGAAATCATAGCCCCCATTGGAGAACCCGGAACCGTCGCAGACCTTATCCCTGTAAAACCCCTGTCATATCTCGAGCGACCGTGCAGGTACGACATAGTCAAAACCTGCTATCACGACTCAGTCCTGTTGATCAATGGATACACCGGGCCTGTGGTGTCCAGGATCGTAAGGGTGGTGGACAATCGTTTACCCGAACGGGACCAGCCGTTTCGAGACAAACTCCTCGCGTGCCAGGACATCATAAAACACCGCGCGAGCATCTTGATCCTCAACAACGAACACAACCGCGAACGCTGGACCATGCTGTACGGCAAGGAACCCCCGGTTGCCCTGGTCCCCACGGGGTGCCCGGCGGAAGTGCCGCTGCCGGGAAAAAATCCGTATGACGGAAACTCGGAGATCATGCTTTTCCTGGGCAGTCTGGCTGCCCCCAGGATGGTTGACATGATCAATGCAGCGGCCAGAGCCCTTCGGAATATTTGCGAAATTCATCTGGTCGGATTGAATAAGATCTGCATGTACGGCGGCGATCCGCGGTGCTCGCTGGATCCGCTCATTGTGAACCACGGAGAACGTTCCGAAAGTGAAATATGGGATTACGTGAGGCACGCGAATATCGGACTGGCCTTGGCCACAGGTCCGCATGCATTCGACAACGACGTGTCTAAAATAGTCAATTACCTGAGAGGCGGTCTGCCCGTTCTCTCCGAGGAACCTATCGTCAACAACGATTTGATAGCTGAAACAGGATTCGGAAGAATTTTCACGTACGGTGATGTGGGAGATCTCGCCTCAAAGGCATCGGAAATTCTGAAGCTTTCTCTTGATGCAAACAAGGATGCGGTGACACGATTCGTAGCACGCGAACATTCATGGGATAAGCGGGTCGATGTGTACATGGACTTGTTTCGAACGTTCGTCTGATTGAATTTCCGGAAACGCATGTGCCAACGATATTCTTCATTAGCATCGCGGTCGTCGCTCTTCTCGTCGTCCTGAGTCTTTTGCATCCCGGGACGGAGTCATACGATGGCATCTTCAAATCCGTCAAATCGGTGACGCACTTCTTGTAAACAGTGTCCTTCCAATCCTATTCTTGTATGAAAGCGCCATCTTATAACATGGAGGAGCAATCGTTCAGTTACTCGGGGGAAGTACCTAACCTCTGTCAGTGCGAGGAGTGAAACGACGAAGCAATCTCGATACTTAAAGGCAGAGATTGCTTCGCTGCGATCGCAATGACAGCCTTTTCCCGTCCGTACCTGAGGCGTTACATGGCGGAATGAGATTGTCTTGCCTTTCATCGCGGTTGAGTACATAATTCGTGGCTACTAGTGGAGTTTTTCCCTTGGAACCACGAGTCGCTGTGAAGTGTGCGGTCTTTGGTTTTTCGGGCATGGCCACGAGTGCATTGGCGATTCAACCGGAAGAGTGAATGCGGGTCGAGCGGTTCAAAAACCTTTTTGGAGACTTTGCCAAACGCGGAGAAACG
>DATHCX010000164.1:0-25028 GCA_035319325.1 Desulfomonilaceae bacterium
AGAAGTCCCAGGCCAACGATGCGGGCGATGATGAGGAGCGCCGCTGCCATTAATGCCAATACTCCGGTAAGCGCAACGTACTCGGCGGATCCCGAAACCGCGAGACCGGAGAGACCCGATGCCAGCATTGCCGCCGTTGCCGAGTCGGCGCCGACCACCAGATGGCGGGACGATCCAAACAGGGCGTACAAACCCATGGGAATGAGCATGGTGTAAAGGCCGGTAATCACAGGGGTACCAGCGATGGCTGTGTACCCCATGACCTCGGGAACGGCCAGGGCGGCAAGGCTGATGCCTGCAACGATATTGGCAGGGGTTTCCGAGCCCTTGATGGGCAGCACGCCTTGCAAGATCGGCAGCGCCACACCCCGTTCTTCAGCCTTCATTGTGCACGAGTCCCTTCCGCTGGTAGCGGAACCAGAAACATGTATCAAGAATTATGCGGCAAACTTGGTATTGCTTTTCGTAAGTTCGGTGCCTGATTTCATAACCAAAAGAGATTGCTGCGTCGCTGCGCTCCTCGCAAGGACAGGGCCGAGCAGTGTCATTGCGAGCAAAACGAAGCAATCTACTCCGACAAAGAAGCGCGACCTGATTCAAAAAAAACCTGTACTTAGGATTTCGGGCGTCTTGGTTTCAGTGAAGGGCTCCCAGAACCCGGAAAAGGCCCCTTTTCTTCTTCCACAAGACACTACAGATACAACACCGTCTTCAGGTTGCTTAACAAGCCTGTTTCTATCTATTTTGACAGTACGTCGCTCCACGTCCTCCGGTCAAGCACAATATCGCACCACCCCCGGATCCGTTCGGAGAGGAGAGAAGAGCCATTGGGAACCATCCAAATTTGTAATCCTTCAGTTAGTCGGGGGAAGTGCCTATTCTCTGTCATTGCGAGGAGTGAAATGACGAATCAATTTAGATACTTAAGGGCGAGATTGCTTCGCTACGCTCGCAATGAAAATCTTTTCCCATGCGTAACTGGATGGATGCCCACATTTGACTTTTCCCCTTGACGGTTGTCTCGTGCACGTGTACAAAAAAAAGTGCTGTCGATCTCTTCAGCACATAGAAACAGAGGATTTTTGTTGTGTTTCGACACGTGCAGCAGAACAACGTCGCGTCGGACAGCATCTCCCGGGTCAGGTATGCCATAGTCAGCGGCACACTAAATCCAGGAGGCAGGTCTTGCCTCAACAAAGGAGCGGGTCGGCGATTTTGGAGTGAGCTATAGTGCTGCGCATTGAAAATGGCGCTTTCCGTCCGCAGTCGGCCAGGTTGTCCTCGCAGCACAGTAAGGCAGGCCCTGCGAAGCGAAGGCGACACCTGGCCGGTAGGTGCATTCCTAATGCTCAGCACTACAGCAGACATTGCGCTAAGCTATGAGAGCTCTTGAAGTAATGGGTTTTATGGCCGTGCGGAAGGGCGCGAGTGGCGGCGCAGTGGTGCTCGAAGTGGACCTGAAGACCGCTGGGGAGTCCATATCAAATTTTCTCTATTTCCAGAATGTTTCCATACGAGACCGTTCAGAGGTCCGAAAGGTTTTTGAACCATATTGGGCCCGACTGGCGGCTGGAGGAATCTAGGAGAAGGAGCTCGGGGACTTGCCCGGATCATGACATCGCCAACGGCAGAGACGGCGAGAAACCTTCGTAGGCCCACTCGAACAGAGTTGAAGGCTCCTTGGTCCCGTCGCTTGAGTCTAAGCCACGGTCCAACGCAAGTCGACGGGTGAAATCTTTGGATCTGAATTCGAACAGCCATGAAACCCCTGTCCTCGCACGGATTTAGGAGGAGGTTGGAACATGCCTCAAGTGTTTGATGAGTTGCATTGGCGCCGGGACATTTCTCTGAAGGATTACCTGGTTCCTGAGACTCTATCCCAAGCCGTACAAATGTTAACCGAATACGAGGGTCGGGCCCGCATCATCGCTGGAGGCACGGACGTTATCGTGGCGTTGCGCCGTTGCGACTACACAGTGGACGCTCTCGTAGACATTGGAAGGATTCCGGGGTTAGGGCTCATCGAGCAGCAGGGGGCTAACATAGTCCTAGGGGCACTGGTTACCCACGCACAGACAGAAGCTTCGGCTGTGGTCAGAGAGAAGGCGGGCCTCTTGGCGACCGCCTGTGGTGCAGTCGGTTCGCCGCAGATACGCACCATAGCTACGGTGGCAGGCAATCTTGTCAGCGGCCAGCCGGCAGCCGATGCCAGCATCCCCTTGTTGGCGCTGAATGCCCGAGTGACCATTGTTTCCGCAGCTGGAGAGCGGATAGTGCCGCTTTCGGATTTCTTCTTGGACGTGGGAAAAACCGTAGTCGACCCAAGTCGCGAGATCCTGACACATATCGAGTTCAAAGCCTTGGGATCTCATCAAGGCGGGTGCTCGTTACGACTAAGCAAGCGTAGAGCACTGGCATTGCCCATGCTGGTGTGCTCCGTAGTAGTTACCGTAGACGAAGCGAAAAAGGTTATTACCGAAGCAGCTATTGCATTGGGGCCGGTCGCACCCACACCGTTCCGCTCCAGACTCGTAGAAGATGTGGTCAAAGGAAAGCCCGTGACGCTTGAGACAGTGCAGGAAGCTGCTGATCGTGCGTATGCCTACTGCTCGCCTCGGGACAGCCTCCTGAGGGGGTCTTGCGACTATCGCCAGGAAATGGTCAAAGTAATGGTGAAACGAGGACTTCGTAGGGCATTGGAGCATGCGGGATGCGTTCTGTAAGAGAGGTCAAATGATGAGTCGAGATATTTCCTTCACGCTTAACGGCCAAGTAGTTATTGTTGCAGTCGATCCGTCCACCCTTTTGATTGATCTCCTCAGGGACAGCTTCGGACTTACCGGAACCAAAGCCGGTTGCCGCGAAGGAGAATGCGGAGCCTGCACAGTACTGGTGGACGGAAAAGCATACAACTCATGCTTGATGCCGGCCATGAAAGTTCAAGGTAGGGAGGTCACGACCATCGAGGGCTTGCAGAAGCCGGATGGGTCGCTGCATCCCATACAAGAGGCGTTCATGAATGCAGGAGCCGCCCAATGCGGATTTTGCACTCCCGGGATGATAATGAATACAGCGGCCCTTTTGCGGAGTAATCCGAATCCCGATGAGCACGAGATCAGGAAGGCACTGTCGGGAGTCCTTTGTCGCTGCACCGGCTATCGAAAGATCGTGGAAGCCGTCCAGATTGCAGCTGCCGCCAAGCAGCCTTAAGACCGGGTCTGGTCCGACCGACCTTTTCCACACAAGGCAGGAGCCATGTCCGACAAGTACGATGACAAAAGAAAAATGCAAGTCCTGGTCAAGGAACGCACCGATTTCTTACCGTTTATCAGGTTCAAAGAGGCCGAGTTGGCAGTAGCGGGACAGTCTGTGAACAGGACGGACGATCCGCTGAAAGTGACCGGGAAGCTCAGGTTTGGGGCCGACTATTCCCAGGAAGGTTTCTTACACGGCAAGATTCTCCGTAGCCCCCATCCCCACGCCATTATCAAGTCCATAGACACTACCAAAGCTGAGGAAGTGGAAGGCGTGGTGGCCGTGCTCACCGCCAAAGATTTGATCGGACGCAACGGATTCGGTGCCATTATCCCGGACCAGCCGGTTATCTGCAGTGACAAAGTGCGGTTCGTGGGCGATGGCGTGGCCCTGGTAGCGGCTGAGACGGAGCAGATCGCCCACAAGGCTCTGGCCTTAATAGAGGTCGACTATGAGCCTTTGCCTGCAATATTCGATCCGCGCGATTCTCTCAAGGAAGATGCTCCAAAGATTCACGAAAAGGGGAACCTGCTTTCCTATGACAAGCTGCGAAAGGGCGATGTGGACAGTGGCTTCGAGCAGGCCGATGTGATTCTGGAACGCACTTACGAGGTTCCTTTCCTGGAACACGCGTACATGGAACCCGACATGGCCATGGCAATCCCTGAACCGGATGGTACGATGCTGGTGGAAGGACCGATGCAGGCACCTTTTACCGTGCGGCGGAACGTAGCACCTGTATTAGGTCTTCCTATAAACAGAGTTCGTTGTCGCCAGATCCATATGGGTGGCGGCTTCGGAGGCAAGGAGGACTCCCCCATCGATTTGGGCTGCCGTGCCGCGGTATTGGCCCAACACACCGGCCGGCCCGTACGTCTCGCCCTGGAAAGAGAGGAAGTCACTATACAAACGGCCAAACGCCACCCGATGATCATGGAAGTCAAAATCGGAGCCATGAAAGACGGCACTCTGGTCGCTTTCCAGGGTGTGATCTACGATGAACAGGGAGCCTACGCATCGCTGGGCCCCAAAATTCCCCCGGCGGGTGGTTCTCACATACATTCCATGGTCATGATGGCTGGACCCTACGTCATTCCCAATGTGAAAGTCGACGCGTATCTTTGTTATACAAACCATCCTTACGGCGGGGCCATGCGTGGTTTCGGCGCCCCTCAGGTACACATCGCACATGAACAGATGATGGATGAATTGGCTTCCGAGCTGGGGATCAGCCCCTTGGAGATTCGGCGCAAGAACGCCTTTCGGCTGGGGTCGCAAACGGCCACAGGTCAGGTGTTGGACCAGAGTGTAGGGCTGAGGGAAACCCTTGAGGCCTGTGCCAAAGCATTTGACTGGGATCGGCGTTCTCGTGAAACCGGGTACATTGACAGGGAGCGGAGCAAGCGGCGCGGAGTGGGCATCGGCATGGGTTGGTATCGAACGAGCATAGGTACGAGCGGCGATGCTTGTGGGGCAAATGTGTACGTGCATGAGGACGGTTCCGTACTTCTTTATACCGGAATCACCGAAATGGGGCAGGGAGCATTCACCGTATTGCCCCAAATTTGCGCCGAAGAGTTGGGTGTTCGCCTCGAAGATGTTCGGTTGGTCCAGCCCGACACCGACCTGGTTCCGGAATCCGGACCGACTGTCGGCAGTCGCTCGACTACGCTTATGGGAAACGCCATCATTCAGGCCGCACGCCAGGTAAAAGAATCGTTGGTCGAGGCGGCAGCGAAAATGCTTGGAGTAGCAACCGAGCAAGTGGAGTTTCGGAACCGCAAGGTGTTCGATCGGGACAATCCGACTTCATCAGTAGAATTCAAGCAGGTGGCCAGCCGTTGCATGGCTGCCGGCAAAAGACTTGTAGGTCAAGGCTGGTGGGCGCCGCCGACTCCCAGTTTGGATCCCGAGACCGGTCAGGGCAATCCCTATTTTGTTTACACTTACTCCACACATATGGCCCAGGTGGCTGTGGACACCGAAACCGGCGAGGTGGAGGTCGAATATTACGTCGCAGCCTTCGACGTGGGCAAAGCCATCAATCCGAGGGCCCTGGAAGGTCAGATCGAAGGCGGTGTGGCAATGGGTCTCGGTTATGCGTTGATGGAGAAAGTGGTCATCCGGGAAGGTGTCATCCAGAACACCAACCTCCAAAACTATCTGATACCTACTGCTCTGGACGTCCCTGACATTAATCCGATCATTCTGGAGGTGGCCAACGAGTTGGGTCCGTACGGAGCGAAAGGAATCGGCGAAATGCCCAACATACCTGCAACACCGGCCATCCTGAACGCCATATGCAACGCATGCGGAGGAAGGGTGCGTTCCTTGCCGGCGGACCCGGAAAATGTCTTCTGGGCTATAAAAGAAGCAGGCGGCCCGCCGAACAAGTGAGGTCTTGCTCTGTGCCAGGAATATGTCGACCCGGTGTCGCCACATGAGAAAGAGACAACCGCAGTGTCGAGACGGATGTACACACTACCTGCGCAAAGGTGATCAACGATAAGGAGGAACAATGATGAAGAGGAGAGGCTGCGTTTCTTTTGTTTGCCTGACGTTTGTTTTTTTGACTCTGGGGACCATATCTCAGGGATTGGCTCAGACTCCTGACAAGATCAAAATCGGTCTGATGTTCGGACTCACCGGCCCGGCATCACCTATAGGACCGGTTCAAAACAAGGGCGCCGAGATGGCCATCAAAGAAATCAACGCAGCCGGCGGAGTGAAGCTTGGAGGCAAGCAGATCCCCGTTGAGGCCGTGGTGAGAGATGACGAGACCAAGGGTGATGTGGCTGTCCGCCGGTTCAAGGAGCTACGCAACGAAGATAAAGTGGTCGGCATAATAGGCTCAACCTTTGCCGCCATCGCCAAGGCGCTGAACAATCAGGTTGTCAGTGAGCCTGTGCCGTACATAACCACATGCGTAGCCCCGATCGAAATGTTCGCAAAGAAGGAACTTGCTCCCACTACCTTTGGTATTCACGGAAGCGCTTACGCCATCGGTTATTCCGGCGCAGCATATATCGCGAACAATCTGAAGCCTAAGAAGGTATACTTTTTGGCCCCGGCCTACGCTTTTGGACGCGACCAATATGAGGGAGCCAAGGCAGCTTTCGAGAAGTACAAAGTTGAGGTCATCTACGATGAGGCCCCTGTCCAGACGGCCGATTACACCCCTTATATCCAGAAGATTGCGGATGCGAAACCTGACGTCTGCATGATGGCCCAGTGGGGCACAGGAGCTATTTCTGTTCTCAAGCAGGCCCACGAACTGGGTTTAAAGAACAAAACCAAAATTTGGTTTAATTGGATGACGAACGTCTTCGGCGGCGGCGTACCGGCGGAAGCTCTGGATGGCGTTTACTCCCTGATGTCGTGGTATTGGAACCTTGAGGGCTTTGAAGATGCCGAAGTGGTCAAGGAGGGCAAGTCCTTTGTGGACAAATACGAGAAGATGTACGGCGAACCGCCGGACCCTTATGCCGGTATGACTTACGTGGCATGCAAAGAACTTGTCCGGGGAATTGAACTTGCCCAATCCACCGATCCGAAGAAAATTGCCGAAGCCATTATGACCAAGCCGGAATTCGCGTCGATGAAAGGCCCGGGCAAGTGGCGCGAAGACCATCAACCGGTTTTCAAATACGGCGCCTTTGTGGTAGTCGGCAAGGGAGCCAACGAGCGCAAGAGTAAATGGGATCTGGTGAAAGTCATCGGCGCCTACACAGGAGACGATTATCTGCCTTCCCTTAAGAGCGAAGGCTACTAAACCATCCCGGAGAGAGGAGAGGCATCCTCTCCTCCACGACCAAAATAGGGCTCGAATATGGCGCAACCGATCCTGTCGACCGCGGGAGTAATCAAGAGCTTTGATGGCTTACTCGCAGTCAACGACATTACGTATGAAGTATTCCAAGGTGAAACTGCGGGCATCATGGGCCCCAACGGCGCGGGCAAATCTACGTTCTTCAATCTGCTTACGGGGTATTACCGCCCTCAAAAAGGTCGAGTGATCTTCCAAGGCCGAAACATCACCCATATGCCTTCACATGAGCGCGTGATTCTTGGCATTGCGCGCACTTTCCAACTGGTCTCGGTTTTCGATTCCATGACAGTCCTGGAAAATATGATGTTGGCCCGGGTCCGCTATGGTCCGGACTACAGCTCCAAGCTCCGGTTTTTTTTCAAAAACGTGCATTACCGGGCGCTGGAAGATGAATGCCTGCAAGCTCTGGACGTATTGGGCATCGCTGAAAAAGCAAGCATCAAAACCTCGGATATGTCCTATGGGGAAAAACGGGAGTTGGAGATAGCCCTTGCCCTTTCCTTGAAACCACAGGTTCTCCTCTTGGACGAACCTTTTGCAGGGCTCAGCTTAGTGGACATAGCCCATATCAGCCAGGTCATACACGGCATCAAAGGGCAGTTCGCCATCGTCATAATCGAGCACAAAATTTCCAAGTTAATGGACCTGGTGGACACGCTATGCGTGATCAATGAGGGTAAGCTGATTTGCCACGGTGACCCACAGAAAGTTATCAGCGATCCCGGCGTATGCGAGTGCTATTGGGGTAAGGAAGAAATGGAATGCTATTGACCGTTGAGAATCTCGACGTCTGCTACGGACGCGCCCAAGTTTTGCACGCCGTGTCGCTACGTTTGAACGAAGGTGAACTGGTGTGCGTCGTGGGGCGCAATGGAGCGGGCAAGACCACTTTGTTGAAAACGATCGGGGGATTTGTGGCCCCAGCAAATGGCACAGTAGCGTTCAAGGGCGAAAGAATAGATGGGATGCCCCTGGAGAAGGTGGCCCGCATGGGCATACGATACGTCTATCAGGACAAGAGAGTCTTTGGTGAACTGACCGTACGGGAAAACCTGGAACTCGCCGCCTACGCGACAGGCCAGTGCCTCGACGAGGCTGTAGCAAAGGTGGTGGCCATACACCCCAAGATGGGAGCACTTCTTGACCATAAGGCTAAAGGACTTTCAGGCGGAGAACGACAGATCCTTCTCATCGGAAGGGCACTTGTCGGCTCCCCCCGGCTACTGCTTATAGATGAACCCACGGAAGGCCTGGCGGCTATCATCATCGGCGAGATCGTAGACATTTTGTTGAAAATGAAGAAACGGATCACCATGGTGGTAGTTGAACAGAACCTTTCCACCGTGGCGCGATTGGCGGACCGATTATACGTGATGAAGGAGGGTGTTTTTTCACTCGAGATAGCCGACAAAAAGATGATTGCAAACCCTTCTTCGTACGAAGACCAACTGTAAAGTTCTGAGGTACGGCATGTTCGACAGCGTCGAAAAGAATCCGACCTTGACCCTGATATGTGTAGCTCTAGCCTTCCTGATCTACGGCTACGCCACTTCATTGCCGAAGATTACGGACTTCATGATTTTTTGCATTTTCGTCATTGCTTTCGATCTATTATACGGCCATATGGGACAGCTTTCTTTCGGGCACATGCTCTATCTGGGAGCCGGCGCTTACGGATGCGGTATGTTCGCCTATCACATCTATCCCGATCCTTTCTTGTCCATACTGGCCGGAGTGCTGCTGGGAGCACTTGTTGCCACGCTTCTTGGCACGTTGGTGGTCAAGACGTCGCAAGCAGCCTTCGCTCTGTCGAATCTGGCCTTGAACGAGGTGGGGGCGTATCTGGTGTTGAGCCCCTGGCATAAATGGACGGGCGGCGAGGACGGGCTGTCCCTTTTTTTCAATAAGTATGGCATCATCAACTTCGGCGAAAGCACCTTTCGATTTTACTTCTGTCTATGTTCATTGCTACTCGTGGTCTTTTTGGTGCTGTCATTGGTCCGCTCACCGTACGGAAGCCTATTGAAGGCCATAAAGGAGAATGAGGTTCGGGTTAAGTTTCTGGGATACAACACCTATCTGTACAAGTACATCACCTTCATTATTTCCGGTGCGATAGCGGCTTTTGCCGGAGCCCTGATGAGCATCAACCTTTCTTACACGAATACCAGCCTCATTGCTCCAACCCGAAACGTGGAGGTGATTTTCGCCGCATTGATGGGAGGCGCCGGCAGCGTTATCGGCGCCGTGGTGGGAGGAGCGGCCTTCATGACAATAAGCAACTACTTGGCCGTTTACCTGATTCGCTGGGAAATGTTCTTGGGATTCGCTCTATTGATTTTCGTTTTCTGGTTCCGCGAGGGGATCTGGGGTTATCTGAGCAAGGCCGGGAGAGCTTTGGAAAAGGAACGGTCGAACCGATGACCAATTTCGTGCAATCGATTTTGTTCGGGCTCACCATAGGAGGAATTCTTTATATAATATCCATAGGTCTGTCGTTAACCTTCGGAGCTATGGGCATTGTCAACTTTGCTCACGGTCTTATCTACGCAGTGGGTGCCTACGCACTCTACACAGTAGCGACCCTGTTGGGAACAGGCTTTATTGCGGGAGTTCTTGCTGCCCTGGCAGTTTCGATTCCCTTGAGTTACGTAATAGAACGGTTTGTCATAAGGAGATTGTACGGCCAGTCTATAGATTACGCCATCATAGCAACCTATGCCATCCTCCTCATAGGAGCAGACCTGCTCAAATGGGTCTACGGAGCAAGCCCCTTGCCGATCAGCGATCCCATAGGTGTGCTCTGGACCTTCGGCTCATTGTCAATGCCGGTGTTCCGGTTAGTTATCATCGGATCGTCAGTGCTGATATTCTTCGGTCTACAGTTGTTCTTCAAAAAAACCCTGGTTGGCAAAATCGTGGTTGCGGGTCTGCAAGATCGAGAGGCAGTCCGCAGCCTGGGAATCAACGTAGAGAAACACTTCGCCATTGTCTTCGTGATGGGCAGCGCGTTGGCTGCTTTGGGAGGAGTCCTCTACGCTCCGCTCAGTACTTTGGACCCTTATATGGGATTTCAGATTCTTATTCTTTGCTTTGCCGTGGTCATCGTAGGAGGCATGGGTAACCTTAAGGGGACTGCTGTGGCGGCTTTTGCGTTGGGAATGGTTCACGCTTTGACCGCGGCGTATATTGCTTCTTCCGCATCGGACGCAATGGTTTACGTGGTGATGGCTGCTGTGCTCGTATTCCGGCCGGTGGAGGCCTAGATCAGGAGCTGTGTTAATCATGGACAAAAGTCAACATTCTTACCTCAGTATGGGCATCGTACATTTCATGGCCTTTCCGGAAGTAGCCGGCGGTCAAGGCCCTTGGGAAGAGACTGTGAAACAGATAGCCTTGGACCCTTTTTTCTCGGCTATAGAAATTACTCATATTGCCGATGAGCATCAGCGGCGAAGGGTACGCGACATCTGTCAACTGGCCTCCCTTGATATAGGATTTGGAGCGCACCCCATTATCCTGGGCCAAGGACTGGATCTGAATTCCCTGAAAGAGGATCGCCGCAATCACGCCGTTGCTAAGATGAAGGAGTTGCTGGACGAAGCCTCTTTCATGGGTGCTCAAAGCTTTGTGGTTCTTTCCGGGAAAGATCCCGGTGAAAAACAACGCGAAGAGGCTATTCATGCCCTCATAACATCCTTGAGTGAGTTGTGCGACTATTCCAGGAAACAAAACGGCCCCACTGTAATCGTAGAAGCCTTTGATTGCGATGTGGACAAGTGTTGCCTGCTTGGACCGGCTGCTCTTTGTCGGCAGGTAGCTGAGGCTGTTTGCCGGGAATACAACAATTTCGGATTGCTGGTTGATCTCAGCCACATACCGCTTCTTCGGGAATCTCCTCAGGAGGCCTTGGAACCGGTAAAGGAGTTTCTTGCCGCCGCCCATTTGGGAAATGCGGTCCTGGACCCGAACTTGCCCGGTTATGGAGACTGCCATCCGATTTTCGGAACCCCGGGCAGCGCGAACGGTGTTCACGAAATAGCGGCTTTTTTGCGTACACTCGTGCAGATCGGTTTCTTGGATGGGACAAGAAGACCCATGGTAAGTTTCGAGGTCAAACCCATGCAAGGACAGGATTCACATCTGGTCATAGCGAACGCTAAACGGAGCATGCAGCTGGCCTGGAGCCAAGTTTAGTAAACAACGATGAGGAAGAGGAACACTCTATGACTCCAACAATATTTGTGACCAGGCGCCTGCCCGAAGGGGCCATGCAGGTTTTGGAAGACACGTTCGAGGTTCTGTGCAACCCACATGATAGAGTGCTGACCCGCGAGGAGCTACTTGCCGGCGTAAAAGGCAAAGACGGTATTTTGCCGCTTCTGACGGACCGCATCGACGAGGAGGTGTTGGATGCAGCTGGTTCCCAACTCAAAATCGTGGCCAATTATGCTGTTGGCTACAACAACATCGATCTCTCGGCCTGCTCCAAGAGAAGGATACCGGCCACCAACACCCCTGGAGTCCTGACCGATACCACGGCGGATTTGGCAATGGCTCTGTTGTTGGCGGTAGCCCGCAAGGTGGTGCCCGCGGACTCCTATGCCCGGTCTGGAAAGTATCAGGGCTGGGCTCCACTTTTATTCCTGGGTACCGACGTACACCACAAAACCTTGGGACTGATGGGATTAGGGCGTATTGGTTTTGCTGTGGCCAAACGGGCGGCAGGTTTTGACATGAACATTCTCTATCATGACTCGATGAGACAAGACCCCGGGCTGGAAGAAGAAGTGGGAGCCAAGTTCGTGAGTAAGTCGGCTCTTCTTTCCCAATCGGATTTCGTTTCTCTCCACGTGCCTCTCACACCTGAGACTCACCACCTGATAAGCGGTCCCGAACTCGCGCTCATGAAGAGCTCTGCTTATCTCATCAATACTTCCAGAGGAGAAGTTCTGGACGAAAAAGCCCTGGTGAAGGCACTGCAACTGGGCCAAGTTGCGGGAGCAGGGCTCGACGTTTTCGAGTTCGAGCCAGCTATAGAAAAAGAACTGACATCCATGGACAATGTGGTCATAGTGCCTCACATAGCCAGTGCGTCCATTGAAACCCGCACCAAAATGGGGCTGTTGGCGGCGGAGAACCTGATTTCCGTGTTGATAGAAGGTCGAAGACCCCCTAACTGCCTGAATCCGGAGATTTTTACGTGAGCCCCTTTCTCGAAAAAGATCCGGGAACTCACACGAAGCAAAAGGCCGCAAGGCACGAACAGGGCCGATTCTTCTTCCCGGGTCGGATACTATCGAAAGGTAATAATAGGTCATAATACAGATTTCGGGTTTCCGTTCCCGACTCAAGACAGCAAAAACATCGTGTCCCAATTGGGGCTGAAAGGAAGATCCAGTGAAGGTAGCATTTATAGGGCTTGGCACCATGGGCGGCCCGATGGCCTTGAATATAATGAAGGCCGGCCACGATCTCATCATCTATAACCGCACAGCAGGAAAAGAAGAACTATTGACGGCTCAAGGGGCTCAGCGAGCCGCGTCGCCCACGGATGCCGCACGGAAAGCCGAGGTAATCGTGACGTGCCTCAGCGATACCCCGGATGTCGAAGATGTGGTTCTTGGTGCGGACGGCATCATTCACGGGGCACAGCCGGGCACTATCGTGGTGGACATGTCCACCATCAGTCCCGAGGCGACTCGCCGAATTGCTCAGGCCGTAGGACAAAAAGGGATAAGAATGGTGGATGCGCCTGTGTCCGGAGGCTCTGAAGGCGCGCAACGGGGTACTCTTGCCATCATGGTAGGAGGCAATCCTGAGGACGTGGAAAAAGTCTTGCCAGTACTACAGTCCATGGGTACCTCGGTTACTCATGTGGGCCCAATAGGTGCAGGACAGCTTACCAAAGCCATAAATCAAATCATTATCGCTGGAGTTTACTTCAGTGTTGCCGAAGGAATGGTCCTGGGGATCAAGGCTGGTTTGGATATGGAAAAAGTGCTCCAAGCTGTCAGCCATGGCGCCGCAGGATCATGGGTGCTCACGAACAGATCGAGGAACATGATTGACAACAGCTACCCTTTGGGTTTTCGCGTCAGGCTTCATCAGAAAGACCTGAGAATAGCACTTGAAACAGCAAGAAAGCTCGGTGTGACCCTCCCCGTGGCCGCTCTCGTGGATCAGATAGAAAATGGCATTATTGCAAGAGGTTACGGTGACGAGGATGTCTCTGCCATGGCACGCAGCATCAGAGAACAGTCCGGCATCGATTGAAGTAAGAAGCCACTTGTTGCCGGAGCCCTGAGAATTTTTGGCTCGATTTCTGCCAGAACGTCTCGTCTGACTCGAGCTCCAAGTCAATAACTTACAGAGTCCCTGGAGGTCCGGGGATTCGGGATGGGCCGCATGCAGAAACATTCAGGCGTGAGACACAGTTTCCACATTCTGGTCGACTTGCAATTTTCTTGAAAGTTACGTCATAATTTACATGTTTGTGCTCGCCCGATTTTGTGTGGCAATCTGAACCGGCATTGAGCGACAATGCTGTGAGAACACGTTTGAAGCCCGGAAGCCTCGTTGGACTGGTCCGAGAAATGCTGGAAAAAGAAATCCCGGTTGATGTACCATGTGCAAGACTCACTCCCAAAGCGAAAGGCCTGATCAGAATGAAATTGTGGCATCGGGGAAAAGGAGCGTCCGTCTCCAGTCGAACTCGTGGAACCGATAGACCCTGCAGCCCTGGGCCGGATCATGTTCAGCCATACGGCTACAAGACCGATCGCTGTTGTCCAATTGTTAGAATTTTCCGTACCGCACTTTTGCACCCATGAGCGTGCTATTAACGGGTTCATCGTTGAAACGGCCGGGCTAACCTCGAACATGTGCTGACGTGCGGTTCGATAACACACTGCGTGCTGAGGCTCCGCGTATCATGATAGAGGTTACGGGACTCACTAAACAATATGGCAACATAAGGGCGCTCGACAACCTTTCGTTCAGTGTCCGGCGGGGACGTGTCTTCGGCCTTTTGGGACCCAATGGAGCCGGTAAGACGACGACTATAAAAATACTCACCACGCTGTCGAAGCCCGACGGGGGGCGGGCCCTGATAGCCGGTCATGACGTGGTAAAAGAGTCCATTGCCGTCAAGAAGCTGATGGGAGTAATGCCGCAAGAGAACAACCTCGACCGGGAACTCACTGCGTACGAGAATCTTCTGATCTACAGCATGTTGCACGGGGTGCCCGACCGTGAGGCGAAGATCCGTTGGTGCCTTCAACTCGTCGATCTTTGGGCCCGGCGGGATGAATTGCTCATGCGGTTCTCGGGCGGCATGCAACGACGGCTTCTTATCGCGAGGGCACTACTTACGGAGCCGTCGGTTCTGTTCCTTGACGAGCCGTCCATCGGCCTGGATCCCCAGATCAGACGGCAGGTGTGGGACATTATACGGAAGACTCGCATTGAAGGCCGCACTGTTGTGATCACCACGCATTACATCGAGGAAGCCGAAGCGCTCTGCGATCACGTGGGCATTCTCGACAAAGGTGCGCTCATAGCGCTTGACACGCCGGATAACCTCAAGGCGACCGTCGGTGAGTATATAGTCGAGTTCGTGAATGACGAGGGCAAGCTCATACAACAGATGTGCAAGGATCGTGAGGAGGCCAATAATCTGGTGCTCTGCACGGACTGCGAGGTCAGGATACGGAGGACGAATCTCGAGGACGTATTCATCAAACTGACCGGGGAGCGTATCGAATGATCGGGGGCGCCTGGTATCCTATTTTTCTTCGCGAGATGCTCCTGTTCAGGAGACAGCTCCTGAGGATCAGCTATCTCTTTTCCGCTATGCTTATACCGATCATTTATCTCCTCACGTTCGGTCTGGGCCTCGGCCGGATGGTGCAGATACAGGGCGCGGACTATCTGAGCTACTTGATTCCCGGGCTCGTTGCATTGACTTCAATGATGAACTCCTACACGTGGGTGGCCAATGCTTTGAACCTCAACCGGCTGTACTTCAAGAACTTTCAGGTTTTCATCCAAGCACCCATACAGCCGTCGGCCATCATGATCGGAGAAGTGCTGGCCGGAATGGTGAAGGGACTGTTCGCCTCGGGCCTCATCTTGATCGTCGGGTTCATTACGAGTCGCAATGTATCGGTCACGCCGCTCTTCGTGCCGACTCTTCTACTCAATTGTTTCCTGTTCTCCAGTCTTGGAGTGATCACCGGCATGATTACCAAGTCGCATGAAGATACGGCCACTTATAACAACTTCTTCATTCTACCCATGGCATTTTTTTGTGGGACGTTCTTCCCGGTGGACAGGATACCGGAACCGCTTAAGGCATTGGTATGGGTATTGCCGTTGACGCACACAAACGTTTTAATTCGTGAGAATTCGCTTGATGCAGGCGTGATGATATCCCTGGCGGTTCTTTGTCTGTACGCGATAACGTTCTTCCTGATAGGCTCCCGACTGATTCGAGACTACAGCGAATAGCCTTGGATGCAGACAAGCAGGTGCCGCCATCATGAAGTGTGATTGCTTCCAGTCGAGCTGAACTGGTCCGGGGTGAGCGAAATCGGAAGTCCGCCTGACAAGCTCAGTTAGCCTTCGAGGGTCTCCTAAAAAGGTGCTCGTAGCCTGTCCCCGAAGAGGGAGCAGTAGAGAGGTGTTTTCCAGATCAATAAGCTTCTGGAGACGAATACGGTCGTCGACCTCCTCACCGAAGAAGCTCATTTCCAAAGATATATTGGTGAAAAGAGTTTGACACTTCCCGCGCTTGCGTCTGATAAAGCAGTTCTCGAAGGTTCTGTCGGATTCGTTCATGATTCTCGCCCACATTCGAACGATCCAATCATGCCATTGCGAGGAGTGGAAAGACGAAGCAATCTCTGTCTCGGTTAATTGGAGACTGCTTCGGGCTTCGCCCTCACAATGACAGTCTTCGAATCTTTTGGCGTAATCAAAACCGACGCTGCGTGCGAGAATCCTTATAGCAGTCCTCATACGCATTCGCCACAAGATTTATGAGATTCCAGGGCCGGGGGCTCTCCGGGGCGAAGTGATGAGACGGCTCTGCGTAGTCCGTAGCGAAGGAGAGCTCCCAGCCTGTGTCCGGAATCGAGTTACCTGTAAGAAAGCGAATCCGTATCAAACATCTCCGACAATTGTCGCGTAGAGACCGGGTTCTCTCTGGACCTGAGATGCCCCTTGTGTGCAAACGCGGTCTTTTAGTCCAGGGGTCAAGCCTGTATACTGGTTCTTGGCCGAATCGGTTGAGCAGAAATTATCGGGAGATGGGATATGTCGATATGGAAATGTACCACCTGTGGCTGGAGTTACGATTCTACCCAGGATGGTCCGGAAAAAGAAATCTGTAGAGAATTAGCCTTCGAGGATCTGCCGGATTCCTGGGTCTGCCCCATTTGTGGCTGTGGCAAAGAATTCTTCGACCTGGAAGCCGCAGTTCCTCGATGGGATTTTGAGCAGGACAAGCGCGGCTCGGATGATGACGCGAACCAGGATCTCGCCCCTAGTGTAAACTTTTACCGAGAGCGATTCGAAAACGTTTTTCGAGTGGCCCAGAAGCTCACATCGTCATTGAACATCGGCGAAGTCCTGGAGATGATCCGAGACGAAGCGAGAGCAACCCTACCTCAATTGCAGGAGGTTTGCCTTCTGGTAACAGATCCGGAAGCTCAGTATTACACCCGTCCGCTGCATTGTGCAGTGGCGAAGCAAAGGATCAATTGCCAGCTCTGCAAAAGGGGTAGGGGAACAGTTAACAGTGCGCTGAGTCAGAGCTTTTCCGCAATGTGTTTTCTGTCTGGCGGCGTGGGGAGCCGTCTGGTGGCGGATGGCTTTCCGCCGGAGGGATTTTCCGAAATCGTGTTCCCGATCTATGAAGGGGATCAGCTATTGGCTGTCCTCGATGCAATAGCAAGGCCCGGCGCAGGCTTGGGAGAAAAGGACTTCAATCTGTTGCAAGACCTTGTTCAGCTTGCCAATAACGTGATCAAGAACGCTCGCAGTCACTGGAGAATGTCCCAGGAGAAGCTGACCGTGGACAAAATCCTGGACCATCTACGGCCGTTTGTCCCTTCCACCGTGCAAAAGATAGTGGAAAAGGACCCGTCAGCACCTGACCTGGAAAAAAAGGACATCGATGTTACAGTCCTGTTCTTGGATGTTGCAGGATATACGCGTATCAGCGAGACTCAGAGCCGCGACAAGGTAACTTTCATCATAGAGAAGTATTTCTCCAGCTTCCTGGATATCATCTATGTCTACGGAGGAGATATAAACGAGACGGCTGGAGACGGCCTCATGGTCATATTTCAGGGCGAACCGGGGAAAACGGCGCTGAGTGCGGTTCAAGCGGCGCTGGAGATTCGAGGCAAGACGTTGGATATCAACGAAGAATTGAAGAATCGATTTCTGCCGGTCGAGGTAAACATGGGTATCAACTCTGGTTTGGCTGCCGTCGGCATGAGTCGATTCACAGGCGTTTCAGGCACCAGGATGACCTTTACGGCTACCGGACCGGTAACCAATCTCGCGGCACGCATAGCTTCCGCCGCAAAGCACGGGGATATTCTCGTCGGTCCGGAGACAGCTTCAAGAGTGGGTGAAGATATCAGACTCTTCCAAAGGGCACGTATGCGTTTCAAGAATGTTAGCGAGCCCGTCCGGGTGTTCAGCCTTGTCAGGGAAGGGGAAAACGAGGGTGGCGACGAGTTGCCCGGCCATTCGTAGTAAACCACTGCGGATCGCTCTTAGTATATAGTTGGAAGCCTACCCGCAAACCGGTGTGCTCACGCTGTGTTGTCGACTCGAATCCAAAGCCGTCCGAATCGCTGCCAACATGTCTGCCAAAATAAAAGGTTTTTTGATGAAACCTGTTGCCCCTGACTTGATTGATTCTTCGGTTTGGCCAGCACCCGCGTAGCCACTGGCTACAAGCACCTTCACACGCGGATTAATCTCGATCAGTTTTCTCAGACACTGTATCCCGCTCATCTGGGGCATCACAAGGTCTAGAATAACCAGGCTGATCCTCTTGGCTTCTTTTAGATATACTTCTAGCGCCGATTGGCCGTCAGGCGCAGTCAAGACCGTATATCCGACCTCCGCAAGGAATTCCTGGCCGAGTTCCCTTACCAACGCCTCATCATCCACGAGAAGAATTGTCTCGTTTCCCCCTTTGCACGATGCTTGCGTTGCCCTTTCTTGCTTGGCTTGTTCCTGCTCGTTGGTGACAGGAAAGAAAATGTGGAACGCAGCTCCCTTCCCTGATTGGCTCTCGCAAACAATATGTCCGTTGTGCTTCTTGACAATCCCATATACCGTGGAGAGCCCTAATCCGGTGCCTTTCCCAATCTGCTTGGTGGTGAAAAATGGTTCGAAGATGTGGTCGATGAATTCTTTCTTGATTCCGTGGCCCGTATCCGCAACGGATAGCATAACCCAGGGCTGGTCCGTCCCCATGCTCTGGCACAATCGATTTCCACGACCTACATTGCGCGTCTCGATAGTCAGTGTCCCTCCATCCGGCATGGCATCCTTGGCATTCGACGCTAAGTTCATGAGGATTTGCTCAATTTGAGTGAGATCGCCACTGATCGTGGCCAAATCCTCGGCGAGGCGCAGATCGATGTGAATCATTTTGGGAATCATTCTCTCCAACAGTCCTCTAAACTGTTCTATCTCATCATTGAGATTCAGGGGACGAAGCGTGGACTCGACCTTTCTGCTGAATGCCAGCAGGCGCTGGACCATGTCCGCTCCTTTTCGGCACGCTTCCAAAATTGTTCGCGCGTTTGCTTCAATGTTCTTGCCTTTAGTTAAGAGAATCAGTTCCGAATATCCCTGGATAATCGTCAGCAGATTGTTGAAATCGTGGGCAATGCCCCCGGCCAATGTTCCTATGGCTTCCATTTTCTGAGCTTGAAGAAGCTGCGATCTGAGAGCTTTTGCCTCACTGGCATCCGCAATAAAAATCATGATGGAGGATTGTCCGAGATAAAGAATTCTTCGTTGCCATATGGTTATATCAAATTTGCCACCACTCTTTTTCAATCCCTTGCATTCAAATGATATGGCCGCCGGTTCCGTCTCGCCATCACATGTGGGACCCGAACTCATCAATTGGCCGCATTTCGCGTCGATAAAATTTTCTATGGGCTGGTCCAACACGCTGTCGCCATTTTGGTAAGCGAATATTTCTCTAAAAGCGGCGTTTGCATAAACACATGTTCCATGTTGGACGATACTTATGCCAATTGGGGATACCTCTATAAGCACCCGCATTCTCTGTTCGGACGCTTTCATGGCAGCTTCAGCCGATTTTCGTATAGCGATCTCCTTTTTCAGCTTTTCCTGGTGCCTTTGGTGTAACAGGAGTTGCTTCTTTTCCGCTGTAAGGTCTTCCAACAGGACCAAGACCGCTTGTTCACCACCCATGCGCAAAGATTTGAAGTGGACGCGACCCCAAATCTGCTTTTTGTCTATCTCCAAGACTCCCATGGTCTGCTGCGACTTTCTGGACGAAAAAACACTTTGTACAATCGATTTAACCATACGGGCCGTGGAGGGGTTTGGAAACAGCTCATGACAGGGACGGCGAAGTATGTTCTCATACGAACAACTCACTTGTTCCCACGCTACATTAGCAAAAATTATCCTGTCATGGGGGCCGATGAGCAGACTGGGGATCGGCAAGGCCTGGAGCAACTTACCCAGTGACGTAGCTTCTATCTCCGTGGGGTTGAAGTTCCCCGACATGGTCAATTCTGCCATCAAGGGGGCCAGCTCTATAGTCTCTGTGTCCCTTCGTGTGCTAAATACAGGAGCCTCTTCGTCGAAAAAACCGAAGGTAGGAAGTTCGTTGATGGACATTGTCGTTTCCTTTTCGCCGTCCTGGACTGCCGGCCCAGAACTTGTTTTTTGTTTGCCCGTTTTACGGTGGCTATAGTGGTGCGCATGAGGAATGCGTCTGCCAGCCGGGTGTCCCCTTCGCTTCGGACTGCCTGCCTTACGCTGCCAGGACAACCGGCTGGCTGCAGACGGAAAGCACCATTTTCAATGCGCTATAGCATCCTTCGGTATTATTAAAGCACCCCGGGCTACTGTAATTTTTTTGAGCCCGTCGGTCATTACTATCCGTGACGCTCTAACCCGTTCTCATGTTCAGACTAATTGTCCTGCAGAACCCGCATCCTAAACCGTTTTCTGGCAGAGGCTTCCCGCATTGCCGACAATTGAGAAGCGCTTCGGATTCCTCCGAAAAGGCCCGAATCAAGTCCCAGTCGCTAAGGCTTGTTCGATCGAAAAATTCGAGATCCGACATCAAGCCTGCCTCGACGAGGCGCCTGAATATATATTGGAGTTGATCCGGAGTCGTGCGGTATTTTTTCGCTAAGTCACGGTCGCTCACACCAGAGCGGACATCCGCCATAATTTCACTTGCTTTTATTTTCTTCACTCCAGGCCTCCCGAGAAATGTCGACTTTGCGAGTTGACTCGGAATCACAGATTTCGCGAAAAACCAGCGTCCGGAAAACCGAAGAAGTCGATAAGGCGTTGAATCTTAGCGAGGTTGGCCGCAGTGGGGAACAGTAGTTTGAACCCTGCTTCCTGGAGGTCTTCTCTCGCCCACACGCAAGTTGCTCGAAGAAATATTGTGGATGGTTCGAGTGCCCCATCCGAATGAATCAAGAATAGACTCTCGTCCCCGGCCGTTCTCCGAATAAACCGGGCACGGAATCCTCCCAAGGAGAGATCGATGATGAGCCCGGCATTATAGGAGTCTGATACGTCTTGAATTTGGAGTGGGACTCTGAGCTGCGTTCTGGGAAATCGGCGGGTCTGTGACCGGTTGGCCGGGTCATCGAAAAAGGTGGTCCTTTCCCTGACTTCAGGCCTTCTGAGAGCACCGGCCTCGACCAATATTCGCATGACCTGGTCAAGGTCGTCCAAGGTCAATTCATATTTCGCCATCAACTCAAAATCTGTGAGCCGTAAGCGTATGTCAGCGGCAATCCGCTTGGCCTTAATTTTTCGGATGGCTGGCATGCCTCTCCCCCAAAACACAAAATGGCTTGGTCGAGACAAACGCTTCTAGGCAACGCCTGATCTAATTCTTACTTTCAGCCTGCTGATACTTCTGATGGCGGCTAAACGAGACTATCTACAATTACAATTTCCACTTTTTCAGAATTTTACCCGAGTAGTGCTCATTCATTTTCAGATAGCCGCCAGACCAATAATAAAAGATGCGGACATCGAGCCGGATGCTTGGTTTTCTAACTTGTCAGGAGCGCTGAGACGATGGTGTCGTGTCCGTGTAGCAGCAATAAGCCCAGCGTCCGACCCAACATTACGGATTCTCCGAAGTCCCCACACCCAAAAAAACTTCAAGCCGAAGAAACCCCCGAACGATAGCTGACCCAGTACCGTGATTGTCATTGTCCCTACAATTTCCAAAGGAGTCAATACCAGAAAATTTGGGGCGAATTGGGTAGTTATTATACTCCATCCTTGAATCGACGTCAGGGTGAAATCGAGTTCGTACCGTCTCACTCATGCAGTGGGAGAATAAACAATGGTGTCAGCGTTTTCAGCCTACTCTTCATTCCGACGGGACTTTAGACAACGGATTTACAAATTCAAATTCCGCTTGACCCGCCTTGCCGCTGTTAAAACTGGCGGTCTCAAGACCAGTCGATCTTCTCTGTCATTCAAATCCATCTCGAAGCGGTTGGCCAGTTTATGCTAACGTGCTGCCCGATCCAGCTGAAAGAGCGTCTCAAACAGAAGGAAGCATTGGCGCGAGGTACCTATCGAAGCAGTTGCGCCGCGTGTCCTGGCGTACACTCCAGGCGGTAGAGGCCACGATCACGTGTGTTGATCCGGATACCTGTTGACAATGGGTTTGAAAAAGTATATGGAGACCAACGGCTGGGGGTAGCAGGAACCCTATCGAAACTCCTTATCACTCAATTCGGTCTATCATTATGCGATCTTAGACCAAGAAGGACCCAGCTGCCTCACTATTATTCATTTTGCGATGGATTGATAGGGCCAAGAGGGGAAAATGGCAAAAAAAGACGGATTCCATGATGAACCGCCCTTTGACACCTCGAATACACCCTGTCTCGGACTCTCTACGGAAACCATAAACATCAACGGGCCACTCTTCGAGCAGCTGACCGAATCGGGCAGTTTTGACCTTCGCGGGTTTCAGTTTACCTCAGTTGGCAGGCTTCTCAATGCCCTCCCAACTCCGGCACTTCTCGTAAATGGCAACCACTCGATAGTATTCATTAACGACGCTTCCAAGAAGTTGGGAGAGAATGCCGCCTACATCCAGGGTGGTCCTTTTTGTTCTCTTTTTCCCCGCACTGAGGATGCCGCCAAATTTCAGGGTATTCTCCACGAAGTCTTCTCCATAAAAAAAATACACATAGGCGAAGGGTTGATCGAAGTAGGCGCCAACAGGATGTGGGCTCGCATTAGCTTTCGCTCCCTGAGAATTGGACAATCCCGCTTCGTCCTTGTCCTCATTGAAGACCTGACCATTGAAAAGAAGTTGCAACTATTGATGGAAGTGCATAAGGAAGCCGTACGACAGGCCGAAAACAAATTTGAAAAACAGTTACAAGATCAAACGGGCGAGCTCCGGAGAACCAATGACCGTCTTCGGCAGGAGAATGATGAGCGGATCAAGGCCGAAATGGCTTTGGAGGCAAGCCGGGAGAGCTTCAGCAGTATAGTTGAGAGGGCATCCGACGGTATTGCGGTCTTGAACCGCCAAGGCATCATTCTCTATGCCAATCCCACGGTGGGACGGTTTTTTGGTAAGACTGCAGAAAAATTGATCAACGAACATCTGTCTCTTGCACTGGAACCCGGGCGTATCACTGAACTCGGGATCGTTAGACTGAACGGAGATCCGGGAACTGCCGAAATGCGCGTCGAACGGACTCAATGGAACGGAAAACCTGCGTGTTTAATAATACTTCGTGACATTACCGATCGTAAACGAACGGAACAGGAACTCCTAAGAGCCGAAAAACTCGATTCCCTGGAGTTGATCGCCGGAGGGGTGGCGCACGATTTCAACAATCTGTTGACCGCAAACCTTGCCAATATTTCCCTTGCAAAAATTCGGGCAGACTCCGGATCGCCGCTCTACGATGCCTTGTTGAAAGCCGAAAAAGCAGCTACGAAGGCGAGAGAACTGACTCGACAGCTCCTGACTTTTGCCAAAGGAAGGGCGTCAGTCAAGATTCCAACCTCTCTGGGAACATTGCTCAAGGAGACTGTTAGCCTGGCGTTGAGCGGTTCGAGCGTGAAATGCAAGCTGAAGATTGCCGAAGATCTCTGGACAACGGAAATAGATTATTCACAAATCAGCATGGTGTTCCAAAATCTTCTCATAAATGCTCAACAAGCAATGCCTGCGGGTGGAACCATAGTAGTGAAGGCAGAGAATATCATTGTCGGAGCTGAGGGTCAGGATGATGAGGCTTCCGTAGGCAGTGGAAAATGTGTGAGGGTAACGGTACGGGACACCGGCTGCGGAATACCGCTGGAGAATCTTTCAAAGATTTTTGATCCGTATTTCACTACCAAGCCTACTGGGAGCGGGCTCGGGTTGGCTACATCCTATGCCGTGGTCAAGAAGCATGGGGGACGGATGGAAGCCGAATCCCGTGCCGGAGCAGGAACGACCTTTTACGTGTATCTCCCAGCCTCGGCAAGGCCAGCCCGTGTCATTCAATCCAGAGAATCATCACCAGGGTACGGCACTGGACGAGTGTTAATTGTGGACGACGAAGAGGACATCCGGGACGCTTTAAGCGATCTCCTTACACTTATGGGATATCAAGTCGACTGTGCCAAGACCGGGGTAGAGGCCGTTGAGGTTTACAGATCCGCAATGAATTCACTGTTGCCTTTCACGGTGGTTATCATGGATCTCACCATGCCGGGTGGAATCAATGGTGACGAAGCGATTAGGAGGCTGCTGGAAGCTGACCCCAGTGCCCAGGTCATTCTTTCAAGCGGTCATGTAGGGCACCCAATAATGGAGAACTTCAGACACTATGGTTTCGTTGGAGCCATAGCGAAGCCTTACAATGCACAAGAGCTCGGTGAAGTCCTGCAACATGCAATTCGAGAGTGCAAGAGTTCCCAAGTTTGAGTTTTCAACGCCGGGCTCTTCGTCCTGCGAAATGTGAGCCATTCAATCCGGACGCGATTCGGGGCTGCCGAAGGTATATTGCTGCGCATTGAAAACGGTGTTTTCCGTTCGCAGTCAGCCTGGTTGTCCTCGCAGCGCAGGCACGCCGTCCGAAGCGAAAGGGACACTTGGCTGGTAGAGGCATCCCTCATGCGCAGCATGATGGGTCGAATACGCCAACGTGCAAGACCATGGCTAGTTATTCAAAAGGGCACTCGTGATGAATGACCAGGACCTTATTTTGATCGGCCGGGTGATAGACGGGTTGGAAGAAGCGCGGAAAATTGTGGGAGTGCTTGTCAGTAGAGGGGTATTGCCGGCAACCTGGAGCGAAATAGGGTCGGCACTCCAGTCAATCCAAACCGAATTGGAAGACCTCGAGAACGGTTCTGTACATGAGATCAGCTACATCTCCAGCCGGACTTAGCGAGACGAGATGGAGGGGTATTCGATGAAAAGGATTAAGCGCATTTCTGCGGCAGATTTCTTGCGCTCCGTTTCGTCAGGCATGACTAACCAGGAATTGAGGGGAAAATACGGGTTATCCCCGGTCGGGCTTAGCCGCGTGTTTGACGATCTCCGGCTGGAAAGGCGGAAACGGGCTCTCCAAATTTTATCCGACGTCAGGTCGGGAATGGCCGTCGACATAGTGGCAGAGAAAAACAATTTTCGCAGAAATAGTTT
>DATHCX010000165.1:0-5184 GCA_035319325.1 Desulfomonilaceae bacterium
CAGAGCAATGACACTGCTCGGGCCTGTCATTGCGAGGAGCGCAGCGACGAAGCAATCTCTCTTGGTCATGAAATCCGGCACCGAACTAACGAAAAGCAATACTAAGGTTCGCTGCGCTCGCAATGATGTCCTTTTCCCGACCGTAACTGACTGAATACGAAATAGGCTCACTGAGTCTTCACCGCAGTCACGATCATCTGGTGGCCATAGCGGGTGAACCGCATACATTCGTCAATCAATTTCCGGAATGGTTTCAGGGCCAACCATCGCGACACCAATTCTTCTTCCGGGTGGTACAATTTTCTCCTCATATTAAAGGATCGCGTTCGAATGCGAATGTTCGCAAAACCGTTTTCCGCCAGGAGACGCTCAATCGTCGGCGGCTCGAAAAGAAAAATGTGGTCCGATCCGTTCAGGTAGACCCATTCCGGGCCATTGACCCACCGGGACAGGGAAGCAAAATTGGTGGTGGACATGCGCAACAGTCCGCCCGGACGCAGAACCCGGTTTATGCGAGCCACCGCCTGCCGTGGAGACAGCAGGTGTTCAATGACGTCCCATATTCGGACAACATCAACGCAAGCCTCACCTGCGTCGAATTCCTCCGCTGGCTCCACGATCACCTTGTGAATGTGTCCTGTATCCAGGTGGCGCAGGGCGTCCCGGTTTATCTCAACCGCCCAGGTTTCCCATGCGTTATCTGCGGCCTCCCTGAGAAACCATCCACGCCCGGCCCCAACTTCCAGGATGCGGTTCAAGTTCCGAAACGGTTCCATCAAACGGAGTTCCCGTGACAACCGTAGTTTCTGGGACGCAGTCAACGTGTCGTCGCCCATACTGCCCGTACCCGAAATTTGCTGCATTTCCAGGTGATCGGCCGATCTGGGATTCACGAAGACCAATCCGCAACTGCTGCAACGGACATGGCGATAGCCTTCCTTGATGAACAGGAGATGGTACGTTTCTCCGCCACAGAGATCGCAATGTATGAGCAGTTCGTGTTCCACGCAGGTATCCGGCGGCAGTCGCCGCGAAGTAGTCTCAAGGGAATGTTCAGGAATTATAGACGAATGAGATTGAAAACAAAAGATCCCGCGTCTCTTCTTTGTCCGAAACTTCGGCAACATGTGAATTGAACGTCAAGATTTTCCAGATAATAATGTCTGTTTCAGAGTGTAAGGCCCTTGATGGAAACGGCAAATCATGATACTCAAGCCGGAACCCTCATGACAAGCGAGGTTGCAAAGTGGAATTAAGGGCGATTGCGGATTTCCTGTTCGAGGTGGGTATGCTCAAACGAACACCGAGATCGGGATTTCAATTTCTGGGGACAGGCAAGGAAACTGTTGCGGAACACAGTTTGAGAGCGGCCATAATCGGATACGTTCTTGCCAGAATGTCAGGGACTTTGACAGGTGAGCGAGTTGTGCTGATGTGCCTGTTTCACGATCTGGTGGAAGCACGCACCGGCGACCTGAACTATGTGAACAAGAAATACGTCAAAGCGGACGAAGAGGCAGCCGTGCGGGACATGACGGCAGATCTTCCCTTTGGGGAAGAGATTCGCGAGCTGACGGAAGAATTCAATCGGCGGGAAACATCCGAGGCGAAAGTGGCTCACGATGCCGATCAGCTTGAAATGATACTCCAGCTCAAGGAACTCGGCGATCTTGGTAACCGATATGCGGCGGATTGGATTTCCACGGCGGTGAAAAGACTTCAAACGGATGAAGGGAAGAAGCTGGCCCGGACCATTCTCAACACGGATTTTGCCGCGTGGTGGTTCAAAGAAAAAGAAAATGAATGGTGGATAACCGCGGACCGACAGGAAAAAAGCGAAAAATAACCTGAGAGGAATCATGGTGCGCTTGACCAGATCTGCCGATTCTTGCTTCTTTCAAGGGGGGAACCTGCTTCGCTGCACGTTCGGGGTGCTTCTTGCATCTCAGTGTCTCGCCCTGGTATGTGCCGCCGGGACGACGTCGTGGAATGCGGACAGTTCGGGTGCCGAATCCTGGAGACAATGGTCCGGGAACAACCGTGCGTCATCCTCCCTGTTTCTCGCTGCTGCCGAGGAGAACCGAAACAAGAAATATCATTGGCTGTTCAGGGACAAGCCGGTGGAACAGCAGTCCCGGGAGCCCGAAAACATTCCCATGCTCGAAAAACTGGATCGAGACATAAAAAACGCACGCAAATTATACCTTTCCGGGGACACGGACAATGGCATCCTGAAGTATCGCAGTGCAATAGATCAATTCGAATTGCTCGTGGAGGACATCCCGCCGGGACACATCCTGCTCAATGAATTGGAACAACGTTTTGGGATATTTGATGAACTTGCCACGAAAATACTCGGGCCCGTTCATCTGGACCCACAGGAAAGCCTGGCCCCCGAAGTGTTTCACCTCCTGGAGAAACGACGTATGTGCCGCCGGAACATGACTCTGAAGAAGGCGGGACCCCTGAACTTCTTCGACGTTCCTGCTACGCTCCTCCAGGAAGAATCGGAACTTCTCGGAAAGCTTCTCGAACTGAAAGAGGAAATTCCCACCGCGGAAACCCGGCAAGCAGAGGGGGCTCTCAAAGAAACGCTCGCAGACGTGAGGAAATCGCTGCAAAAAAGCTCCGCCCGCTATGCGCAGTTGCGACGGAGCACTCCTGTTCCGCTGGCGGACATACGGAAAAACGTGCTGACAAAAAATGAGGTAATTCTCGATTTCAATCTGTTTGCCGACCGGATGGCGGTGGGAGTGATAACCGCCGAAAAAGCGGTGTATTATCAGCTAGCGGGAAATCGAAGCGAGATAGACAGGACCGTGTTTCTCCTGCAGGAGAAACTGAAAGAATTCACCATGGGCGGTGGGTCCAGTTTTATGGGACATGCCTGGAAAGAACCCTGCCGCCGCATCTACCGGAGTCTTATGGGCAAGTTGCCTCCCCTGCCACCGGACAAAACTACCTTCTTCATCATTCCGGACCGCTCGTTGTGGTACTTACCCTTCTCCAGCATGCTCGACGCGGAAGATCGTCCCTTCGGTCAGGATCGTGTGGTGAGCATCATACCTTCAGTCGACATACTCAAATTCATCAGATCCGCGGCACACAACAAACCCAAGGAGTCATTCGCCGGAAATCTCATCGTTTTTGAATCACTCCCGTGGGTACCTCAAGAGGAACTGGGGGAGAAAGCCGAGCCTGCACGCAAAAAATCCGCTCAAAAAATGACGGAAGAGGAAAAAATAGAACGACTGATCCTGACCAATCCCGTGTACCCCAAACCGAGCGACATCGTGGTGAACATTCAAAAAATGTTCAAGAAATCCGACGTGTGGATAGGTCCCACAGCCACTCTGGATCGTCTTGCGGAATACAAGGACCGGCATGATGACATCGCGATTCTGGCTGTACCCCTTGCAGTCACGGACGTCGTGACTCCTGATCGGCAGCCGACGTTCTTCTTCTCTCCAAACAAGAGCAAAGTACGAAAATTCGATGTATCAGGATTTTTCGCTACCCCGTTCGGGTCTTCCCTTGCAGTGACCCCCATTTCATGGTTGGACGTGCAGGACAAGGACGCGGCGCTCGGAGAGGGACCGCTGCTCGTGAGCACGGCCATGCATTACGCGGGAATCCGTATGGCCCTGATCAACTATTCGGATCCGAACTGGGGTGGGGAAGAGCCGTTTCTGGTTTCGATATTAAAGCACGCTGCGGAAAGACGCCCGCCGGGTCAGGTTCTGGGCGGATATGTACGGGAGTTGCCGGCAGGACTGGACCCTGCCTTCAGCGGGAAACCACCGTCCTGGACGGGCTGGATTCTTATGGGCGATCCCAATTGAGCGATGTCCTTTGGTTGCCCCGCAGAACGATCCGCGGAGCAGGCCAAGGAATGGAGGAGCCGCTGCCTGCGGATTACTGTTCCGGTTGAAGCTTTTTCGCCAACCTGGAAATCGTGCGTGACGCCGTATTCTTGTGGAAAATTCCTTTGGTCACGCCCTTATGGAGCAGAGATTGAGCCACATTGAACAGACTTGTCGTCTCAACTCCCTTTTCTTCAGCGGCTTTGAGAAATTTCTTCACCGCGGTTTTGACCTTGGACTTGTAAGAAATATTGCGGAGGTGCTTTTCGGTGTTTTGACGCATCCGCTTGAGTGCCGAAGGATGGTTGGCCATGTCAGCTCCTTAAAAAATTGTGAAATTCTCTTGTTTTCCGAATCACGAAACGGGTCCGGCGCCTACGGGGGACCCGACTTGGTGTTGCCCTTACGTAAATTTCCTTTATGACAGAAAAACGGATGTCAAGTCAACCATTTTTGTCTTCGAATGCAAATTCGCCAGTGTCGGAACGAGAGGCTATGACTCGCGCGGCCGGGGTCGTCGGATCGTGGACCGTCCTCAGCCGTATTCTCGGGTTTGCCAGAGACATGGTAACCGCTCTTTTTCTCGGTGCAGGCTTCGGCGCAGACGCATTTTTTGTCGCTTTCAGAATCCCCAATCTCCTGCGCAGGCTTTTTGCCGAAGGAGCCCTGTCCGCAGCCTTCATACCAACGTTCGTGGAAACTCTCCACAAAGACGGCCGGGATCGAGCTGCTCGCCTGGCACGAATCGCGTTTACGTTTACCGCCATCATTTTGGGGTGTGTGACGGTCTGCGGCATTCTATTCAGTTCCGGTCTGGTTCACCTGATTGCACCGGGTTTTCTCCAGGATCCGGCCAAGTTCAGCCTGACCGTGGACTTGAACCGAATCATGTTTCCGTACATCTTTTTTATCTCACTCGTGGCCCTTGCTTCGGGCGTACTCAATTCCATGGGCCATTTTTCAGCTCCTGCGGCTGCTCCGTCGATACTCAACCTGTGCATGATCGGCTCGGTGGTCCTGTACAGCGTTGTGGGCAGAGGCCAGCCGGTTTACGCCCTGGCGTGGGGCGTTGTCGTCGCGGGAGTTCTGCAGCTTGTTCTCCAGCTTCCCTTCTTGGCGGCTCAGGGTATCCGTTTACGGCCTGATTTCAATTTCAAGCATCCTGCCCTGAAGAAAATCGGTATCCTTTTTGTTCCTGCGGCCTTCGGTGGAGCCGTGTACCAGATAAACGTGATGGTGGGCACTATACTCGCTTCAATGTTGCCGGCAGGAGTCTCATGGCTGTATTATGCGGACAGACTCGTGGAGCTTCCTCTCGGGG
>DATHCX010000166.1:0-8601 GCA_035319325.1 Desulfomonilaceae bacterium
ACCAATGCGCGATCAGACAAGTGACGATGGATGAAGCCTGTCCTGGCGGGTCTCCGTAGCTGAGTCAGGCCGTGCCGTTCGTAGCGGAGGAGATCTGGCAGGACAGGCTGCGAACCAGCCTTTCAATGTTACTCTTTTGAACGCGCATTGGTATGAAACGACGAAGCAATCTCAGTTCTTGCTAATTGGAGATTGCTTCGGGCTTCGCCCTCGCAATGACAGTCTTCCAATCTTTTCGTGCCATCAATACCGGCATCACTTCTGAGAAGCCCTATAATAATCGCCGGACGCACTTTGTTGCGCGTTTCCCGGAACCGTCTTCAGTAGGTACACACTGAAGATCTCTACAAGGACCTGGCGCTGTCATGTCTCTTCAGCGCGTGGAGAATCACGGGAAAAACTTCCTGCTCGACGCGAAGACCTACCAGCAAATCCATGTGGCCGTAGTCTTCAACGCAGCCCGAAGCCCTGCCGAACATCACGCAGTTTCGCTCCCCTGAATTGCCGGCCTCAAAATCACACGCTGCCCGGACGGATGCTTCGGGAGCCATCATATCCTTTGAACCGCCCGTAACCAGAATCGGCACCTTTGAAGCGGCGAGATTCTCAAGGTACCGATTGCCCCGCGGATCTGCGAACAGGCCGGTTTTCAAGTAACGTCCAAAAGTGAGCCATAAGGTGTTGGAAGCCACCAATTCCGCGGCCAGAGCGACTATTTTTCTGGCCGTGACGGGGCGAACGTTCGCGGCAAAAAAGGCCCCAAGCAGGTATTTGGACAGCCATTGAGCGAAGGGAGTCAAATTTCGTCCGATGAGCGGAAGGGGTGAAACAGAAAGCCTCTCTATGAGAGGCATCACTTTCAAGAGGAAATCAAAGACCGGGTTGCGCGCCTGAGCAAAGTTCGCGGGCGAGCCCACGGTGACCGCAGAGGCCACAGGCGGATCGTCCTGCGATGCGAGATAGGCAAGAATCAGCATCCCGCCCATGCTATGCCCGATATAGTGGACCTTGGACGCTCCGGTACGGAACAGAACAAACTGCAGAATCGCAGGTAAATCCTTGGTGAGATGATCGTCAAAATCCCACGAATAGGGACTTTCGGACACAAAGAGTCCAGGGCCGTCGCTCATACCCGATCCTCGTAATTCCGCGACCCATACATCTCTGCCGCGGTCTGCCAGAAATCTGGCGAGAGATGCTTCCCCTGGCAAGTCGAAGACGAAGCGGTTAGAGCTCAGGCCATGGCACAAAATTACGGGATAGCCATCCGGATTTTCGCCTGCCTTGTAATGATGTACCGCCAAACGCCATCCATCCGCTGTCTTGAAATATAACGTCTCGTCCTGGCCGGTGGGGCGCATATAAACCCACTGCCAGACGTATCCGGACGCGATGATGAAAGCGGCCGCAAACACTGCCCCAAAGACGATATTCAGAAGACTCTCGACCATCGCACCTCCAGCAGCAGCTTCGCTGCCCACGAAACCACAAGTCCTGCCACAATCAGCCATACGAGACCCTCTGTGCCTTTTCGCATTTTCTCAAACACAGGTCTCACAACAGCGGGGTCCAGATACGCAAGAATACGATACGGAATTTGCAGGCAGCACAGAACGAATAAAACCGGTCCCATGAAATTGAACACGAATGCGCGATGCCACTCACCTCGCGCAGTTGCCACAAAGCTTCGCGTCAGCCCGCACCCGGGGCAGGATACACCGAACAGAATACGACTCGTGCATGTTTCGGGCAGAATAACGGGGCCGGCTGCACCCGGCAGCATCAGGCACAGTGCTCCGTCGCTCCACGGGGAGAGTACAAATGACCCGGCAACTGCGAGACAGGCCAGCGCTAAAATCCAGATGTGTTCGCTACCGCCTCCGGTTTTTCTCCCGCCGCGCATACCGCCAAAATAGAGAAGACCGCATGATTGTCAAGAGCCGATTTTGCCGTATGGTATCCATTCAGTTAGAGTAGGATATGATCGTCATTGCGAGCGTAGCGAGCCAATCTAGCCCTCCAGTATCGAGACTGCTTCGTCGTTTCACTCCTCTCAATGACAGAGGATAGGCGCTTCCCCCAAGTAACTGAGAAATTCTGCCGTATGCGGTTTGAGACCAAGCCTGCCAAAAGGTGTTCAGGATATTGCAGAAAACGTTGATATTTTATTATAATTCTTGACATTATTCCCATCCTCTGTTACTTCCACCGAAATTGGTGGAACCGCTTGCCGCGGCGACACAATCCATTGGAGGACTATTCATGGGATTCTTCTTCAGGGCCGGGTACCGTCATTGGGCGATTGCGTGCCTGACCCTGATTCTTGTCTGTTCCGCGTCGGTTGTCCGTGGCGACGATTGCAAACGGGTGTCCAATATCCTGGTGCTCTTCGACGCGTCCGGATTCATGAAAGAAAAAGACCGGTATCAGCTTCTTTTGAAGCAAATGGGTTTCTTCGTGCAGGCCATGCCCGTCACGGCGGACGGTTTTTTCAATGTGGGATTGCGCCACTGGGGCCTGAAGGTGGGGCTGGGATGCGACAATACCGAGAGCATCCTTGGCATACAGCCGTGGGACCCTGAGCGGTTCTTGAATTCGTTCCCCAAATCCGTGTCGTACGGTGTCAGTTCGCTGACCGCCGGTTTGAGGGCATCAGCGGACGAGGTTGCGGGACTGGGAAAAACCGTAATCGTGGTGATCGGCGGCGGGTCCGAATCGTGCCAGGCCGAGCCCATTCAAGTGGCCGAGCGAATGGCTCAAAACAATCCGGACGTCGAGATTCACACATTTCAAATCGGCAATTCACAGGACGGCAGATATTTCCTGAAAGGCATAGCGGAAAAGGCGCGGGGAACTTACAACTGGGCCGATGAGATTACCACCCCCGCAGCGTGGCACGCATGGATGAAAAAATATTTGGTCGTGCCCTGCGGTCCATCTGCTCAGTCTCCCGGTGGAGCCTCCGGTGGCACCTCGCAGACTGTCGGAGTGGTCACATTTGATGCCAAGAGCTATTCCGTAAGATCCAAGGACCCTTCCGCTGACGCCACCAATCTGGCATCACTGGAGGCGGTCGCCCGGGCGCTCAAGGCAAACCCGTCGGCTCGGGTGGTTCTCCACGGTTACGCTGACGGCAAAGGAAAACCGGAAAGCAACCTGAAGATATCTCAGAAAAGAGCCGAAGCCGTGGGTCAATATTTGATGCGAACGTACCGTATTCCGGTCTCTCAGATCAGTGCCGTCGCTCATGGTGCGAGCCCGTCCGCTCTGCAAGTTCCGCCGGGCTCTCAGGAAAGATTCGGCCGCAGGGTGGAATTCGAGTTGGTTCAGTAAGTCCGACCGCGGGGATTCCTTACGCCCGTCGATGCGATGCCGCTTGCCTTTTCCTGGACGTTGCGTGTAGTTTCTCGTTATTATGATCTCACATCACCAGAGAAGACCACTTTTTTTCAGACTCATTAACATCGGCCTGCAGGTCTTGACGTGTCTCGCCGTGATTGTGGCGACGACGGTCTCGTTTGCTCAGAATAATGCGTCAATAGAGGCTGAGAAACTCTTGAAGCTGGGGCAAGAACTGTCCGAACGCGCCCATTATCTGGAGGCCCTGGATCTTCTTGAGGAAGCCCGGGACATGCTGGATGCTTCAGCGGCGACGGACAGCGGCTTGTACGGAGACGTCCTCTTCAGCTTGGCAAAATCTAAAATCAAAGGACGCATACACCAGGATTTTCCCGCCTACTATGTGAAAACCGCGCTTCAGGATGTGCAGGCTGCCAACAAATTAAGGGAAAAATTAACGGGAACTCTTCCCCAAAAGCTTGCGGAAGGGTATTATCTGGAAGGGTATATTCATAAAAGGTTCTTTATGAGAAATAGTCTCGCTCTGGAGTGCTTCGTCAAAGCGAAGAACATCGACCCCGGTGCTGTGGCTGCCAAACGTGAATTGAGCGAGCTTGAAGCGTCCGAGGACCAGAAGTGAACAGTCTGCCCGAACGGAAGCGCTGTGCATGAAAAAATCGAGAGATAGAGAAGAAAACCCCGAGCATTTCGATGCCCAACTCGAACAGCTTCGAGTGCTCGTGGAGAAGATGGAGCATGGCGGATTGAGCCTTGACGAGAGCCTGAAGTTGTTCGAAGACGGCATAGGGCTTTCGCGAAATCTCTTCAAATTGCTGAATCAAGCTGAAGGAAAAGTCGAGGAACTTCTCGCCACGATGGAACGGGTGCCGTTCAACCGAGGAGAAGAGTAGGGCAAGTCTTGTGAACCTGGAAAGCTATCTTTCAGACAAGCGCACTCTGGTGGACAAGACTCTTGACGATATGCTCCCGGCAGACGATACTGCGCCGGAAATTTTGCACAAGGCCATGAGATACAGCCTGTTTGCGGGCGGAAAGAGAGTCAGGCCCATCCTGGCCATGGCCGCTGCCGAGGCCGTAGGTGCAGAACCCACTGAGGTCCTGCCCCTGGCAGTTGCCCTGGAATGCATTCATACATACTCTCTTATTCACGATGATCTGCCGGCCATGGACGACGACGATCTGCGCAGGGGAAAACCGACTGCCCATATAGTGTTCGGTGAAGCTGTGGCAATACTCGCCGGCGATGCTCTGCTTACGTTCGCCTTTGGCATTTTGTCATCGCCCCCGATCGTGAGAACGTACAGGTCCGATCGTCTCCTGGCGGTCATGGGTGAGTTGAGTCGCGCTGCCGGGTCACACGAGCTCATTGCAGGCCAGGTGCTCGATATTACGAATGAAGGCCGATCGGTGGATGCGGTGGTCGTCGATTCCATCATGAGACGGAAGACCGCCGCGCTCATTCGCTCGTCCCTCGTTTGTGGGGCGCTCCTGGCAGGGGGGACCGGCGACCAGATAGAGAGTCTCAGACAGTACGGAGAGAATCTCGGCACTATTTTTCAGATCAAGGATGATTTACTCGACCTGGAGGGTGATCCGGTGCGACTCGGAAAGGCGGTCAGGAAAGATGAACGCCGGGGCAAAGCCACGTACCCCACTCTCCTTGGAAAAGCGAAAACTCTTGAAATCATGCAGTCGCTCTTAGCGTCGGCTCTTGAGGCATTACGCCCGTTGGGCGACAGAGCGATGCCCCTCGTGCTCATCGGAAAGTACGTGGGCGAACGCGCAGCCTGATATATCGGATGTGAAATGAGAGAAGACAACTTGCCATTGGGAGAAAATTCGATTCTTTCCCGGATAAATTCTCCGGACGACCTGAAGGATCTGCCGGTCGAGGCTTTGAAGACGGTGGCCGGCGAGGTACGCGAGCTCATTATCAAGACGGTGTCCCAACAGGGCGGCCATCTCGCGTCAAGCCTGGGAGTGGTCGAACTGACGCTCGCGCTGCTCAAGGTCTTTTCACCTCCACAGGACCGCATTGTGTTCGATGTAGGACATCAGGCGTATGCTTACAAGATTCTTACTGGCAGGCGCGATCTATTCCAAACCCTGCGGACCAGGGGTGGAATAGCCGGATTCCCCAAGCGTGAGGAGAGCGAATACGACATATTCGATGTCGGCCACGCAGGCAATGCCATCAGTGTTGCTGCAGGGCTTGCCCAGGCCAGGTGCTTCGGCGGCCGGGACCACAAAGTGATTGCGGTGGTGGGCGACGGATCGCTCACGTGCGGAGTGTCCTATGAGGGCCTGAATCAGGCGGGAGCGGCGGAAAAGGACCTCATCATTATTCTGAACGACAACGAGATGTCCATTTCCCCTAACGTGGGGGCGATGGCCGCATACTTGAACCGCATCATGACCGGTCAGGTGGTGACCCGTTTCCGATCGGAAGTGAAAAACATTCTGAAAAACATTCCCGGAGTCATGGGCAGATCCATGTATGTGCTCGCCAAGCAGTTCGAAGACGCTTTCAAGGGCTTTATTACTCCCGGCCGTCTTTTCGAAGAGCTTGGTTTCAATTACGTCGGGCCCATTGACGGGCATCAAATCAAGCATCTGATAGACACATTCAACAATGTGAAGCGTTTCCGCGAGCCAATGCTCATCCATACCATAACCTGCAAAGGCAAGGGCTATTGCCAGGCAGAGGAGGATCCCAGTCGATTTCACGGTGTGGGGCCTTTTGAGATATCCACCGGCAGAGTAGAAGAATCCGCAGGACCTCCCTCTTATACGACAGTCTTCGGCGATACCCTCGTGAAACTGGCGGCAAAAGATCCGCGAATCGTAGCCATCACCGCTGCAATGGAATACGGCACCGGTCTTGCGGAATTCGGTCGCAGCTATCCCAAGAGATTTTTCGATGTTGGCATAGCCGAGCAGCATGGAGTCATATTCGCTGCAGGTCTGGCCCTTGAAGGGTACAGGCCTGTTGTGGCCATATACTCCACTTTTATTCAGCGGAGTTACGATCATCTGATTCATGACGTTTGCATGCAGAAATTCCCGGTGGTTTTCGCGTTGGATCGAGCCGGCCTGGTTGGCGAGGACGGACCTACGCACCACGGTGCGTTTGACATCGCCTTCGCCCGGAACATTCCGAACTTGACGCTTATGGCTCCCTCCAATGAAGACGAGCTGGCGGACATGGTTTTCACCGCTCTCGCACTGGACGGTCCCAGCGCAATTCGGTATCCCAGGGATCACGGGGCCGGTGTGCCCGTGAAAAAAGATCCGGTGGCCTTGCCTGTCGGCAAAGGGCGTATGCTTGCGGAAGGCAAGGATATCCTCATCGTGGGGGTAGGATCAATGGTCGAACCGGCTGCCACCGCATCGCGATTGCTCGCAGCCGAAGGAATCTCGGCCGGAGTGCTTGACGCACGATTCATAAAACCTCTCGATCGAGATTTGATTATTGACCGGGCAAGCGCTGCAGGGAAGGTCATTGTCGTGGAAGAAGGCGCTTTGGCAGGCGGATTCGGCAGCGCCGTCCTCGAATTGTTTTCAGAAGAAGGCATTTATAATATCAAAGTCGATCGCATGGGAATTCCCGATTATTTTGTCGAGCATGGGACGAGATCGGAGCTACTCGCGGATCTCGGCCTGAATGCAGCCGGCATAGCCGATCGTGCCCGGTCCATGCTGGAGGGAAGACCCGTGTCCAAAATCAGACGGCTCTCTTCCATGAGACACTGAGAACCTCGATGAACGTACCTATAGCATTACTATAGACGTATCCCTTCAGGTACGGTCAGGAAAACGTCTGTCATTGCGAGAACTGAGCGACGAAGCAATCTCAGTCTTGGTCGGTTGGAGATTGCTTCGGGCTTTGCGCTCGAAACGACAATCTTCCAATCTGTTCGCGTAATCGAAGCTGAACGTACTTTTGAGAATCCCTAAAAAAACGCGGTCAACACGTCTCTTCAGCCCTGACTTCAGCCAGGGAGCTTGACGTGCACCCTTCGGTGGTCGTCTGCATTGTCTTGACCTTGCGATCGAATTCCTTCAGAGAGGAGATCATGGAATTCAAGGACTCCGTCATCTCATTGAGGGAATCCATCATCAACTCGCGCATAATCACCAATCGATTCTGCTGAGTGTCGGCTTTCTTGAGGCTTTCATCGATTTTTCTTTGGAGCGGCCTCAATTCCGGATGTTTACTCAGAAACACCTCTCGTCTCTCGAGCGCTTCATAATATTCATCGGATCTCATCGAAATGACGTTGCCCATAATAATTTCACCTGCGTTGTATCAATTAGTCTATCTAAAATATAATGCATTGTAGTCGGCTGGTCTAATACTTTGCAGAAGTTATTGGAGGGTCGTGGAGGGGGAAAATGTCTCGAGGAAACTGTCTCAGACGTCAAGAATCGTTTCCTGATTCGGGGGACTGCTGGTCGATCTCGTATTCTTTCAGTTTGTGTTGGAGAGTTCTCCTGGTAATGCCGAGCACCCGAGCGCTGCGGGTTCGGTTCCCGTCATTGTCTTCCAGCGTTTTGATTATGAGTTCCTTTTCCATTTCCCGAATTGTCATGCCCGGCGTAATCCCTTCCCTGATTTCCCTGGAAAGCGGGTCGTCCAGTGCCTCACGCATCGGTTCGGGGAGTTCCGAATACGGAACGTAATCGTCTCGCGTGAGAATGACCGCTCGCTCAACAACGTTTTCGAGCTCCCGAATGTTTCCCGGCCAGGAATACCGCATGAGCGCATCGAGTGCACGAGGATGAAATCCCTGCAAGTTTCGGCCGTTCTTTTCATTGTAGATCTTGAGGAAATGCTCGATGAGCAACGGGATGTCCTCTTTGCGGTCCCTCAATGGCGGCAGATTGATGGGCACCACATTCAATCTGTAGAAGAGATCTTCCCGGAACGTTCCTTTGCGCACTTCATCTTTAAGTATGCGATTCGATGCAGTGATGATGCGAATGTCCACCTTTACGGTGCGCGTGGAACCGAGAGGCTCGAATTCCCGCTCCTGAAGCACTCGCAACAACTTGGCTTGGGTCGCCGGAGTCATTTCGCCGATTTCGTCGAGAAAGATCGTACCTCCGTCGGCGAGCTCGAATCGTCCCGCCCTCCGGCCCACCGCTCCGGTGAACGCACCCTTCTCGTGTCCGAACAACTCGCTTTCAAGGAGTGTTTCCGGTAATGCAGCGCAGTTCACTTTGATGAACCGCTTATCA
>DATHCX010000167.1:0-10245 GCA_035319325.1 Desulfomonilaceae bacterium
CCAAGACCTCATTTTTACCTTTGACTCGCAAACTCCGGTCAGTCCCCACAATCTCGTGACGTGGGCTCAAACTGATCGACGCATGCGGTTGCTGTCCGGCGACCGGCTGGCAATGAGAGTCGGTGATGTTACGCCGGATTCCCGCATTAGCCAGTGCTTCGGGCTGCTTGAACGTCTTGGAGCGACAGGTGAGGACGCGGATACATCCGCGCCGCTCCCGGCATCCAACCCCACCATCCGAATTCGAAAAACCGGAGGCTTGAAAAACGTATAGGTTTGGATTAAAAGGGTTACCATTCCATTTCGGAATCCATGAAGCCGAGAACTTCATATGATGATTCAGGTCGGACCAATCCCGGCACAGTTCCAACATGATTCACGAGGAATCCGGAAGGTGTTTTCGATGAACGGACGTTCCCATCGTGCCGAACTGCCCCGCAGGCAACCGGCAATATAAGACAAGGAAATATGAAACGAAAAACGGTCACCCTACTGTCGGTGCTCTTCGCGTTTTCCGCGTATCTGTCGCTCGCTCACGGTCAGCTGCTTTCCGACAGGATAGCAGCTATCGTGAACGGAGACATCATCCTGGAATCGGACATAAAGATGCAAAAGCAGCCCATCATGAGGAACTTGTCCAATCTGCCCCTCGGAATAATCCCTCCCGGGAAATGGCCTACGGAAAAGGAGATTCTCGATGAGCTTGTGGTTATCCGTCTCCTGGAACAGGAAGCCGCCAGGAAGGGAATCAAGATAGACGAAAAAAACGTCGACGCGTCCCTCGATTCAGTGAGAAAGCGCAATAATCTGGATTACGATCAATTTGTCATTTTCCTGTCCGGCAACGGACTGACCGTTCCGGAATACCGCAAGGTCATGAAACGTCAGTTCACGCTCACGAAATTGATCGGCTCCGAAGTAATGCAGAAGATTCCCCTCAGTGAAGAAGATGCGGTGCAGTACTTCAAAAAAAATAAAGAAAAAGTCGACGAGAACTACCGGAAACTTTTCGAACAGTCCATGCCCGTCCAGCCGCCGAAAGAAACCAAGCCCCAGGAAATACCGACTCATGAGGAGATATTCACGGGAGGAAAGATCAGGCTCAAGCAGATAGCCATTAAAATGGAGTCCAACAAGCCCAAGAGCGTCGCCCAGGCTATGGACAAAGCCAAACTCGTATATCGCCAGGCTGTCACCGGCGCGGATTTCGGGCAACTTGCCAAGAAATATTCCGATGATCCCAGTGCGGCCAGTGGTGGAGACCTGGGATTGATGAACTACGACAACCTCGTGCCCGGGCTCCAGAAACTCGTTCAACGACTGAAAGAAGGCGATGTCTCTCCCCCGATCACGACGCCGAACGGAGTACTTATTTTCAATCTTGCAGAAGCCAAGAACAGAAAAATTAAGAAAATACCCATTCCTGAAAAAGCTCGTAAAGAATTGGAAAAGCAACTGAAACAGCAGCAGGAACGCCGGGCGGAACAGCCGCGTAAAGAAGCTCACCGAAATCCCAGGGGCTCTGACAGCGAAGAAATGGATCCCAAGGACAAACCGAAAATTCCGGCCGGCATGCTGACACCCGAAGAAGAAAAAGACTATCTGAAGGTGCGCAGGAAGGTCATAGAAATCGTGAAATACGAAAAAATGCACAGTCGTATGAAGGAATGGATTGACGACCTGAAAAAGAATGCAATCATCGAAGTCAAGATATAGCTTTCAGATTATTTCATGTCTGTGATGTGTCTTCTTTGCACCCAATCACGGATCATCGCTCGCCAAAGGGCAGCACATGCTTTTTAATTTCATATCTTCAAAGATATCGAAAGATCTCGCGATAGACCTAGGCACAGCAAATACCCTGGTCTATGCGAGAGGCAGAGGCATTGTCCTGAACGAGCCTTCGGTTGTTGCAGTCCGAAAAAAGGATCGGCGAAGCTCCGAGGTCTGGATCGGCGAAGACGCAAAAAAGATGATCGGCCGCGTGCCGGGATCCATAGAGGTTTTTCGACCCTTGAGAGAGGGGGTCATCGCAAATTTCGAGATGGCCAGCCTCATGCTGAAATTCTTTATTCACAAGGTCCACAATCGCAAAGCATTCGTCAGGCCGCGAGTGATCATATCAGTGCCTTCGGGAGTCACGCCGGTTGAAAGAAGGGCTGTGAGGGATTCCACCCTGAGTGCCGGCGCTCACGAGGTATTCATCGTGGAAGAAGCCATGGCAGCGGCTATGGGAGCGGGGTTGCCGGTTACCGAGCCCATGAGCAACATGATTGTGGATATCGGCGGCGGAACCACCGAGGTTGCAATAATCTCTCTCACCGGTGTGGTTTACAGTAATTCCAGCAAAATAGCGGGCGATCGCCTGGATACGGACATACTCAATTTTATTCGCAAGAACTACGGAATCCTGATCGGCCCGTCCACTGCCGAACAGATCAAAATTCTCGTAGGAAGAGCCTATATCGATGACCGAACTGAAGAAGTGGACATCAAGGGCAGAGATCTCATGGACGGTATTCCCAAAACCATAACCGTCAATTCCAACGACATAACCCATGCGATCATGGATTCGGTCAATTCCATAGTCGATAGCGTAAAAATGGCCCTGGAACAATGTCCGCCGGAACTGGCCGCCGATATTATCGATACCGGAATAGTGCTGACCGGGGGAGGAGCACTGTTGAAGAACCTTGACAGACGAGTGAGACGTGAAATAGGCGTTCCGGTCATAGTTCCGGACGATCCCCTTACCACCGTTGCTCGAGGCGCGGGGAAAATGCTGGACGATATCGATCTCCTGCGAGAGATCACCAATACGTGAAATGCAAATGGCTTCCGGCATTGCCGAGAGACATACACGAATTGCCCTTCGCCGCAATCGCATTCTTGGCTCTTGGCTAATGAGAGATTGCTTCGTCGCGTCGCTCCCCGCAATGACACTGATTCGCGTGCCCGCCAAGTCACTGATTTGAACGCTACTTGCGGCGCACCACACTATAATCAGCGTTCCAATGAATCCAGAAAGCTTCTCAGCACTGCGTTGAATTGTTCCGGCTGCTCCATCATCACGAGGTGTCCGGCCCGGGGAAGAACTGCCATGCGAGATCCATGAATGGCATTGTTGAGATGCGTGGAATATTTTACGGGAGTCAGTTTGTCATCCTCACCCACCACGATGAGCGTGGGCAGGCGGATCTCTCCGATCCTGTCCATGACATCGAACTCGTTGCACGCGCTCAAATCGCCGTGTATCAATTCCGCCGGAGTTCTCATATATTTTTCTTCCAATTTTCCGAGCAGAGCCGCATCGGGGGTGCCGGAGAGGCAAAACGAAGCCAACAGCCTGCGGGCAGTGTCCTCGTCCGCAATCAGCCCTTCAAGAAAATCCGGATGCACGCGCAATCGAGCCCCTGCTCCCACGAGCACGATTCCCTTGAGCCACGGGGGTGCGGCAAAAAGAGCGATCCATTGAGTAATGGCACTGCCCAGGGAGCATCCCGCGAGCACCACCTTTTCCAGGCCCAGCGCGGCCACGAAATCCATCACACAGCGGGAGAAAGCCGGGACAGATGTTTCGCCGTGAGCCTCTGAGGTGCCGTGACCGGGAAGTTCCACCGCAATCAAGGTGGCTGCGTCGGACAGATTCTCCAGCTGAGGTCTCCAGTCTTCTCTGTCTCCGCCGGATCCGTGGATGAAAACCACTGAAAGATCGGCTTTATGAAACTCGACCGGCCGGACTTCGTATCCGACCCGTCTTCCATTGACCTGTATTTCCGGCATGATGAAGACCTCGTCCTTCGATGATCTGCATGATGTGACAGCATGAGTCCTGCGTCGGAGTCGGCGGAAGCTGTCCTGCGTACTGTTGGTACAGGGACGCAAACTGCAGCGAAATGCTCTTGCTTGGGTTACCCGAGACTGATCCCGCGGGGTACAATTACCACCCCGCCCGGAGAAATCGTGAACCTCGCCTTATCTTTCTCATTGTCGTGACCGATGACGAATCCGTCCGGGACTGCAACTTCCTGATCGATTATTGCCTTGCGTACCCGAGCCCGTCTCCCTATTGTTACGCCGTCGAGAAGCACTGAATCTTCCACGGTGCTGCCTGCGTTCACCCGGACATAGTGGGATAGGACGCATCGCTTGACGTCTCCGCTGGATATGACGCATCCACCCGATATGAGGGAGTTCAGGACGGTTCCACTCGCAGATCCTGCCGTGTCGGCCGAAACCGTGCGAGCAGGAGGCACCTGTTCCTGGTACGTGCGAATGGGCCATGACGGATCATGCAGATTACACTGGGGTTTTACCCCGCACAGGTCCATATTTGCTTCCCAATATGCGTCCAACGTCCCTATATCCCGCCAATACCTTCCCTCAGGATTGTTCGCTTCTATAAAATTGTGCACAAATACCCGATTCTTATTCTCGATCATCCTGGGGACGACATTTTTTCCGAAATCATGAGAAGAAGCCGTGTCCTTGGCATCCGCGATAACAGTTTTCACCAGTGCGTCGGTATTGAAAATGTAAACGCCCATAGATACGAATGCCTTGTCCGGTTTGCCGGGAACGGATTTCGGTTCTTTCGGCTTCTCTTCCCAGTCGATGATTCTGAACTCCGGGTCGCTGCCGATTACTCCGAACGCGCTGGCCTCCTTGCGGTCAACTTCCACGCCGGCAACGGTGAGTTCCGCATTTTTTTCCAAATGGTAGGCCAGCATGTCGTTGTAGTTCATCTTGTATACATGGTCACCGGAAAGGATCAGAACGCGTTCCGGCCGTTCCCTCTGCAACAGGTAAATGTTTTGGTAGATACTGTCAGCCGTTCCGCGATACCATCTGTCCACATTCCTCTGCTGGGGCGGAACGCATTCGATGAATTCATCCAATTCATGGTTGAATATGCTCCAACCCAGTCGCACGTGCCTGTCAAGCGATAACGACCTGTACTGGGTGAGGACATAGATCCTGCGAATGTTCGAATTGAGACAATTTGAAAGCGTAAAGTCTACGATGCGGTAAATACCGCCGAATCTCACAGACGGTTTTGCTCGGGCTTTCGTCAAGGGGTACAACCGTTCGCCCTTGCCTCCGGCCATGAGGATGCACAGCGTGTTTCGCATTTCCCGTTGGAGATTCATTCTTGCAGCAACCTCTTGATCTCCTCCTTGAGCGTGGAGGTGTCGGACGATTTCACCACATACGCATCCGCTCCCCACGTAGTGAAGTCATCCTTATAGTGGCTGTATGCCGTATTGAGAATGATGGGGATACCTTTGTCCCTGCCCAGGAGTTTTTCCAGAGTTTCGATTCCGTCCATTCCCGGCATTTGAATGTCGAGCACGATCAGGTCAGGTGGGTCTTTCTCCACTTCCGACAGAGCTTGCTCGCCGGAATTCGCTATACTAACCGTATATCCTTCGTCCTCGAGTTCACCCTTGTACAGCTCGCAAATATGTATCTCATCATCCACCACAAGAATATGCTTCATCTATTTCCCTCATACGTTTTCAATTGCAGTCTTGTGTGGGGCCCCATGCATCTCCATAACGCCCGAGATAAAGCATAGCAACCCTCATGGGAAAGAGCAACTTTTTCAGTGCGTCGGCGGCTGGCGGACGGCGAATCGTCCGGAACCGTCCGCAACTGCTATATCGGCCGCAGAGCTGCTAACGATTGTGATGTTCGAATATGCGGCTGTGTTCGATCCAAGGCTCCGGTGGGACTCAGCGCTGATCTGACATCATGGCGAATGTTCTCCGATAATTGCTTAACGGCGCTATTCAGCCCCTTCATTATGGATTCCGGCTTGCTGTCCGCACTCGGCACTTCGATCAAGTAACTCTTTTTTACTATGGTCTTCGGCGCTCCTTTCGGAGCCTCGAAATCCGTTACCGTCACATCCGTTTCCAGGACCGCAAGAGCCTTTCCGTTCCTTATGGAACCCTGAAGTGTGCGTATCGTGCCTTCCACCGAATATCTGTAGCGAACCGTCCCTAGTTGATCTACGGCCCTCTCGAACATATCGGAACTTTGAAAATCCCTCAGTACAAGATCGGTTATCATGTCCGCTGGATTTTCTTCCCATCGGTAAGAATTCAGGGTCTGGCGGCCGTCGGTGGATTCGGATATCGCCAGGGAATCAACGGGGACCGAACGATCGAGAAGGAACCTGTATACCATCAGGGTTTCACCGATCTGAGGGCCCGGCATCTTGGGGGGGGACGGGTAATCGAACGCGTAATAATGTATCGCCTTGGCGTGCCAAGCACAATTGGCACAAAGAAACGTAATGCCCAAGCCGAAAGACCACGCCACGAGCTTGTAACAGAAGTCAGCCATTCATATCATTTTTTCTGGGACTTTTCTTCAGTCCCGAACAGGATACTTGATGGCTTTAGCTTAATCATTCTCGTAAAATCAATAAGATTGTCTGCGCTGCGGTCAAGTTTTTGCGTCAGGCGGTTCAGGTTGTTGTCTGTCCTACGAATCAAGCGATCCGTACTGCGGGCTGTTTCCGTGCTTTCCTGGAAGAATTCCGACGCCTTTTCCATCGTTTTGTTCAGCGATTTTGAAATTTGAGCACGGTTGATTTCTTCGTGCAGTCTTCGCGAAGTCTCCCGTATTTCCCGCAGAGTGTCCGATGCCTGGACGCCCAGAGATTCCAATTTCGAATCCGCCAAAATCTTGTCCATTCTGCCCGTCACTTTTACCAGGTTATCGGATATGCGCTCCACGTCCAGGGCTTTGACCTTCCGGAACACGCTTTCCAGCGCTGTGCCGATTTCCCGAATGTCCGAAGGATGTGTTGCAATCACTTTGTATTTAGGGGTGAAATCCAGATGTATCGCTTCCCGTTGCTGTTCCGGCCGGAATGTATCCATTTCCAGGTACTTCATTCCCGTGAGCCCCACCAGGTCCATTTTTATGCCCAGATCCTCGGTGATCTTGAAACTGCTGTCCAGCCCCATGAGCACTTCGATAAGCTTGCCGTCAGGCGCCATGCGAATCATCTTCACGCGTCCCACAGGTACGCCCCTGAATTTCACGGGACTTCCGACTTCAAGTCCCTGGACGCTCTCGCTGAAATACGCTGCAACAATATTTGATTCTTCGAAATACCGAGACGCTCCAAGCCATACCACGGCGATCACGGCAAGCAGCAGGCTGCCTACGACAAACAACCCGATCTTAAATTTGTCCGCTTGGCTTGACATGGTCCACTCCTTGAAAATCGGGATCTTGACGCTGGTTGAAGCAGTGACCGGTGTTCCCGAGGTCCATAATCCCTCAGAAACAGGAAACTGCCGTGCTTTTGATGCACAGGGCTGAACCCCGCGGTTACAGGCGGTTCGCCTCTTCCGCCGGCGCGCGGTTGAAAAAATCCCTCACGCGGGGATCTGTCGATTTTGCCTTAAGTTCCTGCGGCTTTCCCTCGGCTATGATTCTTTTCTCATCGGAATCGAGCATGATGATTCTGTGGGCAATGGCAAAAATGCTTGGCAACTCGTGAGTGATGATCACCATCGTTGTGCCCAGGGTCTCGTTGATCTTGAGGATTGTCCGGTCCAGCCCGGCGCTGGTCACGGGATCCAACCCTGCCGACGGCTCATCAAAGAAAAGAATCTTCGGATCCAGCGCCATAGCGCGAGCCAGCGCAGCTCGTTTTTGCATGCCACCGCTGAGCTCCGCAGGAAGGAACTGCTCATATCCCGCGAGCCCCACTTCATTCAGTTTCAGGAGCACCAGATGTTCGATAGTTTTCTCCGGCAGGGCAGTGTACTGCCTGAAAGGCAGAGCCACGTTTTCAGCCACGGTCATGGAGCTGAACAGCGCGCCCGACTGAAACAGCACGCCTATCTTGCGCATGATTTGCTGTGAGCCGCCCTCCGCTACCGGGAGCACCTTGTCGCCTTCTATGACTACTTCTCCCCGCTTCGGTTCCAAGAGCCCGATCAGCGCCTTGAACAGGGTGGTTTTCCCGCAGCCGGACCTGCCGAGAATGGCCAATACCTCTCCTCTGTTCACGTGAAAGGATACATCCGTGAACACGATTTCGTCGCCGTACCCAGCAGCAAGATTCTCCACCCTTATGCTGGGGTCTTTACCATTGTTGTCCTTGGCCGCGACGTTCACGTTCATCCAAACCCGCGCATGATCGAAATGTGAGAGATACGTTGACCGTGGCTACTCCCGGAATCACATGTTCCAGACCACCGGAAAATAATAGTACAGGACTGCAAAGACTGCGTCGGTCACCGTCAGAATAAAAATGCCGGTCACCACGGCAGACGTTGTCGCAGAGCCGACGCTTTCCGCACCGCCCCGCACCTGAAAGCCCCTCAGACACCCGATGGTGGCTATTTCAAGTCCGAACACAAAGCTTTTTGCCAACCCTTTGGTGACATCCGTGATCTCCAAGACCTTGTTCACCTGATTGAAATATGCCACCGGAGTCAGGTCCAGCGAAAATGCGGCAACGAGACATCCACCCAGGACTCCCATAAGATCGGCAACGAGCGTGAGGCACGGCGTCACGCACGCGACGGCCAGCACTCTGGGTGACACGAGATAGCGGATGGGATCTATCGCCATGACCCTGAGTGCGTCCACCTCTTCGTTCACCTGCATGGTTCCTATCTGAGCCGCATAGGCTGCTCCCGATCTGCCGGCGACGATGAGCGCAGTCAGGAGCGGTCCCATCTCCAGACAAATGGACAAACTCACCAGGTCGGCCACAAACAAGTTCGCACCGAATTTCCGGAGTTGAATGGCGGACTGAAAGGCAAGAATCGCGCCCATGAGGAAGCTGAGAATGGTTACTATGGGGACCGCGTCCGAGCCGCTTCTTTCCACTATATTCCACAGACTGTCCCATTTGAGCTTGCGAGGATGTGCGAGGTCCTGGGCCAGCGCAATGATGGTCGCGCCGATGAACGTAATAATATCTCGGCCATTTCTTCCCACATCCAGCAGTCCTCCGCCGATCTGAACCAGCAGATTGGGCGGGCGCGTAGGTTCGAGAATAGCTCCGGTTTTCAACCGTTGTGCATCCACCAGATCCATAAAAGATTGAATACGGGCTGGAACATTCTTCAATTCCAGCGAACGTCCCATCTCCCTGCACATTTCTCCAAGTTCCGTAAGGATAGCCGCACCCGAACTGTCGAAGTATTCGACCTTTTCAAGATCGATAATGAGATTTCTTATTCCGTGGGGCTGAACGATTCTCAGGAGCTGTGTCCTGACGTCACCTGCGCTGTTCATGGAAATTTCACCCGCGATGCTCACCTGAACTTCGTCATCCGCGGGATGGTCCAGTGTCAGGAAGAACTCGGGAGCCCGCACCCCGGCAGCTGACGGTACGTTTCCGGTACCGGAAGCGAGTCTTTTCCTCAGTTTCAGCACTATTTCCGTGATCCGTTGCACAGCATCTCCCCGTGTTCCCCCAGAAATCGGGTTCACTCGACAGGCGGTTGCTTTCCTCATTTCATATCGGTCGCGGCATCCTTATAGTGTGCCGGGCCCTATCCATCAAGAAAATTCTAGCACATGGACTAATTGTCGAAAATGCATGAGAGAACGGCTTGCACTTTGTTGTTCTCACTCCAAAGGCTCCTGATTATATTTCGCAAGCAAAACGGAAGAATATAGGGATTCCCAAAAGTAATGCAGGTTCTGATTACGCGAAAGGATTGAAGATTGTCATTGGGAGGGCACAACCCGAAGCAATCTCCAATTAGCCAAGATTGAGATTGCTACGTCGCTCCGCCCATCGCAATGCCACAATTGGCTGTTCGGAATGCGGGAGAACGTCATGGACTATATTGCTGCGCCTTGAAAGTGGTGCTTTCCGTTCGCAGTCAGCCAGGTCGTCCTCGCAGCGCAAGTAAGGCAGACCGCCCGAAGCGAACGCGACACCCGGACGGTAGACGCATTCCTCATGCGTAGCACTATAATTCTACAGAATTATCGAGAACCCTATAGTGGCGGTCATACGCTTTCATGACAACACGAAGGAGCGGGTTTCTGCGCGGTCCAGGAGTTTTCCGCAAACGATCTTTCTTATGCGGCCCTGCCCGCGGCGAGCAAGTACATCTGCAAGAACGGCGATGATGGAGTAATCTGCCAGCAGGTCCAGCTTATTGAGAAACGGTATGACCATGGCTTCCGGAGGTACTCCTTTGAGACTTCCTTCGCAATGAAGCAGCACGTTTGCGACAGCTTCCGGAACTA
>DATHCX010000168.1:0-13299 GCA_035319325.1 Desulfomonilaceae bacterium
TCGATACCCTGATGCGGGTTTTCCGCTCTCGGGTCCTTCACCGCCAGAACCACCAGGTCGCTGAGGATTCCGTTGCTGATGAACGTCTTCTGCCCATTTATGACGACATGATCTCCGTCGTCCACGGCCGTGGTACGAATGGCCGCAAGATCGCTGCCCGTATTCGGTTCGGTCATGGCCACTGCCGTGATAATGTCTCCGGAAACGCACGCGGGCAAATACTTTTGCTTGAGGTCCTCAGACGCATACGCGGTAATGTACGGCACGACGATATCGCTGTGCAGATATGCTGCGAGCCCGAAATGATTGGTTCGCACCAGTTCGTCCATCAAAATGGCGGAATAGAGGAAATCGGCTCCAAGACCGCCGTATTCTTCAGGAACCTGCATGCACAGAAAGCCTTGTTCCCCCATCCTCTTCCAGATACTTCTGGGAACTATGCCGTCTTCTTCCCACTGATCGACAAACGGAACGACTTCTTTTTCGAAGAATTTTTTGGCTGAATCCCTGAAAATTCTATGTTCTTCGGTATAGGGCAGGATGTCCATGTACTTCTCTCCCCTGCATCCCTCGATGCTAAAGGCTGCATTAGCAGTTCTCGAATGTTGTGTCGGATCCGTTCATGACTCTCGCCTGCATTCGAACGATCCAATCATGTCATTGCGAGGAGTGGAACGACGAAGCAATCTCGATACTCAAACGCGGAGATTGCTTTGCTGCGCTCGCAATGACACCCCTTTTCCACCCGAACCTGAATGGATACTTTAGCGTAATCAAAACCGACACTACTCTTGAGAATCCCCATAATGTCGTCTTGATTCTCTGCTGTGCCGGCAAAACTATACCCGTTCTATGATAGTGGCCGGCGCCATACCCCCTCCGGTGCATAAGGTAATCAATCCGTACCTTCCCTGGCTTCGTTCCAGTTCGTGAAGGCAGGTCACGGTGAGTCTGCAACCGGAATTGCCTACAGGATGGCCGAGTGCAATGGCTCCACCGTTCGGGTTCACCTTTTCCCAATCGGGGTTGTACTCCCGTCCCCAGGCGAGGGGGATAGGTGCAAAAGCCTCGTTGATCTCTATCTTGTCCAGGTTGTCGAATGTGAGTCCCGCGAGATCCAGTACCTTGCTGGTTGCCGGTATGGGACCGGTAAGCATGAGCACCGCGTCGGCTCCCGCCACGGCAGAGGTAATGATCCGGGCCCTGGGGCGTATACCCAATTCTTTGGCCTTCTTCCCGGACATCAGCAGCACTGCGGATGCTCCGTCACTTATGGGACTCGAATTGCCCGCCGTGATCACTTTTGTTCCGAACACCGTTTTCAGTCCGGCTAACGCTTCCATTGTCGTCGCGGGTCTCACCGTTTCGTCTGCATCGAAGAGGATATCTTGGCCTTCGGAGCCCTTGAGGTGTACGGGCATGATCTCTCGCTTGAATCGGCCTTCCTGTTGCGCGTGATGGGCCCGTTTATGGCTTCGGACGGAGAAGGCGTCCATTTCTTCTTTCGAGATGCCCCATTTTTCCGCGATGAGTTCTGCTGCCTGTCCCTGGTCAACCCATTTTCCCCCTGTGCGCTTCATGTATGCCGGGCCGATGGGCGTTCCTGCCGCTTGACCGTTGGCCAAGGTGAGATTGGACCATTCTGCGGCGATCGCATACTTGCTCATGATTTCGCAGCCGCACGCGATGGCACAATCCCGCCAGCCCGCGATGATCTGGGCCGCGGCAAAATTAATGGAAGTGAGGCCGGACCCGCACTGACGGTTCACGGCCACACCGGGCGTATCGTCCGGAAAACCAGCTGCGAGCACGGCCATCCGGGGAAGAGTGAAGCCCTGTTCGCCGACCTGGGTCACCACTCCCCCTATGACGTCCTGAACGTGTACCGGATCGAGACCCACCCGATCGACCACTTCTCTCAGGACCAGTCCCAAAAGTTCATCGGCTCGGAAATGTGACAGACTGCCGTTTTTTTTGCCTGTGGGTGTTCGCACTGCACTGACTATGAATGCGTCTTCCATACTTTTCTCCCATCGAGTTGTTTCGAGATAGCGTTTTTGCGCGGCTGTTCCGGGCGCTGCCGTGATAAGTTCGAATCCCGGCTCTGCAGCGAAAATTTCGGGCACAATGCCTGTCTACACGAGGACGAAGCGATTTCCCCGGCTGGGTTGAATTGCGGTATAAAAAAAGCGCGGGGGAAGGACGTGCGAAGGTCGGGTCCCGAGAGGATCTCTTTCAAGTCTGCCATACACCGTATGCGGACCACTTCGTCGCCTCCGGTCGGTGTGTTCCGGCGCTCAGGTTAAGAGTGCCGCAAGGCGGTTTGATCAATAAGAGCAGGAAGGGAGCCGGCTTAGTAAGTGATCATCACTCACCCACTGTGGTTTGTCAAGCGTTTTTTCCGGAATCCGGAGTTTCACCTGCATTTCCCCATATGTTGAAGGCCAAGTGGTATGAAGCTGTTGAAAAAGTCTTTGGTCAGGTAGAATCCGGTGGCCATGTCGTGGCCCTGACGTGAAAACGGCCAGGGGAGGGTTATCATGTGAGGAGACGCTCAATATGGAACTGGTTTATGTTTTGGTCGCGCTTGTAGCAGGCTCCTGCGCGCCGGTTCAGGCGGGCATCAATTCTCAGTTGCGCCTTTGGACCGACGATCCGGTTATGGCAGCCGCAATTTCTTTCCTGGCTGGAACACTGGTGCTCTTTGCGTACGTTGTGGTAGTGAGGGTGCCTTTTCCTCCGTTGAGGACGGCGCCGGCACTTCCGTGGTGGATATGGTCCGGGGGCCTTCTCGGTGCCTTTCTCGTTGTGGTAAGTGTTGTGCTCGCCCCAAGGATCGGCGCAGGAAACCTTATGGCGTTCATGATCGCCGGGCAGATGCTTGCGGGTATCATTTTGGACCATTTCGGACTCGTCGGATATGAGACCCACCCCACAAGTTTATGGAGGTTGGCAGGTGTGGCACTGCTCATCACCGGAGTTGTTCTCATCAAGAAATTCTAGGCTGATTGATTCGGGAAAACCGGTGGCTATATTAAGAGCAGTAATGCGGATTCGTGAGGAGGCATCCCATGGAAAGAGAATCATCATCAAAGAAGTGCTGTTGTTTCAACAATATTTGCAAAAAAATGGACAACGAGTCCCAGTGTAAGGCAGAAGGCGGTGTCATGGTTGATTCATGCTCGGATTGCAGATGATCCGACCGATGTCGACGCCGCAGAAATCCCCTTTCTTCGGCGTCGCATTCTGATGAAGATCCCTTACCTTTAGAGTATGGTCTCCGTCCGGCTACATGAAAAAGCCCACCACATACTGCAAACCCAGCACGGTAATGACCACTGCGAGCACAGGCTTGATCACTGCAGCGGGAACGTATTTCTGAGCGGACGCTCCCAGGTACATACCTACGAATCCGCCTATACCGAAGAGCAGCCCGAGGAGCCAGTCAGGTCTCACCGCTTGGCCGGGTTGAGCGACGAGAGGGCCGAAAAATTCGTAAAAGATAACCCCACCGATAGAAGTGACGCAGGTTCCCATGAGCGTGGCACCTGCTATGGTATGTATGGGCAAGCCGAAAAACGAAACGATAAAAGGAGCGATGATCGCTCCGCCGCCGATACCGTAGACCCCTCCTATAAGTCCCACGATGAGCGAAAGAAGGAAAAGTCCCGTAGTGTGGAACCGAAAACGCTCGCCAAAAAATTCATATTCCGTGCAGCTCAAGGACCAGCTCAAGGTGCGAATTGCAGGCAGTCCCCGATCGGAAGTACTTGCAGTCTTTGAAGCCGCATGCTGGCGCATTTTGGTTTCCGCCGCTTTTTCCAGCGTCTTCTTACCTCTCTCAACCATAACCTGATACAGCATGCGGGAACCAATATATAAAAGAACACATCCGACAAAAAGCTTGAATGCTCTCGGGTCCGGGAGGTACCAGACTCGTATGAAGAGACCGAGCACGAGACCCGGAACAGTCCCTATGATGATGTTCCAGGCCAAAGGCCAGTTCATGCGGCCTTCCTTGAAATACCGATACACTGCGCTTGGAATGCCCACGACATTGAAGACCAGATTCGTAGGTGTGACCGCAGGACTGGTGAATCCCAGCACGCTCATCTGGAAGGGAAGAATGAGAAAAGCCCCCGATATCCCACCCATGGATGTAAAGAAGGAAATCACCACGCCGACAAGGGGCGGAATCCAGATTGCCGTTTCCACTCCTGAAACCGGAAAAAGCATATCAGCCTCCAAATAGCTGGATAGAGTCGTCAAGGAACCGGAAACGGGTAAAACCACCTTCCGGCTGCGCGAACCGGCGGAACCTCAAAGCAAGAAACTTTAGCAATCCTTGTGCCACAATCCGGCCCGATGACGCAGATGAGTTACAGTATTTCTCCAAAATATTGTCGGATTGATAAGCCCTCCCTTGCATGTACAATGTTGAAGCAGGTCATTGCGAGGAGCCTGGTGACGAAGCAATCTCGCTTTGGCGAACGAGATTGCTTCGGGCCTCGCCCTCGCAATGACAGTCTCCCAATCTCTTCGGCCAATCAAAATCGACTGTAGGTCTGATACCACTGCGTTTTCAAATACGTGAAATTGGGGGGACACTCTTTACAAAGAGGGTCCCCCCAATCTTACTTTTTTGAAAGCGCATTCGTATGAGAATCCCTATATCCTGAAGTTCTTGTCGGGAGCGTACAGAAGACTTCGCTTTCCCATGTCCGAATTCTTGACAGCCTGTAAAGAAATAGAGACTCCGGGAAGGTTCGTCACGTGCAAGTGTCATGTGCGAAGGTCTCACCGTGGGCTCAAAAAGTTGTCTTTACCTTCATTTGCCGGCGAGGATTCCCACAAAAAACCGGAAGAAATAAAAAATTGCCTCTTTCGGTTTCAGATCTGCTTCGGTGACCAGTTGTATCAATTGGGAACGGTCGAAGGTTTCTCCTATCCAAATTCCTATTGACGACCGTCTTATCCAGCGTTGAAAACCGAGCGGGCCGTACACATACGGCACGCCCACGAAAACACAGCCGCCACGCATGGTGACGCGCTGCATCTCCGCAAGCGCCTGTGCGGGTTCAGGCAAGTGTTCGATGGTGCTGCTGTTCCAGCACAGGTCCACGGATTCGCTCCGGAAGGGGAGACAATTCAGATCAGCGACAACGAGGCTGAGCAATGGGTCACGGCTGCGAGCCTGCATGAGGGCTTCGGGATCTATGTCCACGGCTATGCTGAGTCCCACCCGATGATCGGTCCTGAGAATTGAAGAAGCAAAGGCAGGCCCGGATCCGGCTTCCAGAACCGCGGCTTCGGTGCGGGTTATCGCTCGAGTCAAAAAGTATTCTACCAGCCTGGAGTTGAGCCTTTGTCTCAACGCGTCAAAAAACTGGTACACAATGGTGCCCGGAGAACCGAGCTGCCACGCTTTGGTCTCCATCAGGCGCCAGCCTTCCGGGCCACGGCCATGATGGAGCTACCGAACGGCAGGTCTCGTTCGCGAAGCAAACGTCGCTCCAATTCCATGATGCGGAACAGCATCTCATTTAACGGACGGGGCAAAGGTTTGAGTTCGGACCTGGGAGGGTCTCCCGAACTAGAAGACTTCAGGAGTCTGACCGCCAGGCGATATGCAGCCACTGCAGGGAGCAGAGAAGCGAAAAGATTCGTTATCCTGATCAGATCCATAGGTTTCTTTTTCAAGAGAGAAATAAGTCTCTGTCTTGAATACCTGCGGGACGCGCCGACGGCCTTGTGGTGTTCCGGTGTCAAGAGCCACTCGTAGGCCGGAACCACCAGGAGGAGGAAACCTCCCGGTTTCAGGACGCGCCACATTTCTCCGAATGCCTGCTCCTCGTTCACCGCCTCGCACTCAAGAACATCCACTGATAGGACCGCATCAAAGAATTCCCCAGGAAACGGCATGGCGTTGATGGAAGCTCGGCAGACCCGTTGCAGCCCCCTCTTGCGCCAAAAAGGAGCCGCTTCGGAGGCCACATCGAAACCATATGAAGCGCCGGACACTTCCCTGGTTACGTTCACGAGATTCTGGCCGGTCCCGCACCCTGCATCGAGTATGGATGCGTTCTTGTCGAGTCCCAATGTGTTCATGGCGTCCAGCACAATGAGGTGCAGCCCTTTGAACCACCAGTACGATGACTCGAATTCGAACAGCGTCTGATATTCATGAGCTTCCAAGCGCGATCAATCCTCTACGGGAAAAGCATACGTGTCCGGATCATCCGGATTGTAAGGCAGAGATTTGAGCATCAGGAATTCCGATTCTTCGAGAAAATTGATGGCGTGGGACTCATTCACCTGTAGGAACACGCCTTGATGTGCAGATAAGACGAATTCGTCCGTCGCAGATGTCTCCACGTGAACGGTCTTTATCCGGACTGAGCCTCTGGTCACATAGAAGAAAATCACGGTTCGCTTATGGTAATGGTTTCCCATGACTGCATTCGGATTCATGGTACCGGATATCAGGGAATGCCACTGTCCGTCGTTCAATATTTCGCGAAAGACTCCCCTGCCGTCCGTGCGCTCAAATCCGGGAAGCACAATATCGTGTGGCATCAATCGATCCTCCGCAATCGTGCTCTAAAGATCCTGAAAACGTACTGCATTCCAGTCTTGAAAAAACGGTAGACACTGGGCGCGGACTTGGAAATTCCCTTGGCGCGGTCCCTGAACACGTACGGAAGTTCGTAGACCGTCAAGCCTTTTTTACGGCAGGTATAAAGAAATTCCATGAAATACGCGCCATAACCTGTTGGTATAATAGAAACTTTATCGAATACGGAGCGCCGCAGCACGACAAATCCGCTGTCGTAATCTTTTATGCCGTATCCAAGGATCAATCCGGCAAGACCGTTGATGAGGCGACTGGATACGACTCGAAGGGGCGTGCGATCGTCTAGCCCCCCGGGAGCGTAACGGGAGCCCACCACGATGTCGTAATCGTCGAGCTTCTGGATCATTGCCGGCAAAAGAGAAGGCGGCATGCACATGTCCGCGTCCATCCATCCTACTACTTGCCCGCGGGATTCAATGATTCCCCGATTGAACGCGGAGGCAAGTCCTCGAGTGTCCACTCTGCGTACGAGCACGACCCGGGGATTTTGCAGATCTTCCACCAGTTTCCAAGTCTTGTCAGCGGAATCGTCGTCAACCACGATGATTTCCGCATTTTCCACATGCTGAAAAATGCTCTCGATAGTGTCCAGTATATTTTCTCGCTCATTATACGTGGCAAGAACTATCGAGACATGAGGATCGCCTTGCACCCAAGCACCTCCAAAATTGTTGAAAGGGACACATGGTCCCGGATATGTTCGCGGCCGATACAAATTCTCTTCGCTTTCACACAGGTGAAGTCGAGGATGGACTTCTTGTAAGAAGTTCCTCCCCGAACCCCACTTTTTTGAAAGCGCATTCGTGTCAGATGTGGCATTCTCGTAATTTTGCCGCCACCTCTTCCATCTGGTCCCGGGTTAGTCCCAGGCCGGACGGCAAATACAGCCCTCGATTCCACAAATCTACGGAAACCGGATACTCGCCTGAAAGGTCGGGAAAGCGTTGATCAGACCCCTTGAAGACCGGTTGCATGCTCATGGGGCAGAAGAATGAGCGCGTGTCCACTCCTTTTTGCTTGAGCATCCCCATAAGCTCGTCCTTGGTTCTGCCGAATCCGTCCTGTACAACGATTCCGTACATCCAGTACACGTTTTTGGCCCAGGGAGCCTCATATGGGAGCGTAAGGTCTGCAAGCCCATGGAGAAGCTCGTTGTACGTCTTGCCTATCCATCGTTTGCGTTCGATTTTCTCCTCGACCATTTCCGTCTGAGCGACCCCTATTGCTGCCTGGATGTTGGTTATGCGGTAATTGAACCCCATCACTTCGTGAACGAACCGAGGCTCTTGAAACCCTTGATTGCGCAGCAACTGGAGCCGTTGAGCTATGTTCGCATCGCGGCAGAGCACCATTCCGCCTTCGCCGGTGGTTAGAATCTTGTTCCCGTAAAAACTGAAGCAGGAAACGTCGCCAAAACTGCCGGCCTTCTTGCCGTTTACCTCTGCGCCGTGAGCCTGAGCGCAATCTTCTATGACGAAGAGTTTGTGACGCCGGGCAATATCCATGACTGCATCCATGTCGCACGGATGACCGTACATATGGACCAGCATGATAGCCTTGGTACGCGGAGTTATCTTTTCCTCTATGAGAGGAGGATCTATGCACCAGGTTTGGGCGTTCACATCCACCAGGACGGGCTTCGCGCCGGTGAGTATGACTGTGTTGGCCGATACGATCAACGTAAAATCGGGTATTATGACCTCGTCTCCCGGACCGATTCCCAGAGCTACCATTGCCATATGCAGGCCGGTGGTGCAATTACTGCACGCCACGCCGAAAGGCATATCGCAATATGTACTGAATTTCTCTTCAAAGAGGGAGATGTACTTTCCTGCCGAAGAAATCCAGTTCGTTTCGATGCAGTCCTGAACGTATTTCATTTCACGGCCGTCAAGCAACGGTTCACAGACAGGGATCATAGTCGTCCTCCCACGTGCGGCTGATTATCCATACGAGAAACTCCAGGCACGTTACTCGCGATTGTCCTGCATACCAAACAAGCACCAAATATGCCGAAATTAGCCCCGAAGCGGTAGTCGCACCAGGTAGGGCTATTGTGAACGCGGCATTCTTACACGGGGTTGGTTCCCAGGTCAAGAATGCGCTGATCATTTTTGTAATCATTTGAATGCAAGTAATCAATTTACTTGAGGCACATTTCCTGAAAATCGTTGTGCGATCCCTCGGTCCGCACAATTCTTCCCAAATTCGATTGGATAGAGGAAATGCCCTGCCAGTCTATTGCACAGAGATGTTCCTTCTCGGAGATGACGTCCACGATGGCGAGTTTCGTTCCTTGTTTTCGAAACATGACGATGCTGTCGAGAGGAATAGGCTCGGTCATCAATCGTCCTCTCGGCACAATTCCCTGTGCAGACGCGGTTGCGGTCTTTCCTTTTACATCCCTGAACAGGTCTTTTTCCGGATAGAGAAAGTAAGCGTTCACCGTTTTCTTGTGGTACAGCATCTTGACGAATTCATCCAACCCGCCCGTTCCCTGAAATATTACCGCCCGATTCGACACGTATGACTGTAGATCCAGAAAAAGAAACGTCGTACCCGCTTCGACATCGGGGGCCTGCTGGAGCAACTGAGCGCACAATTCCTTCCGTTGCGCCGCTGCCTGGCGCCAATCGTTTTTCAAATCCGCCATAAAGAGTGCCATGAAGAACAATGCGACGACGGCTACCGTCAGAGCGGCCTGTCTCAATTTGGGCGATTTCCAGGCAGTTGCCGATAGAGCCAGCAGGATCGCGAGACCGAAGGTCCCGGATGAATAGACTCTACTCTGGCTGGTAAATCCCACCTCCGCAGTGTAACCGGCAAGGAGATACGGGAGTATTCCCAGCGCAAGGACGAGTGCTCCGAGCCCTGCGATATAGCCGGAACCCGGCTCCCCGCCCGTTGCGTCCCTGCCAGAAGAATGTATCCCGCTGCCGCGAAACACCAATGCCGCAATGAAGACCGCGGAGCAGATCGCCCACGCCCAAGCACCGGCATCGGAAGAAACGTGGAAAAAAGGTGCGCTTAAATAGCCTGCGAGATGTATGACGTACCCCGAGAACAGGTGGAACGACGGCACAAGAGACTTGTGCACCACCGCACCACCGGAAAACACCAGAAATCGAAGGGCCAAAAACAGCCCGAAAGCGCCAGCAACTCCGGCACAGATACGAATCAGGAACGAGGAATCCGAAATTCCGGTGCTCGATCTGGCGTGAAGGGGCCACACGAAAAACGGCACCGCACATATGAGAAAGGTCCCGTTCTCGTACGTCGATGCAGCCAGACAATACAGGAGAATCGGAGCGACAAGACCCGGCCAGGTGCCGGAAACCGCAGCCCACCGCTGAAACGAGAGAACAGAACCCCAGAACAGGAGAAGCGCGAGACGCGAATTATCTGTGTGAATCAGGTATGTCAGAGGAGATACGGTGGGTAAGAAAAAGGCAAAACATGTGCTCAACACGACAAAATCCCGGCGCCCGGGAAATGCACGTGCGAGACAGGCTCCCATTGCCGTACACGAGGCTGCAGACAGTAGCAAGGACAACAAATGGTAGGCTTCTCTCCGAAAACCGAACACTTTGAAGATCGAAATCCAATACGCGCCTTCCAGCGGCCGCTGGGACTCTTTCGCGTACAACCACAAGGCTTCCGGAAAACGGTGCCAAAACGGCCATGCCAGGATCCACCAGTCGTCCCCCTGGAACCCGATATTTCCTGCAAGCACGACCAGGGACGCGGCGCAGAGGACCAGGACCGCGAACAGTCCCGCAACAGTGCGGTGCATTGATGTGTTCTCGTCAGCCGTGTCCGAATGGGGTGCCATGATGGGCATTTCAGGAATGGGCTCCGGAAGTAAGAGCATGCTCGATGTCAACCCGTTCGAGTATTTTCTCGAATATGCCAATTTCAGCCGAGAGGATCGTCTCTCACCGGTGCTGGATCACTCCAACCTGTTTGCAACAGTCACGTATCGCGCACCTGGAGCAAAAGGGTGAAATGGGTCTGCACACGTTCTGCCCCCATGTTACCAGGAGATCGTTGTATTCGATCCAGTATTCCTTTGGAAGCTTATTGCGCAAAGCAGTTTCGGTTTCTTCCGGGGTTCGCGTTTTCACGTATCCGAGCCTGTTGCTCACCCGATGCACGTGTGTATCCACGCAAATCCCCAGCTTTCCGTACCCCAATGTTATCACGAGATTTGCTGTCTTACGCCCTACTCCCTTGAGTTTCAGCAACTCTTCCAGACTGTCCGGGACTTTGCCGCCGTATGTTTCCAGGAGATCCCTGCAAACCTGTTTCAGCGTCCTGGCCTTGGTTTTGTAAAAGCCGACAGGAAAAATGAGCTTCTCGATTGCGTCTTCGGAAAGGGTTAGGAGTTCCTGCGGAGTCCCGGCTTTTCGTAGGAGCCTGACCGAAGCCTCCCGCGTAACCTGGTCCTTGGTGCGCAGGGACAGAATGGTAGAAATCAGGACATGAAAGGGGTCCCGTTTTTTTCTGGAGATCTCCGTTACAATGGGGACCCCGAGGCTCTTCACCGCTTCCCGAAGGGTGGTGACTATCTTGTGAATATCGGGTACCCGTTCTTCTCGGGGTATCAATACTTGGCTCCCACTTTTCGCCTCACGTCCTCCAGGGTGCCGTACGCTATGGCTCGCGCTTTTTCGGCCCCCCGTGCCAGGATCTGCCGAATGTGACCCGGGTCGGCAGCGAGCCTGGCTCTATTCTCCCTCGCCTCCCTGAAATGCTCCCACAACAGGCCCAGGAGCTCTTTTTTCAGGGTGCCATAGGCCGCTCCGCCTTCAACATAGAGCCGCCGTACTTCCCGGAGTCTCTCGGCAGGCGCGAAATGTTGATAAATCTGAAACAGATTGCACGTGTCAGGATTCTTGGGCTGGTCCACAGGCGTGGAATCAGTGGTAATGCTCATCACCCTTTTCTTCAACGTCTTTTCGTCCAGGAATATCTCTATGGTGTTGTTGTACGATTTTGACATCTTCTGGCCGTCGACCCCGGGGACCGTTGCCACGTCATCGCTGATCTGGCCTTCGGGAACGACAAACGTCTCGCCATAGATGTTGTTGAATTTCAGAGCGATATCCCGGGTTACCTCTATGTGCTGCTTCTGATCTTTACCCACGGGAACCAGATTCGATTGATACAATAATATGTCCGCTGCCATCAAAACCGGATACGCAAACAGTCCGTGATTCGGGGATATCCCTTTGGCGATCTTGTCCTTGTACGAATGACAGCGTTCCAGGAGGCCCATGGGGGTGATGCAGGTCAGAATCCAGGCGAGTTCCACCACTTCAGGAACATCCGACTGAACCCAAAAGACGCATTTATCCGGGTCCAATCCCAGCGCCAGAAAATCCGCTGCTGCTTCGAGCGTTCCCGCGGCCAGTTTTTCACCGTCCGTGACGCTGGTTAAGGCGTGATAGTTGACGATAAAAACGAAGAGTTCTTCTCGATCCATATACGATATCATCGGCTTCATCATTCCCAGATAATTGCCGATGTGCAGGGATCCAGTGGGTTGGATGCCCGATAACACTCTCAAAGGAGGCTCTCCTTTCTCAACGGCTGTCTTGTTCGACCGGGACTCCCGGTGTCCCAATGTGGTAAGATGTACCAGATTGGTCGCATGGTCAACCCTTCCCGCTGTTTGCGGGGGAATTTGCCCTGGACATGAAGATGGGAAAGGGTTATAAGTCGGTGTGCGGAAACGCGGCCTGTTGACTATGGAATCGATAAGGAATGAGCATGGTTGAGTATCTGGCTGAATATTTTACTTATGCAATTGAGCATCTCGGCTACTTCGGAGCCGGGCTTCTCATGACCCTGGAGAGTATGGTGGCGCCGGTTCCCAGTGAACTCGTGATGCCGTTTGTGGGATTCCTCGTACACGAGGGAAAATTTTCATTCGTTGCCGCGATCCTTGCGACGTCTCTCGGTTCCATTATCGGATCGTTGATTTCCTATTACATGGGGTATTTTGGCGGGAGGCCGTTCGTCCTGAAAGCCGGGCGATACCTGTTCTTGAACAGGGAGCACCTGGAATTCACGGAAAACTGGTTTGCCAGGCATGGTTCCTGGACTATATTCGTGAGCCGCTTCATTCCCGTTGTACGCCATCTTATCTCTATACCTGCAGGACTGGGCCGCATGAAAATAGTACCGTTTTGCGTGTACACTATAGTGGGCGCAACCACGTGGAATGTGTTTCTGCTGGTGTGCGGGTACAAGCTGAGGCAGAACTGGCGATTAGTCCAGCAGTATTCGCATGAACTGGATCTCTTGATGGTCGTGGTGCTCGCTGCGGCCGGGATATGGTTTGTCGTGACGCACGTCCGAAGAGCCCGCGTTGCCGCCATGACAGAACCGGAATAATCAGGCTTGCATGCGCCGGAAGTCCATTGTTCCGACCGTCGGGTCAAGCGGGCAACAAGGCTCAGATTCCTCTCTCAGTCTGCTGCAGCGGAAAGCACCTCTTCCACCCATCCATAAGCCGCGATCATCGCGGGAAATCCGATGATGGTCATGGATAAGAGCACGGCTTGCAGAATTTCTTCTCTTGTCGCACCCGACTCCAACGCTCTGCGGGCGTGGGAACGGATGCCTCCCTTGGAATTGACGCCGATGGAGATTCCCAACTG
>DATHCX010000169.1:0-7498 GCA_035319325.1 Desulfomonilaceae bacterium
CGATAAAGTTGGGATCCACGAAATAGAAATCCCGGGTTCCTCGTTCCATGAGCTGGGTCACTTCTGCGAGGACATTGTGTGGTGACCTGCCTCGCCACAAAGGGCCGTTATTGTAAAACGCGGGAACAGGACAAAAACTGCAATGATTGTAGCACCCTCTGCTAGCTAGAATGCTCGCGGTGCTTTGAGGTTCCTGGTCGCGAAGAGGGAATGCGAACCTGTTCGGATCCGATTCCGGGATTCGGGAGGCTTGCATGCCGCATCCTTCTCCGGCTCGGTAGGCCAAACCCGGGATGTCTCTCCAATCGAGCCCTTTACTCAAGCGTTGTGCCAGTTCCGCCAAGGTCTGTTCGCACTCGCCCACCGCGATGGAATCCACCTCCGGGGCCCCCGCGAGAATGGCCCGGTGAGCCAGAGTAGGGAAAAAACCGCACAAACTGATATGTCCTTGAAAACCGGCGGTTCGCAGCCCGGAGACAAAATCGAACAATTTGGACGTGTGCTCCCAGAAATAAACTGCATTTATGGCAAGCATGGCAGGGCAAAGTCTCAGGATTTCTTGCTCGGTTCGGTGAAAATCCCAGCGCCTCGTGGCAGCGTCAAGAAAACGCACCTCATGACCAGCCTGTTCGAGGGCGGCCGCCGCGTAGCCGCCCATCAGGCAGGACCACAGCGGAGCGTTCGCAATATCGTTGAACCTTTTTTTCGAGAGGATGCGCGGATGTTCCAGGACAGCTACAATCATGAGAAATTCTCCTCTATACCCGGTCTCACCTCCAACCGGGAAAATACACCGGCCGCGTGACAATGGGCCTCCAATTCGTGGAGAACGTGAGAGGATTCGGCGGGATTATAGTACACGGGGTAGAGGAGATCGACCCGCTCATCGAGAAGTCCCGTTTTCAAGAGATTCCGCGTCAGGGGAGCGGCCGGGTACAATCGCAAGTTGTTGAATATGATGGCTCCAAGGTTCCCTGCCGGTCCGTGGATTTCCAGGATTTTGTCCAGAAGTTTTTTGGCCTCCTGTGTATGCGCCCCGGTTTCTCCCGGAAGGTTGACGAGAAAATGATACATGGTGAGAACCCCGCTTCCGGCGGTGATGCGTGCCGCACGCAGGATGTCTTCTTTGGTCATACGTTTGAACAAGACCTTCAAGCCGTGGTCGGTCAGGGCATCCGCAGAAAAATAGAAGGCCACCAGCCCTGCCCTTACGGCGAGATCGGACAAGTGTTCCGTGAGGCAGTCTTCACGGAAAAAACCGGTCCAGCTCACGTGCATGTTTCGTCGGAGAATTTCGCTGCACACTGCTTCGAAATGATCCACCGGTCGATTCAGCACCGGATCGGTAAAATGAAACAAATCGAGCCCGTGTTCTCCATGCAGATGCTCCATTTCGTCGACGATCTTCCCGGGACTGCGAAGCCTCACTTTTCTGCCGCTCAGGCCGGGATACACGCAGTAAGCGCACTGCAAATCGCACCCTCGTTTTCCTTCGATTCCTACGGCCGCCACATACTTGTTCCCTTGAGCATATTCTTCGGGACGGAAGATCTTCAGATCCATTTCAGGCAACGCATCTATGAACAGATGAGGCCCCACCGGATTAAACGTGACCCGGTCCTCTTTTCTCCAGATCAATCCGGGCACGGATGCCGGACTGCACGATGGCGCAAGCAGCCGGCGAAAGGACGACTCTCCTTCCCCGATCAGACCGCAGTCAATTTCAGGAATTTCCTGCATGAGGCGTTCGCCGAAAAGGGAAAATCCCTGTCCGCCGGCCCATATTCTAGCCTCGGGGACGAGCAGGCGAACCATGCGGGCAGTCGTCTTCAAGGAAGACAGGTACGAGGCGTGGAGCCCGGCCAAAGGGTCCAGATTCCTGAACGAGAGCGCCACAATATGGGGCCTCACGCTCAGCAAGAGGTCTCTCAAGTGCGGCCAGGGGTCTACGGAAAGATTCATGTCAAGCGCCCACTTCTCGTACTGCTCCGGTATCAGGCTGGACAGCCTCGAAAGACCCAGTGGGTAAACCCGTTCTCCGGCGCCTAAATGAGAAGTTGGCGTCTGGACAAGCAATATTCTCATGCGCATTACTCCAGAAGCAAGAGTCCGATGTATTTCACGTAATGGCCTTTGTGGGTCACGGGCTTCAGATCTATGCCGGCGTTTCGGGCCGTGCTGTACACATCGATTCCCGATCCCTCCAGGGAAGGACGGGCTTGATCCGGATACCGGCATTGCCTGTCCTCAGGGCATCGGTTGCATACAGGACAGGGTCCTGCTCCCATCACGAAAGCCTTATGGAAGCCGGCCAAGAAAGCCTTCTTCTCCATCTGCAGCAGCTTCCGGTGGAAGTCACGCCCGGGCGGCGTTCCTTCCAGGAGCAGGGCCCACGTGTACGATTCCAACATTTCCTTCGTAGCCCCGCTGTCCATCCCGGCCGGGGGACATTGCAGGTTTTGTCCGTGCATAGAGCATCCGCAGGCACATTTCAAACGAACCCATGAAGCTATCACGATGTCTTCCACTGGCAAAAGAACTCCGCGACGGAAGCCCTCGTGCCGGGCAACGTACACCCACGCTTCCAAATCCGTCGTCTCTTCATCATCATTTCCTTCTCTTCCAGCCAGTATGATGGAAGTATCCGTGGTTAAGTCCCGGACCCGAACCCTGCCCATTCCCTCGCCGCGGAGCCACTCCATGACCTGCGACGCTTCATGACACTCTCCGTCAAAAGTATTGAGCATCATGTTGAGGTCATACAAGGGTCCTTTCCCGGGCGATCGACCCAGCCGATCGGGAAAATAATCGTGAATCAGCACGAGACCGTCAGGCGCGAGCACGTTCAGACTCTTCCGGAGCAACCCGCGTGCTTCCGCAGCGCCGTACGCGTGCAGAAAGTTGCTCAGCACGATCAGCCCGAACCGGGTGCCAGCCTGAAACTCATACGTGCGAAAGTCCCCTTCTATGACTCGCAGGCTCTTCCAGTCGTTTTCGCCGGGATATAGTGATTTTGCCGCGGCGATCACCTCAGGCAATTCAAACAAGGTGGCATGTCCATGGCCTCTCGTACGGATCAGGGTCCGGCTCAACGTACCGGCTCCGCCCCCGATGTCCAGGATGGGAGTTTCCCACCGCTCCAGGGCCAAAATCGCCGCAATCTCCTCGACCTTCTGTCGCGCCAGTTCATCTAGCGCTCGAACGTAACGGGACGTGCGGATTTCATAGTCCTCGTCGTGCGAGGTTGGCTGGATCGTGTCCCCCTTTTCCCGCGAAACTCTTTGCAAAAGGTTCATCCACCTCTCTTGCATACCGCGGCGATACAGTAAGAAACGGCCAATGTAGGATAGGCTCCCGGGCACCAGGTACAGCCGCGCAGCCTGGCTATTGCACCACGTTCCGTCGGCCAGGTGAATGAGTTCCAGACGTTCCAGCACCTTCAACAAGCGGAGCAGTTCACGCGCATCGCAGCATGACGCCTCGGCAAGGGCGTCGGGAGTGGAACACCCCTGCTCGAGGAATTCAAAGAGCTTCAATTCCAGGGCGGCAAACAGGACTTCCGAGTACCAGTATGCAGTGGCCAGGTCCTCGAGGTACTGAAAGTCCCGATGGGCCGGATCAGCCTCCTGAAACGGAAGTTTCATGGCGATTGTCTCCCGGCCTGCGGATCGGAAACCTCCGCTTCATCAAACGTAAGCATTTCCCGTGAGATCCGCGACGCGGCCACCAGAATGGAGAGCCCGAACGCAGCCCCGGTCCCCTCACCCAGCCTCATGCCAAGATCCACCATGGGGCTCAGCGCCAGATCATCCAGCATCAGCTTGTGCCCCAGCACCGCGGACTGATGGCCGGCGAACAGATAGTCTCTGACTCCAGGATGAAATCGGGATGCCAGGAGGGCGGCGGCAGTGGAAATAAAGCCGTCCACCACCACAGGAGTCCTGGCAGCGCACGCGGCCAGGATCACTCCAGCGATTCCACCGATCTCGAAGCCGCCCACCTTGGCAAGCACGTCCAAAGGATCTTCCCGATCCGGCTTGTTCACACTCAAGGAACGTGCAACCACCTCGACCTTATGTCTCAGGGCGTCACCATCTATGCCCGTTCCCTGGTTGACAACATCTTCCGGGGCGCATTTCAGCATGACAGCCGCTATGGCCGACGAAGGGGTCGTGTTCGCGATTCCCATGTCACCGGTTCCCACTGCATGAAGACCGCGAGATCTCTCTTCCCCAAACACTTGGATACCTGCTTCAAGTGACTGTATTGCCTCGTCCCTCGACATTGCGGGACCTCGGGACATATCTGCCGTGCCGTGGCCGACCCGGCGGTGGATCAACCTCATGGAGCTGTCGTTGCCTACGGGAAGAGCGGGAAGCGGACCGGCCACCCCCATGTCCACCACCGTGAGCCGCGCGCCGATGTGCCGGGCGAGCACATTTATGGCTGCTCCGCCCTGGGCGAAGTTCGCCACCATTTCCCTGGTCACTTCCTGAGGGAAGAGGCTTACTCCCTGGTCGGCTACGCCGTGATCTCCGGCCATGGTGATCAGTGCCAGATCCGTTATTTCAGGCCGGGGATTTCCGGTGATACCCGCCAACCGGACACAGAATTCATGGAGTCGCCCCAGACTTCCCCGGGGAATGGCCAGCAAACCCTGATGGCGTTCGGCAGCAGTCATGGCAGCCTGGTTCAGGAGACCGATACGGCTGATGGTTTGTTCCAACATGTATGCCCCCTTCCTTATGCCTTGCTGCTCCTCTTGAGGGTTTCTTCGAAAAGAAGGGCCGACGCCTTGTTTGCGCAAAACTCTCCGCACATGGTGCAGACTTTGGAATCAGACGGTGAGCGATCGTCACGAATCTTTCGGGCATCCTCCGGAAAGAGGGCGTGCGCGAATTGACCTTCCCAATCGGAATCACGTCGGGCTTTGCTCATGGCTAGGTCGCGGCCGCGCGTCTTTTCGGGACGTTTGCTCAGGTCCCCGATATGGGCGGCCACCTTGGCCACTTTTACGCCGTCGATGACGTCCTGCTCATTGGGAAGGGCCAAGTGCTCCGACGGAGTGATGTAACAGATGAGATCCGCTCCGAATCGTGCCGACTGCGCTGCGCCGATAGCTGCGACGACGTGATCGTAACCCGCACCGATGTCGGTGGGGAGCGGCCCGAGCATGTAATACGGGGCATAGTTGCTCATGCGCTTCTGAAGGATGATGTTGGCTTCGATCTCGTCCATGGGCACGTGACCGGGCCCTTCCACCATCATCTGGCACCCCATGCCCCTACCCTCTTCCGCTAGTTCGCAATTGATCAATAATTCCTGAATCATAGCTCGGTCGAACGAATCGCCGATGGAACCCGCGCGAAGCCCGTTGCCCAGAGAAAGCACCACGTCGTATTTCTTCAAGATATGTACGACCCGATCGAATCTCGCATACAGGGGGTTCTCCCGCCGGTTGTTTTTCATCCAGGCCACCATGGACGCACCGCCTTTGCTCACAAGCCCTCCGTAGCGGTACCCCTGTTTTTCCAGACGTTCGATGGTGTACAGGTTAATGCCGCAGTGGATGGCCATGAAGGAGATGCCGTCCTCGCACTGGCGCTCGATGAGGTCGAACAGCATCTCATCGTCCAGCTTGTTCGGGTCGCCGTACTTGCGGGTTGCCTCACAGAACGCCTGGTAAAGAGGCACGTTCCCGACAGGTAAGTCCACTGCCGCTATGACTTCCCTGCGGATCTTGTCCAGGTCACCGCCGACCGACAACTCCATCAGGGTGTCGGCTCCGGCCTTCTGGGCAGCGACGGCTTTCCCCACCTCGGCGTCAATACTTACGATGTCCGTAGACGTGCCGATAGATGCGTTGATCTTGGTGGAAAGGCCCATACCGATCCCTACCAGAGCGCACTTCTTGCGCTTGTTCAACGGCACGACGATCTGCCCTTGCGCCATGCGCTTTCGAATCAGATCCACGGACACCCCTTCCGCAGCGGCAATATTTTCCATTTCCGGGGTGGTAATTCCATTGACGGCACATTCCAGTTGCGTGAGATCCATAATGCCTTCCTCCTTGTGTGTGTTCGGCCCCAAAATAAAAAATCCCCAAGCGCTTATCGCTTGAGGATTTGCCTTCTCCGCAAACATGAATCTCGATGGCAGGTCTTCTGACTCTCGGATCACCCTCCTCCCGCGCCTTCCCACCAGGAACCCAACCGCCCTGTTGCAGCTCTCCGGGTTGCGTTATTCACACGAACAATTGCACCACAGAGACTGCTTTCAGCACCAGGGAGCTGAGGGCCCGGCAGTGGCTTTGACCTGGTCACCGGCTAATGATGTTCCGGATAACCAAGCAGCGGGATTCGTCTCCGATCACAGCGGCGGGTCCGTACCGGATTCTCACCGGTTTCCCTATTCTGCCCCGAAGGGCCACCACCAAGTTGCACGATTTACTAGTTTCAAGTATTAGACTTGGATTCTCCCTTGTCAAGTTTTTTCCTCATAAGCTATCCTCTAAACTGAAATCCGTTTTGAGGCGTTTTCCGGAAGCGAAGGACAATTCTCTCGTCTTTCCGCCGAGATGATACTGTTTCCTCAGTATCCGTTCATCTTGCGGTAGCCCCTATCGAGACCAGTAAGAAAAGCATTGACTCCGTAATTTCGGTCATTGCTCCCAGCATGTCGCCTGTAATGCAGCCCATTCTTTTTTTATAGTAGAGAAGAATCGTACTGGTCATTATAACGAAAACCGCGTTTAACCAGATCCCTCTCCAGCCCAAGAACAGCGAAAGCATTACCGGAATGAGTAACCCCCAAAAGGCTGCAAGCTTCAAAGTATGATCAAAAAGAGCATGGCCGGTGCCTCCGTCGGGTCTCCCGTACTTGAAATATCGAATGCCGAATAACTGTCCGGCTCTCGCGTAAGCCGGTATCATGACAAGCAACAAGTCGCGGTGCGCATCCAAACTTGCAATTCCGGCCCATTTCATCGACAAGCCGCAGCCAATGGCAACAAGCCCCATCGTCCCGATCCTGCTGTCCTTCATGATGGCAAGTGCCTTTTCCTTCGGTCTGTGTCCCAGGAGCCCGTCTGCCGCATCACCCAAACCATCCACATGGAACGCGCCGGTTACAACAAGCAGAAAAACAACATCCAGGAGAGAGGCAACGGATTTTGGCCATAGCTCCAGGACGGCTCTGTCGAAGGCCGCAAGCAGCACGCCTAGAATAATCCCCACGACGGGGAAGAATTGAACCATGCCTTCAGGATCAAAGGTGTCGCGTTTTCCCAGCGGTAGAATCGTTATAAACCTTATTGCCGAAATCAGACCTTTCATAGATGTCAGGCCCCCGGAACCGCAGGTATGACTAGTGAAACATTGAGTGGGTTCCAACTTCTGAGGAGGTAATCCGCCTGGAATCTCATTTTATAGTGCTGCGCATTAAGAATGAGTCTATCAGCCAGGTGTCCCCTTCGCTTCGGACGGCCTGCCTTACTACG
>DATHCX010000170.1:0-20844 GCA_035319325.1 Desulfomonilaceae bacterium
CGTAAGAGTGGTTCTGGGACATTCTGAAGAGGGTGTAGCTCACCCCACCAACTTGGATAGCCCTCGCTCTCTTCGTACTCTTCTTGCGTGTGTAACATTCCGGCACGCTGATCATTAACCTGTTAGCTTCTTTTGCCTTTCTGAATCGTTAGGTCGCTCATAGAATCTATTTTGACGTGTTTATCATTCAGTGATTAACAAGTTAGGTTAATTATGGTCTTCTTTCTAATAGAAAATGTTCTCTTTCTATCTACGCTAATTTTCGTTGACGGGTTCCAGGCGGTCAAACCACCAACTGGGGAGAAGGTGTTCTATGTCCGAAGCTGCTTTTGATTTCATCAAGATCTGGTTTTTCTGGTGCGCTGATAACTCCCTACCCAGGCTTGGTACCAAAGTTGGCTCATTTCCTTCCAGGCTTATGGGCTGGTCGCGCGTAATCCCAGAGCAAACATCGGGATGATCTACGGTCTGCCTCAATAGTTTTTCCTACGAAGTTCAGTTCTGTGAGCCCGGTCATAATCGCGGACGTGAAAGTGCATTCGTCTCAGACGATACGTTCGTCCCAGGATTGTATGTTCTTGGAAAGGAGCTCTTTCATGATTGAAACAGAGGAACAACGGCGATGGTGGTTCGCTACGCACCCGGAGTACAGTTGGAGCCACAGAGGGATACATCGGCCCTCAGGAGAGGAGGAGTTGTCGGAAAGCGAGAAGAATCAAGACAAGGCAGATCCAAGGGATGTCGACGAATACGTGGACCACGCACTGAAGTACGAGAGAGACGAATCGGTTATAGCTCTGCTGAAGTCCATAAAGAGGAATTTCGGTACAGAAGCCGAGTTGTCGAGAGAACAACACAACCTGAAAGCCTGGGAGAGAATCCTCGAAGATGGCTGGGGCACCGCCAGCGACGGTTGGAAAACTCCGGCGGGGACTTATGCTGATGGTGGCCTCTACATATCCGAAGTTCCAAGAATGCCCACCATGGACGAGCTTTCTCGGTGGCCCAGAGAAATGGTCGGACAGTTCTTCAAGTGGCTCGACACAATATTACGGAACAATCCGCTGCTCATTGATCCGAACGCACTTGAAGGTCATCATGGATTGCCTCTGGCTTTTATAACATATTTCATGGATTGCGGTATGGAAGTTGATGAGTTTATAATGATAATGCGTGCCTCAGACCATCGACTCAAAGACGGGCCGGAAGGCCGCGGCGGCGTCCACACCGGCAAGGGACGGGGTGGCGCTTGGAATAGGGAATGGAGAGAGTTCATTCGCGATCATCCGCGCGAGAATTCCAAAGAACGTCAAGAGCAAATTAGAGACAAGCACAACGAAATGGTGAAGACATTTGGACTCGAAGGCAAGTACATTTTATCACCTAAGAGACCCCGGAAGAAGTAGTCCTCACCAAGTTTATGGTGACCCGAAGTGGGAGAGGACCTTCGGAACAGCGGATTGGAGCGAGAAGTCGGCCGGGTGCTCTACCGGTCGATTTCTCATGCCCTATGGTGAGCCGAAGAAAGACCTGAGTATTGTCCTGCCGTCATTCAAAGTTGGGGATTTTGTGTGGACTTGGGGCAGCGATTGCATAGTCAGGGATACCGTAGTCCATCTGTTCAGGGAATCGGGATTCACGGGCTTTGACGTTTGTCCCGTTATAATTGAAAAGATCAAAGGATCGAGCCGCAGACGGAGTAAGGAGACGCGTGTTCCTCCTTTATGGGAGGTGCTGATCAGAGGCAAGGGAGGAGATGCGGACCCCGAATCAGGAATACATCTCTATGAATACCAAGAGGCTGGAGAAATCACGAAGTCCTATTCCTCTTTTCGCAATGGGATCATTGTTGATGAAGTGAACTGGGATGGGTCAGATTTCTTTACGATTAATGGATACCCCAAGTACATTTTGATTACGGAGCGGGTCAAACAAGTCATCATCGATCGGCAACTTACCAATTGCGAAATCATACCTTCTCACAAGCTGGAATGGCAGTCGGGTATCCGGGGCGAGGATTCTGCGCAACAAACACGCACGATGGCGGCTCGCCCGCTCGAATCACTCCTTGCGGATCTTGAAAATGACGATGTGGCATTCAAGACTAAGATTATTCATGCCCTCGGATATAAGGGCGATCCTGGGGCAGTGGACATACTCATCAAGGAATTCGATGAACCGAATCCCTCTATCTGGCATAGTGCAGCTGGTTCAGTGGCTGAGATTGCCAGGCACAAGCAGAACCCTGCCCATGTTCGAGAAGAGACTTTCTCAAGACTTTGCGCACTTCTCGGTCACAATGAGCCGCGGGTGCGCAAGAGTGCGGCTACGGCCTTGGGTTTCATCGGCACTGAGCGAGCTCTTCAGGAGGTCATGAGTTTGCTTGATGACTCGCATGAGTCGGTACGGTCTACGGCTGTATTTGTGGTGGGCTACCGTCGTTACAAACCTGCATTGGAAGCAGTAAGACGACTGACCAGGGATCGCAGCAAGCGAGTGCGTGAGTGGGCTCGAAGAATGGTCGACACGATTGAGTGCGAGTTCCCCTGAACCGTATTGGCGGGGCCGAAGATGCTCGACTAGCAATTGCAGAATTGGAGAGCGAATTCCCCTGAGATGTGTTCCGAGTTCGAACTACCTGTAATTGTACCCATCCAGTCGAATCTGCCATGTTGCCCGTATCAAATTGTGTGTCTTCACCTGGAGATTTGGATTGCCATAGCAGGACAGTAGTAAGGAATTATTCTAAAGCGGTGAAGGAAGCAGTATCGCTATTGATTTTTGGGCCTATCCCACCCTGTCCCCCGTTTTGTTTTTTTTCTTGTTTCTGGAACATTCCGGCAGACTAACCGTTAACCTGCTAGCTTATTGTGCCCATCAGGATTTTTTTGTTCAACGAAAGGAGGTCTTTTACGATCGAAACAGAGGAACAGCGGCGATGCTGGTTTGCCACGCATCCGGAGTACAGTTGGAGCCACAGAGGAATAAGAGGGAGGTCGGGAAAGCAAAAGAACGAAGACGCAATAGATCCAAGAGACGTCGATGAGTGTGTGGACAACGCCCTGCAATACGCAAGCGACGAAAAGGTTATAGCACTGCTGGAAACCGTCAAGCGGAACTTTGTGACTCAGACTGAAGACTGCGATAACGAACCCAAGGACTCGGGCCATGCGGCTGCAAAACGAACCACGAACGACAAACATGAGGGCCTGCATGGCGGAAGGCGCGGTTGAGAGCAGGAATTGCTCAGGCCGAGTGCACGACTTGAAACATACCTTCGGACGACGGCTGCGTTCCGCAGGGGTTTCATTCGAGGACAGGCAAGATCTCTTGGGTCACAAGTCTTCGAGGGTGACAACTCATTATTCGGCACCCAAGTTAATCAACTTGATTCAAGCCGCGAAGCGGGTTTGCGGGAACCATTGGCACAAATCTGGCACAAGGGTCATTCTAAAAGGAAACAGCCGTCGGCTAACGGCTGTTAAATAAAACTACGAATGATTTCTGGTCGGGGCGACTGGATTTGAACCAGCGACCACCTGAACCCCATTCACGCGGAATGGGAGCCATTATCAACAATATCAACTAATTAACTACTGACGGTCGTTCCATCCGTCCATAACAAATCACCACTTTGCAGAACCGAATGGAACAAAGATGGAACAGTCCCCTATGGGCGGTTCAAGTCATTCCCGAAATTGATTTGAAATGGAACCCGGACTGAGAGAGCGCTGCCGGACCGAATAGAATCAAGAGGTTAAAGAAAACACCAGACATTTCGATCCCTGACGATCCCTAAAAATGTTAACACCGTGTGAACACGGAACCGGGCTGCCCCCCAACTAGCGGCCTCCGAAATCACAGGGCGTCATCAAGTCGAAGAAAATCAACTGAGCATCCAGTGAGCTGCTGGGCGAGGTCCATGAGGGTACGGGGTTCATGCCAATTCGCTTTCAGACATGTAAGATCTGGGAGGCACTTCTTGTAAGAAGTTCCCTCCAATGTTACGTGTTTGAATGCACATTGGTATCAGTCCCGTGTTTCCCGCTCGCGGCCGCGGATCTGAGCCAGTGCCCAGTCAGCCATAGCGCGGACATTGGGGTGCGGGTCCTCCAGCGCATGCTCGATACAGGACTCGTACCCAGGGCGACCGCTATTGACCATGGCACGGATGGCGTTGCTTTTCCACTGCCAGATATTCTCTTTGCCGATGTACCAAAAGCGCGGCCGCACCTTTCGTTCGAAGGTGTCCTGGTCCATGGCAACCAGCTGATCCAATCTGATGAAATCGGCCAGCGGCCAGGGCTCGGGGAAGAGTTCGGTCTCCTCCTGCCAGGTCTTGACGTTTTGAGGGCAGGCCAATTGGCAGAGGTCGCAGCCGTACACCCACTCGCCCATGGTAAATCGCAGTTCCTCGGGCGGCAGCCCGGTCACGCCGTATCGGGAATCATAAGTAAGGTAGGAGATGCAGCGGGTCGCGTCCATGGTATGAGGGGCGCAAAGCGCGCCGGTGGGACAGGCGTCGATGCATTTGCGGCAGTCTTCGGGGCAGACGAAACGCGGGTTGTCCACCTGCGGTTCATAGTCGAGGGTCTCGTCCACCACCCAGGTGTCGATAACGTTCCAGGAACCTTTTTCCGTGTAGACGAAATTATTGATGCGGAATTTGCCCAGCCCGGCCCGTACAGCCGACCAGCGCGCGGGCACAAGCGGGGTGGTTGAGACGGCCTGTAGGTCCAAGGACTGCATGAAGCTAAGCAAGGCCTCGGCGTTGGCGTACTCCCGGCAAAAGGAAAGGCGGCTGTCCACCAGGTAGAAACGGCCCACGAGGCCGTTCAATTGCTGCGGCATGGCGTATGGGCGGTCGTAGCGCCTCAGGACGACGACGATGGACTGCGCCCACGGGTACTTGCCGTGCACCTCGGCCATGGGTCTGATGAGGTCGTAGAAGAAGGCTGAGTGTGGGAAAAGTTCGCTCCTCCGGTCCAGTTCATCATGGAACTCCCTGTAAAAATTCACCGGTATGATACCGCATCCGGTGTAGCCGAGCTGCAGCGCCCGGGCCTTGATGGCCGTGGCTTTGTTCGTGTGCGTGGTCGCCATGGGTTCTCCTCGTTGTGGGCATAATACAAGGTTCATCCGACCCGACAAGAGCATCCTTCATCATGTGAAAGGCATACATCTTGAGACCAAAGAATTCAAGATCTCGATATCCATAACCTTGGCGCTGCATGGGGGGAATAAATCGGGAAAGTTCATTGAGTTGCTTTAGCGGAATTTATATTTTACAGAAAAGCAACATCAAGTGTGCCTGAAGAGAAAATGTGCAACTGAGTTATTATTGCCACAGACGGAGCAGAAACATATGAGTCACAACATTCCCGGCAGCCTCCTGACGACAGCCATGGCTGTAATGCCTCACACCGACGTGTCGCGGGCTTTGAACATGGCTCTATCGATGAACGTACCCTTCTGGCCGCAATTGCCAAACTACAGCTACTATGAAGATATGTATGTGCAGGCGGCAGAACACTTTCCCGGCATCATCCTGGACATGGAAAAACGAACACTGCGCTTTTCATTCGACAAATTTGCCGAAGAGCTGGAAGAGGCGTTGCTGCGTTTTGACGACCCGACCTATTTTGACGTGAGCCAGACCTACTCGGAGGTCTACCATCGATTTCTGGCGCTGGACCTCAAAGACAAGCCGGCCATCAGGGGCCAAATGGAAGGGCCGATCAGTTTCGGATTCAACATCCTGGACCAGAATGACCGCCCTATTCTTTTTGATGACAACGTACGGCCCTTCATGCTTGATTTCTTGGCCAGACGACTGAATGTCCAGTTGGCGCGGCTCAAACAGCGCAATGCCAATGCCTTCATGTTCGTGGATGAACCGGGATTGCAGTTCCTGTTCTCAGCCATGGCTGGATATGGTGACATGAAGGCCAAGGGCGACCTGGACCAATTCTTCGCCCAAGTGGACCGACCCCGGGGGATTCATTTGTGCGGTAATCCGGATTGGGATTTCCTGTTGAATTTGGACCTGGACGTGCTCTCCTTAGATGTTTACACCAATGCGGAAATCTTTTCCTCATATGCACCTGCCATCAAGCGGTTTCTTGATCGTGATGGAGTCATCGTTTGGGGAATCGTGCCTACCGGTTTCGAGGCATTCAGCAGAGAGGAGATCCCTTCTTTGATCCAGCGCCTCGAAAAAGTTTGGGAAATCCTCTGGTCCAAGGGCATCGATCGGCAAAAACTCGTTGCCAACTCCATGCTTTCTCCGGCTACGTGCTGCCTGGTGAACCCGGACAAGGAGCGCACCGTGGAGAGAGCCTTCGCTGCGGTGAATCGGATGGCAGACAGCTTGAAAAGGAAATATCTTTGAGGCCAGTTCGGCAAAATTTTTTGCGGTTCTCCGGTGAAGCAACGACAACGTGTGACGTGGCCAAGTTTAAGGCAGCAACAACGTTTGATACCAATTCGGGTTCATGCATGTAAGATCGGGGAGGCACTTCTTGTAAGAAGTTCCTCCCCGAACCCCACCTCAAGAACTTTTATCACACGCCGGAACCCCCATTTCCTGGATGGAAATAGGGAGTTCCGGCAAATGATAGAAGTTTCTGGAAGGGGGTTTGGGGGGAACTCTTTACAAAGCGGAATTATTCACTTGAGAAAGAAGGTGACCGTCATTGCGAGGGCGCAAGCCCGTGGCAATCTCCTAATCGGTAAGCACAGATTGCTTCGTCGTTTCACTCCTCTCAATGACACTGGTTTTATGACCCGATTCTTTGGAAAAGGCATAATTCCGTTACAAAGAAGTTCCCCCCAATGTTCCTCGTTTGAATGCACATTGGTATGAGAGGCGAATAACCGAGCAAACACCCAATACATTTTCCCTCAGAAAGGAGTTTCACGATCAATGAACCGCTTCTGTTCCGTATTGTCCGTAATCCTTGCACTGGCGGTCTCCTCTAAATCTATGGCGGAAGTCTATTCCGTTCAACCAATCGGAAAAGTCTCCAAAAGTTTTGGAAAAAATTCGCTTGAGATCTTTCCCCGGTTTCGAGATGGGCTCCTGGGACTCGACAAATTTTCTCATGTTCTGGTCTTCTACTGGTTTGATCGAAATGACTCAGCGGAAAAACGGGCTACTCTCAGGGTCCATCCAAGGGGCGACAAAGCAAATCCGCTCAGTGGAGTGTTCGCCACCCGTTCACCGTTCCGTCCGAATCTCATAGGATTGACCGTGTGCAAAATCAGGTCCGTAGATGAGTCCGGCATCGTAGTCGAGGATATAGACGCGTTCGATGGCTCTCCAATAATTGATCTCAAGCCCTATATGCCGGCCTATGACAGTGTTCCCGAGGCTTCAGTTCCGGAATGGGTAAAAAAGTTGCATGCCAAGTAGGAAAAGCTATTGGCAGCTTCGTACAGCTTATGAATTCAGTATTTTGATTGCTGCAAGCTCCTCAGTTGGCTCCTAGTGCTGGTCATGTGTTCCGTGTGTTTTTACGCGGTCTTGCGATCAGGGAGGATACAGATATTCGGGAAATGCTCCAGCAACCCATCTCCTCCTGCACCCAGCGATCTGAAGCTCTTCATGGCAACATCTCATACCATTTCGCTTTTACATGTCGAAGATGCGGAGGCTGGGATGTCTTGAGCGTAGTGATCAGACGGCTTTGCGTCGTCCGTAGCGAAAGACATTCCAGCTCACTAGATTACGAAAGAAAAAGCGAATCGGTATCAACTACGTGTATCGTTGTATTTCCACTTGAAACAGGTGTAAACCGGTACACCCATAAAAACACTCAGGATGGCTACTGATGACTCGATTGGCCTCTGGAAAAAGGACAGGACAAGAATGAATACCCCGGTTATAAGGTAGGTTATTGCCGCCCCCCGGATTCCTGAGAGGACGGTGGTCTTCAGTCCGGATTGTTTCAGCCGGAACACACCCGCCACGGCGAATAGCGGAAAGATGCCGAGCGCAAATCCCATCACGGTCAAGATCTGATCGAATGTCCCTGTAAGCACCATAATTGAAGAAATGCACCCTTGCAAGGTAATCGCCCGGACAGGAGCTTTGGATCTGGGATCTGCACGTACAAGGTCTCTGAAAAATACTCGATCCCGAGCCATGGAGTAATAAACCCGAGGACCGAGGATGATGAATGCGCTCAAGGACGAAAAAAGAGCCAACGCGATCATCAGAGAAAAGAGGGTTTCAGCAGAAGGGCCAAAGAGTTTTCCCATGGCCAGCCCCCCGATGGAGATGACGCCCTCCATTTCCTCGGGGGGTACTGCATAGACAAAGACGATGTTGACACAGAGATAAAGCACCATCACCACGCCGGTTCCCAGAAAGAGAGATCGGGGAATATTTTTCGTCGGATTCTGAATTTCGGAGCCAATGTAGGTCGATGCGTTCCATCCGCTGTAGGCAAACATGATCCACATCAACGAGAGGCCCGCGGTTTTCCATCCCACGAGGGAAAAAGAGCATGCACTTCCTTGAGTGAAGTGCCGGAGATTCCCCGACCCAAACAAAAGGCCTCCAAAGATCAAAGAGGCAATGAGCAAGACCTTCGAAATCGTCAGCAGATTTTGAACACGAGCGCCAAACTCAATGCCTCGCACGTGAATGCCGGTAAAAAGTAGAATGACGCCTATGGAAAGAATCTTTTTGAGAACTGCCGGATTTCCGCAAAGCACGAACTGCGGACAGGCCCGCGCAAAATATTCGCTGAAACCAATGGCCGAGGCTGCAATCGGGGCTGAGAATCCAACGATGAAGGAAGTCCACCCGCTGAGGAATCCCAAAAGCGGATGATAAAGTCTCGAAAGGAAGACGTATTCTCCCCCGGCTTGTGGTATTGCGGCCCCCAGCTGCCCGTATGCGAGTGCGCCGCAAAGAGCGATCACACCACCAACAACCCACAGTACCAGCATGAGAAATGGGTTCCTCAGATCGCTCATCAGCAATCCGCTGGTGGTGAAAATTCCTGCCCCAACCATGTTGGCGATGACTATATTCGTTAACGGGAAGAGCCCGAGTTTTCTTTCGAGTTCTGGGCTTGAATGGTCTTGCACCGCCACCTACTTCTCGGATTTCTTGTAGCTGATGGCAACTCCGGCGCCGCTGTTGTTAAAGGTTGTCTCAAAGTTTCTTAGTCCCTTGAGGTACTCGACATAACTGCTCAAACCAAAACTGCCGCCCCTGCGATCTGAAACATTGTGTGTGGCATAACAGCCGCCCACAGCCAGTTTCGGTGCTAACACATCAAAATAATTCTTGTACCAGCCTTTGTCAGCATCGGAGAAGACGAAATCGAAGGGTCCCTCCAGCTCAGGGACGAGTTCGTGTGCGTCGCAGAGGCGTGCATCGATATATGCCGAAAGTCCGGCTTTTCTGAAATTTCCCAGCGCCGTTTTGTATCTCGATTCGTCAATTTCCAAGGTCATCAACTTCCCACCGGTTTTGCTGAGCGCCCAGGCAATCCAAATTGCAGAATGCCCGGTCGAGGTACCAATCTCAAGGGCCTTTTTATAGCCATTCCTGAGGATAATGTCATGGAGTAACTTGCCGTCTACTTCCGGCACATTCCAATCGTGCCACTCACTCGCATGGCTACCGAGGAAGGCCTTCACTCTCCTATCCAAAGCAGCCGATGAGCCGTCTTCTTGTGACCAGAGCGGTGTGGCAAAGGCAAGGAGAAGTGCAACGACTGTCAGGTCCGCAATCATAAGCTTTTTCATACCAGTGAGCTTCCAAGGCTGTATTGTCCGGCATAGCCCCTCAGCAATTGGCCTGATAAACTAATGACATTCTGCAAAGACATGTATTTTCGCCCAGCCGCCGGACTACCACAACACGATGTATTTCCGACCCTCCCGCAGTTCTGCTCTTAGTTTTTCCATGTGTCTCAATGCGGCTATTTCCCTATCTAATTCGACAGGTAGTATCGCCAGACGCTTGGCTAAATCGCCGGGTTCAATTCCGCGTGTTTCAGCCAGTATCTCCAAAATCATGTCTTGCATCGGGCTGGTGTGGAGTCCGCCAGTCTTGTCACCCAACTGTTTTGCGCTATGGACCGACCACGGATCACAGGTTCTGGTGGGAGAGAGAGCATCCATGTAACAGTCTTCACACAACGTTTGCCCATGGAAATCCCTCTCATCACCATTCGGGATTTCAGTGTTGCATCTTCTGCAATTCATCTCAGTAGCTCCGCTTGTATGAATTTACCGCCAAATCTGGTTGGGTAGCCCCATTGCCGAGGAGGCTCATTCGGTCATGCTTTCAGAGCACAGGTTCCCACCAGACGCTTGGTCGATGTGAATGGGGGCAGTGCCCCTAACTTAACGGCACCCCGGATTTTCCGCAAGAGGGACTACTGACGTTCCACTCTGCGCAACCGTCCGTGGAAATCCAACCGTTACGTTCCAACCGTAATCAAGCGCGGGGTCGCCTGCTATTCTTACTGCTAAGCCTATTGCCGGCAGAAGCAGCCTTATTCAGTCTCTTCTGGATCTGTGGTCAGGAGGAGCCACCACGAAATGCCTGATTGATCACATCGTCTTGAACGTTGACGGCGGCAAGTAATGACGGACACGGCTTCCTCTTTCACCCGCCTATTCTAGGCTGGAGCAAAGTCTTTCACGGCAGTCACATCGTAAAGGTCTCTCAGGCTTTCAAGACCCTTGAGGCGATTTCCCGGCTTCCGGCTTACCACTAGCCTATCTGCCAGTCTCGTATAGGTCTCCTCCGATACGAGCGTGTGCCCGAAATCCGCACAGGATTGGATACGATCCGTCTCGTTGACGGCAGATCCGACTATCCCATACTTGGCACGTATCTCCGATCCAATATTGCCGACTATTACTTCACCCGTGTGAATGCCTGTCCGCATGTTTAGTTCAGGGAGTCCTTCAGCCGAGTTCCGTTCCGAAACCGTTTCAAGTTCCTTCTGCATGGCCAACGCGCATTGGATGGCATCGAGAGCCCTACCCGTTACATCCACATCCGTACCATCAAAGAAAGCCAGCACCGAGTCACCGTAGAAATCCACGATAATACCTTTGTATTTTTCTATTACGGCTATCATTGCTGAGAAATGCCTGTTGAGAATCCTGATTACCTGAGCCGGTGACAATCCTTCGCACATTTCGGTGAATCCGCCCAGGTCTGCCATCAGTATTGTTACTATTTGATGTTTACCTCCCAACTGCAGGGCTTCGGGTTTTGCCAATAGGTCTGCGGCGACTCGTCTGTCGATATACCGGCCGAACGTGTGCTCAATCAGGTCACGTTCCTTAAGGCCCCGTATCATCTCGTTGAAACGTCGCTTAAGCAGGCCGATTTCATCGGAGCCCTTTTCCGAAACCTCAACTGAATAATCCCCGTTCGAAACTGCCTCTGCAGCCTCGGAGATTTCTGCCACCGATTGAGCCATGGGACGAGTGTTCCAATGTATCAGCAGTCCAACGAAAAACAACGAAAGGATTCCCGCCAGGCCATATCTGACGCTGAAGCGAAAGACGGGGGCCAAGATGACGTTTCCTCGGGAGCGCAAGACAAGATACCAATCGGTGCTCGGCACGTTGTAAAAGCTAATTACCCTGTCTGGCGGATGGCCGGCGCCAAAAACGGTCCCGAACGCCTTTGTTTGCATCTCTTCCACGACTTTCTTTTCAAGGGGATCGCCTCCTTCGCCGAGTCTACTCGACTGGTTCATCGCGACATTGGTGTGAGCCAGATATGTGCCGTCCAATTTTACCAAGCATGCTTGGCTTTGTTGCCAATGACCAGTTTCCAGTATTCCTTTCATAAACGAGTCGAACGCAGTCGTGACTACGATCTTGTTCTCGGGATTTTCCGTAGTTCCCCCGAAGGTCCTTGAGATTGACAGCAAATTTTGAGACTGATCAATAGCCAGGTCTCTACAACGCATCCCTGTGGTCCCATTCGACTGCATAGGACACTCAGCGGGGTTCATGCCGATGCAGCCATGCGGAGTCTGATTCCCGGCTACGATCCGCTTGCCGGACGACTCTTTGTCGGATTGGCCGGTCGCCTGAGCCTGTCCCCGCTGGCCTTCAGTTCTGGCTTTATCCTGAACCGTGGGCTGAATTTCTACGGAACGCACACCCTGCATTTCCTCCATCTGCTTCACGATAAAGGCCTGGATAGCCTTCGAAGAGTCGTAAGACTCAGCCTTGACGAACAGGTCAATGAATTCCCGCTGGCGGTTCAACCTCATCTGGATTTGGTGTGCGGTCCATTCCAATCTCAACCTGGTTGTGGTTGTCCATTCATCAAGCAAGTACGACCGAGCGTAAAAAAAGGAACCGAGACCTATTGCGAGAAGAACCAAGGTCACGGGCAACAGGAGGAAGACAAGAAAGCGCTTTTTCAATGAAAAGATCATGTTAGTTCCCTTAAGCCACTTCTGATCCCCAAAAAGTTTGGATCATGTGGCTGGTCGTTAGCTGAAATTTCGTTGCTATCTCACTCTCTTGAGCTTGTCATTGCCGTCTAAACATCGATAAGAGACGGGCTATTCTTCGGGTCCGTCTTCGTAGAAGCCACACATGATTTGATTTTGGCGAATCCCGATCAGTTTACCTGAGAAGCGTTCCTATTTCATTTTCGAGCCTATCTTACCGGATGGTCACGCTCAATAACAGGGCCCCAAAGACAACCGGCCGAAACAGTTTATGGCATCCCAGATTTTTCGATTTCATTAGATGACTTTTTTCGACGTGTACTAGCTTTTCAACAATAGGTCTCGCTCTGCCATACTTTAGAGCAGGCGCCCGACCACTCCTGCGGCGCGGCGGCCTCAACTCTGCGCTCTCAAGCACCATTTCTGTTCCCGCCTCGACTGACCTGCCGATTTCCGTTCCAGTGTGCGCCCAGATCTGTTGAAGAGAAAACATCTCAGGCTCAGTCAGATGGATTTTGAGCAATTTTATGGATTGCCGGATTTCTCGCCTGTGTTAGGGTGCCGAACCATTGAAGGCAATGAACGTGGCAACGGATAAGGAGGAAGGACGGATGCCAAGGCGGAAGGAAGCGGTTGAGGTCATGAAGCAGGAAATTGCGGAGATTGCCACGGTACCCTCGCAAGAGGAAGTGCCTGTGCAGGCCGAGACTATGACTCTCGTGCCCCGTGATCGGGTTGAGAAAGCGGTGCGGAGACTGCGAGAGTCCGTCATCATCAACAACGACAAGGGCGAGGAGGTCCCGTTTGACGGCGACACAAAAGAAGCCTTCATCGGATTGTTTCAGAAAGCCTATCCGGTGATGGGGGCCATGATGCAGTCATTGTACGAGACAGGCCACCTCCTGTCCGAAGTGCGCAAGGCCCTCAAGCCTCAAAAACTCTTTTTCACGTGGATACGCTACACGGGGATTCCCGAGAGAACGGCTTATAACTACCTGCGTGTGTACGAAGGATTCGGGGAACACTTGCCTCAATTGAGCCATCTGGGAATCAAGAGACTCTTGATCGCCTCCCGGATACCGAACTGTGCGGAACATGTGCAGGAAAATGAAGAAACAATCGCCACGGAATCAGCCGAGGAATTCGAGAAGCAGGTTCGAACGCTCCGGGCCAGAAGGGAAAAGAAGAAGGGCGGGCGAAAGCCGAAGTTCGTGGAAGTCGGAGGTTGCAAGGTTCGTCTATCGGGAGACGGCACAAAGATTCTAATCGACGGTCTGAATGCGAAGAGACAGAAAGAAATTATGGATGGGATTAAGGACTTGTTATCAACGAGCAAAGAGTAGACTTGCCACGGTGGCAAGTCGCTGATTCTCTCTTGTTTGGCGCTATTCTATTCGGATGGATGCGAGAGACCTCCCTTTTCGGGAGCCATCATCCCTCGCTTACGTACGCTCTTTCTGAGAATAAGCCCCTTAATAGCTCCCGTTTCGCCCGCCTTCAACTTTTGGGTCCCAAGCCCCATTTCTCTCTCCGCCTCGATTGATCTGCCGATTACCATTCCGATATACGCACCGAAATCCTCGACAGAAATCACCTTGAATAGGGCAGTTCTGAAGGATGTTCTCATCTCGAATCCTCCCATGAGGTAACGTTCGGTAGTTCAGGGTAATACACACACGATATCTTAAGTCTATCCATATCCCTTCATAATCATAAGACTATATCTTTGGGTTTAGAGGGTCTGCCCTTTGAGGGATAGACCTACAAAAGGGAGTGAGCACTATGGTGAAGTTGCGAGCCGTGCCCGGTAGACACGACTCGGTTGGTTCGCAGGCTAATCATTTGACTTTCACAACGGCTGGTGGGTTCCACGAGCCTTCCCCAGGCGGCAGGATCGAAGGTGGCTCCGTCTTCGGCCAGTACAGACGCATGACCAGATAGATCGGGCCATTCGGGGCGGGCAGCCAGTTGGATTCCTTATCTTTGCCCGGCGAGTCCTTCTGAATATAGAGGCTTAGTGAGCCATCCTCGGTTTTCTTCATGTTCGGCAACATTGGAGAGTTGATGAGGTAGCGATTAATCGGGTTCTCGATCAACAACTGAGACTTGCCGTCGTACATCGTGACGGACCAGAAGGCCTTGACCGGCGGGAATTGTCCGGCTGCAAAGGTGAGCGTGTAGTTGTGCTTGCTTCCGTCGAGCGGCTGTCCTTCCGCGTCGTTGCGAGTCATAGGGTACATGGCTTCAATTCCGTCGTTGCCATAAATTCCCGCTTTGGCAGCGGCTGCGCGGAGCAGCCAGTCACCGTGGTAAAAATCCCGGTCGCCGAACGCCGAGCTGACCCGCCAACCATTTATCTCCTTGCCAAGATTAGCGACTTTCTCCTCCACCTTCTTTTCCCCTTCTCTCATCCCCAGACCGAATTCCAGTTTCTGTTTGAGATCAAGGTCTTTGAAATTGAAGGTCTTTCCAGGCCCAACGCCTATCTTAGCCAGTTTGGCACGGATCTCCTTTTCCTCTGGCCCGGCAGGGGCGAACTGCAAGGCAAAGTCCAGGTATTCGAAGAAGTTAGTCTTGGCCAGTTCCTTGTCGATCTTGGGGAAGTTCACGGCGGGTGCAGTAGGAGGCGCTGGCTGCTTCAGATAAGCGGATAGCGGCTGCACTTTGTAGCCTGATTGGACTTTGACTACGTTCGGCATATCTTCGGGGTTGAAGAGTTGGGTACGGTATGCAGCCGCGGAGAACTGCGTGGATGACCGGAACACTTTCTTGATACCAGAGGGTGTTTCGCCTTTCCAGTCGGGGCCAACGACTAGATAGTCTCCAGCCTCGTTCCCTGTTGCCCGGCTGCCGATGTAGCCATAGTTAAATGTGTTCCCGTCGCAAAGCATGACCGAGTAGTACCGCCCCTTCTCCACGGCCGGAACGGAGAGCACGATTGGTTCGGCACGCAAATCCATCCACAAGATGGAATAGGGCGTGTCGCTGTTTGGAGTGACGATTGCGGTATCCTTATAGGTAAACACCCGCGCTTCGTTTAGGATCTTGTTAAACGGGGCCTTGAACTGACCCGAACTACGATCTACCGCGTACTCGTACATGACCGCGTAATTCATCACTATAGGAAGGCCATAGATGAAGCCTTCCTCGGCAATGGCTTTGGCTTCGAGAATGCCTACCTCGCCCTGACCCAGACATGGTATGGCGACCAGGACGATGAAGGTGAAAGCCATGACTACCGGCCTAAGCGTCTTTGATTGCATGCGTTGCTCCTTGTGAATGAAAAGTGTCCGGCCAATCACACATGTACAAATGATCTTCAAACTTACCAATTCTCGGTTGATTGACTAGATATGATCGCCAAGTTCATGGGGGAATCTTTCGAAGAGGTCCGTTGAAGCAGCCATAATTCCAATTCTTGGGGAGGAATGGGCAGCCCTGGGGAGAGCTGCCCGTGAATTTCCGTTACTGCTACTCGCTTACCCTATTGTTCCGCGTGGCCGCTTCAAGCTTCTTGATGTCCTCTGGCGAAAGCTTCGGCCGATCGATTGTCAGCGTGATCTTGTTGATCTTGCCTGTGAAGGCGAACGGAACCTGGTAGTCGTCGTCATCCACCGGCGTGCCAGTGTCAGAGCCTACGTCGAGGTTCTCGTCCCACTGCAGGATGAACGGGATAGTGCGTTCCATTTTCTGTTCCGCGACCACCTTGCCATCGACCTTCAATACGCCGGTTCCGCTGCGGCCGAGGCCACTCATGTTGTTGAAGGCAAGTGTACCCATGCCCAGTCCGTCGTATTTGAAGTCGAACTCAAGCACGTGCTTCCCGGGAGCCAGCACGTCCGGACCTTTCCACTTGATTCGTTTCAAGTCGACCAGGTTCCACGTGAAGACCGGCTTGCCCTGGAGCAGATAGAAGCCGTACCCACCGAAGCGGCCGCCCTGGGTAATCAGCATGCCCTCGGCTCCGCCCTGGGAGATCTCGATTTCGGCCTTGAAATTGTATGACGCATTGAGAATGCTCGGCGCATCACCATTGGGAGTGCCGGTCAGCGGTGCTGTCCATGTGAACACGTTGCGGCCTGCCGTGATGCTCGGCCGTGGCGTGATAGCGCGAGTCACCATGGTCGCGTCCAGCGGCAGCACTTGGTACTTCTCCGCTTCCATCCAAAACAGCTCCTGCATTTCCTTGAGCTTGTCCGGATATTTCCCCGCCACGTCCTCCGATTGAGTCCAATCTTTAGAGAGGTCGTACAGTTCCCACGGGTACTTGGTGGGGTCCAGGCCGAGTCCACCACTGACGTCCCACGGTGGACGCATGACCTTGGTGCTGGCGATCCAGCCGTCGTGGTAGATCGCGTGGTCGCCCATCATCTCGAAGTACTGGGTTTTGTGGGTCGACGGCGCGTTGATGTTCTTCTCTTCAAAGGTGTACATCATACTGACGCCCTCGATCGGGCTCTGCTTGATGCCGTCAACCTCCGTCGGTTGCTTGATTCGCGCCGCTTCCAGGATGGTCGGCACGATGTCGATGACGTGATGGAACTGGTTGCGGATGCCGCCCTTGTCCTTGATTACGGCCGGCCACGAAATGGCCATTCCCTGCTTGGTGCCGCCGAAGTGCGATGCGACTTGCTTGGTCCAGGAGAACGGAGTGTCGAATGCCCACGTCCAGGGAACTGCCATGTGGTTGTAGGTCTTGTCGGAGCCCCAGAGGTCGTACCAGTACTTGAGCTGCTCAGCTACCGGCACCATCGCTCCATTGAACATCGCGACCTCGTTCGGAGTTCCGATCAGTGTTCCCTCGGCGCTCGAACCGTTGTCACCGCTGATGTAGATGATCAGCGTGTTGTCGAGCTTGCCCATGTCCTCGACGGCCTGGATCACGCGTCCGATCTCATGGTCCACGTACATCAGATACGCGGCGTACACATCGACCTGCCGGAGGAACATCTTCTTCTCGTCGGCCGAGAGTTGGTCCCACTCTTTCAGTAGGTCTTTGGGCCAGGGCGTGAGCTTGGCGTCTTTCGGAATCACTCCCAGCTTCTTCTGGTTCTCGAAGATTTGCTCACGCAACTTGTTCCAGCCCTTATCGAAGAGTTTCAGCTCCGTAGCCTTCTTGATCCATTCCGGTGTCGGATGGTGCGGAGCATGGGTGGCGCCGGGCACGTAATAAACAAAGAACGGCTGGTCGTGGGCCAGCGTATTGATCTGGTTCATGTACGCAATTGCCTCGTCGGCCATCGCGGTGATCAGGTTGTATTTGGGATTGCCCTGGAACGGATAGATGTATGTCGTATTCCGCGCCAGGTTCGCCGGCTGCCACTGGTTGGTGTCTCCACCCATGAAGCCGTAGAAGTACTCGAAGCCCATGCCCACCGGCCACTGGTCGAACGGCCCAAGAGCGGAGGACGCCTGAAAGGCGGGCGTGTTATGGTTCTTGCCGAACCAGGAAGTGCGATAGCCGTTATCCTTCAGTATCTTGCCGATGGTCGCCTTGTCTTTGGTGATGATACTGTCGTAGCCGGGGTAGCCGGTGGCCTGCTCGGCGATGACGCCGAAGCCCGTAGAGTGATGATTTCGACCTGTGATCAGCGCGGCACGGGTCGGCGAGCACAATGCAGTCGAGTGAAAGTTGGTGTAGCGCAGACCGTTAGCAGCGATACGGTCCAGTGCGGGCGTCGGAATCACTCCGCCGAAAGTGGATGGCGCACCGAAGCCGACGTCGTCGGTCATGATCAGAAGCACATTGGGAGCGCCTTTCGGCGGCACGATGCGTGCAGGCCAATAAGGCTCAGAATCCGCTGTCGTGCGCCCGATCTTGCCGCCAAACTTCTGCGGCGGTGCCGGAATCTGGTCGCCATCGATTGTCGTGGTCGCACTCGGCGAGCCCGGAACGTCGGTGGTCTGCTGTGCAGCTTCCGGTGTCGTCGGTGAACTCGTCCAACGGTCGCTTTGCGGCAGCCCCTTGGGCTCGGTGAGCTGCTGAGCAGTGGCGGGCAAAACAGCCGGCATAACTGCCAAGGCGACAGCGAGAATTACCGATACGAATAATCCCGTCTTCATTATTTCCTCCCCGATTTGAATTTCTTAAGCAGTCCTATGCCGAAACAAAATAAGACTTAGATCCAATTTCTCGGTTCCGGGAAAGTTTCTAAAGCCGTCATCCCAACCGCAAGACAAAAGCATCTGCTGTCGGCCGGAACGACCGGCATCTCAATTCCATGGTATTTCTAAATGTAGAATGAAGTACAGGGCTTTGTCAAAAGATTGTTCGATCCACCAGTTGCCGCCCCGTCTCTCAAAATATTTGTCCTTATGTAATCCTGCCTGCATCTTCCATTCTTATCTATATTTGAGGGTTTAGAGGGTCTCTCCTTTGAGGGATAGACCTGATCAAAAGAAGTACGCACGAGAGGAGGATTTGCAATGAGTGGATCGTGTCGAGAGCCAGGGGGAGTAGGACTGATCATTTTGCTGGTGATCCTATACATCATCCTGAACCCCATTCCCGGCCCAATCGACGGCGCCTTAGTTGCAGCTTTCGGCGGATACCATGCCCTGAAGAGAATCTGATGTCCGCGCATGCGCCCGCCCTAAATCTAAAGAGAAACAGAATCCATCATGAAAGGAGGTCCAAAATGGGAACAAATGGAAACGGTCACTTTCACGAAAGCGAGCTGGTAAGTCGCAAAGTCAAGGTCGGCAACGAATGGCAAACCACAATATTCCCGGTTGTTGGCGGGAGGCTGCGTATCCTCCACGAGAACAACGATCAGATCGGGATTCGGACTGAGATCGTAAAAATGGACAATGAGTTTGTAGTTGTCAGGGCGACTGTCGAGAGCCAAAGAGGCAAATTCAACGGTACGGGGACAGCCTCGGCCCAAAGGGATGCTCGACTGGCTGACTCATTGGTTGAATTGGCTGAAACCAGATCAATAGCAAGGGCGTTGAGGTTCAGCGGCATAGGATGCGAGTTCACGAGCGCTGAGGAGGTCTCCCATGTCGCTGGAGCCGAGCCGGAGAAAGAGCATATAGCGATTGCCAAAAGTAAATTCCGATACGATGTTGTTTTGTCTCGCGTTGTGATCGAAAGTATGATTCAACGCGGTGTATGCCGCGGTCCGCAAACAAGCCGAATGCTGAGAACTGCTCTCTTGAAGAGCTTGAGATTGCTGCTCAAGCCGCGGTTTCGCGTCGGAGTCATATTCGGTTGATGGCCATCAAAGCGTTGATCATGGGGGTGGGTCACACTACGGTTGCGGGGATTTTCGGTGTCTGCTTGCGCACCTTGTCCTACTGGGTCTCTCGGTTCAACCAAGCAGGGATTGACGGTCTGATTGAACGGCAGCGCTCAGGCCGTCCTCGCAAGATCACTCCTGAGCTGAGTGCGCAGTACGAGGAATTGATCGAGCATCCGGAGCTGGCTCGTCACACCCATTGGACCGCCAAGAAGTTTCATGGCTATTTGACCAAAGAACTCGACCAACAGATTGGATATCGTACCATAGTTCGGTGGCTCCAACGGGAAGACTTTCGGCTGAAGGTGCCCAGACCGTGGCCCACCGGTCAAGATGATGAAAAGAGAAAAGCCTTTGTAGAGCAACTGACAGTTTTTCTGAAGGATTTGGGAATCGACCTTTGGTTTTCGGACGAGACGGGGGTAGAAGGAGATCCTCGCCCACGTCGGCGATGGGCAAAAAAGGGCAAGAAAATCCGCCAGCCCTATCATGGTACCCACGTACGCATGAGTGTCACAGGAGTGGTATGTCCCAGAACGGGAGAGTTCTACGCTCTCATCGTTCCACATTCTGATACCACCGTATTTCAGATCTTTCTGGATAATGCCAACTCAGACATTACCTTCGAGAGACCCCGAAACCTCCTCATTTTGGACAATGCCTCCTGGCACAAGGGCAAATCACTCAACTGGGGGCGATTTGAGCCGGTTTATCTTCCTGCGTATTCCCCGGACCTCAACCCTATCGAACGCTTGTGGTTACTGATGAAAGGAGAATGGTTCTCCGATTTCTATGCAAGATCCCGGGAAGAGTTGACTGATCGCCTCATACAAGCACTCAACTGGCTGATAGATCGCAGAGAACTCAACAAGAAGACCTGCGGCATTCCCACAACACTGTGAGAGAACCCAAACGTTGCTTTCGGGGTTTGACGACCAGGCTATTTCGGAAAAAACTTTTGGCAAACCCTATAGAAGGAGCGTCCTGAAAATCACAATTTTTTCAGCAAAACTTAATGAATGAGATGGAATACTAGGTACAAGGAGACACGTCAGTGCCTAAGAGATCGGATCTGAATTTTCCTGAGTTTGCTTGCACTCGACTCGTGGATCGTTCTGAACAATTCTGAAACGAAGTCCTACCAGATT
>DATHCX010000171.1:0-11582 GCA_035319325.1 Desulfomonilaceae bacterium
AGATCCCTTGCGAGTGCCGCAATAGTGCTCTTGGGGATTGTGGTCTTTTCCTCCGCCCATTCGACGGTGTACGGCTGGACGGCTTGAGCGAACTCCTCGAAGCCCTCCGTGTATCTTTCGACAAAGTCTTTGTTGTATAGATTTTCCTCGATCATGACCCGTGCGATTGCCAACATGAGGGCCAGATCCGTTCCCGGTCGTATCCGGAGCCATTCGTGAGAGACGGACGCGGATTCGCTGAAACGAGGATCCACTACCACAATACGCGCGCCCCGATCGCGGGCGATGGTTATGTCCCTGAGCTGCCTTAATTGTAACCCGGCAGCCGGATTGCGCCCGATGAGAAGTACGAAGCGGGTGTTTTCGAAATCGTGTTCGGGTTTGCTGGACCCGGTCGTCAACCACCAGCCGATGTTTCTCGGCAGGAAACACGTGCTTCCGTGTGAAAAGACATTGGGAGACCCCATTGCCGCCATAAACATCTGAGCCAGCTCCGCGTTACCCTCCGGATAATGCAGCCAGAACAGGGATTCAGGACCGTTGCGTTCCACTATATTCCGGACCTTTTCGCCGATCTCCCGGTAGGCCTGTTCCCACGAGATGGGCTGAAACTGATTCGGCCCCACCCTTTTCAGAGGACTTTTTATGCGGTCTTTATTGTACGTTTCATGCAGCAGCGCGTGTCCTTTGGCACAGATGCGCCCCACGTTGTTGCCGGCGATGGGATTGCCTTCTGCCTTCCAAATCTTGCCGCCCCGGGTGTACACGTTGATAGCGCACCAGTTACCGCATCCATCGCAGAGAGTCGGCGTCACGGTTATTTCTTTTGAACCGGCGGTTTCAGTTGATGCCCGGGAGTCGAATCCGACATAGGACGCGGCGAGGATTGAAGCTCCACCGGCCGCTGAACCGATGATGAATTTTCGTCTCGTCATGCCTCTTTTTTTCATCTTTTCTCCAGGGTCGGGCCTTTATTGATTACTAGAATATATGCATATTTATATGTTGTCAAGAATATTCATTCCCTCGGATCCATCCGGTTGCGGGCGGGAAAAAGGCTGTCATTACGAGCGAAGCGTTTCACTCCTCAGCACTGACAGGGAAACGATGGCGACCTCGCGTGACTGAATAATGGTCCTCCCCGGCCAGACCGCGTTTGTACGGTTAGTGCCCTAAAACTGCCCGCCTTATATTGCTGCGCATTGAAAATGGTGCTTTCGTCCGCAGTCAGCCACGTTGTCCTCGCAGCGCAGGAAGGCAGGCCGTTCGAAGCGCAGGAGCCACCTGCCCGGTAGATGCATTCCTGCTTGGCAGCACGATACCATCGTGCCCGAAGAACGATCGCAGCCGGCGAATTACTTCTTCGGCCATGGTTATTAGGATACAATAGGTTCGAGAGGAGGCGGCCATGCACGAACTGTCTGAAGAGTGCCCTTTTCGGTGTGCGCTGAGTCTGAAGCCGCTTGTTGATTTTTGGCGAAACGAGGTTGCCGGATCGGACGCGTGCTGTGCTTCGTCGTTGCAAGAAATGGAACGAGAACTGGATATGGTTCCCGAGCTGGTAGGCACCATCGCGGACCGCGGCGTTCTGAAACAGCACGAGCACCTCGTTCGGAAGCTCATGAGCGTCGTATTTCCCTCAGCCTTCTGGGAGACCGATTACGTGGGAGCGATGGTCCCCTTCACCTTGGAGCCGTTTCTGGTGTCTCCTTCGTTTGAGCGCCTTCTGCTCAACGGTGACGGGACCTTTCGCGGCAGACTCCATATCGATCAGGAGACCTTCAGGCGAGCCAGGCTGATACGATTCTATCTTCTCATTCTCAAGCGCTGCTACGGCCTGGAAAAAGATTTGGACTACCCGCTGATCCGCATTGTGCAAGACCCGGAAACCGGACTCGAGCGGTATCTTAGATTGAGACCGGAACTGCGATTCGTGGAGGTCCAGGCAGCCGAGTTCAAGAGACTCAGCGATACGGACCTGGCCACGATCCTGGAGCACCTCGCGGAACCGGAAATTTTGAGCGAGTTTCTTCCGCCGGAGAATTTCACGTTTCACGGTTTTACCGTGATGCACGCGGTGGATGTGACCCATACCGCCGTGGTTTCAGAACTGGAGAGAGATCTCATCAGCGAGGGGACTTTGTTTTCCCGGCAGGGTTTTTCTCGCGTACAAGACAGACTTCGAGCTCTTTTTGGACATCCTCAATTGACCGTGGGCCTCGCTGCGATCCAGGGGGACCAGGTGCTAATGCTGACTTCCGGATGCGAAATGGTCTGCAACTGCTTTTTTTCGGATTCGCGACATGTGACGACGTCAGAGTTCGAAGGATCCGTGTTGCACCATGCTGTTCAAACCAAAGGAATTCTCCGGATACGCGACCTGCGTGAAGTGCCGTTTCGGACGCGCATAGACGAGGAGTTCCTGGAAGCGGGCATCAGGTCCTTGCTCATCGCTCCGCTGTATGACTGCAACGAGCTCATTGGCGTCTTGAATCTGGGAGCGCCCATTTCGGCCGCGCTTGCCCCCACGGACGAAATCCTCGCGAGCCACATTTTGCCCCTGTTTTCCGTGGCCGTCAAAAGAGCTCTGTACGAACTCAATAATCAGGTGCAGAGTATCATCAAGGAGAAATGCACCGCCGTGCACTCCTCGGTGGAATGGCGATTCCGCCAGGCAGTTTTCAGGCATTTGGAGCGGGTGGCCCGGGGACTTCCTTCCGATCTTGAGCCCATTGTGTTCCGGGACGTCTTCCCCTTGTACGGCGCGGCGGACATCAGAGGCTCTTCGGAGGCCAGGAATGCCGCGATTCAAGCCGATCTTCTGGAACACCTCAGTCTCGGGCTGAACGTGGTCTCCGCACCCGGGAACAGCGCGAGCATCCCGATTCTCCAAGAGCTTGCGTACCGACTCGAGCGCCAGATGGAGATTGTGGAAAAGGGTTTGGGCTCGGGCATGGAAAAATTGGTCCTGGATATGCTGCACCGGGAGATCGAACCGCTGTTCTCTTTCATCTCGGGCCTCGGGCCTGAAGCAGCGGCTGCGGTGGAAGCGTACAGGGGAAGCATGGACGCACATCTTGCCACCGTCTATCGCCGGCGAAAAGAATTTGAAACGAGCGTTGCCCTGTTGAATGAACGTGCCGCAGCATATCTCGATCGGGAAGAAGCGGAAGCTCAGGCGATGTTTCCGCACTATTTCGACAAACACCAGACGGACGGTGTGAGCTACGTCATGTACATGGGTTCCTCAATGGCGGAAAACGGTGGCTTTAACGAACTGTACGTAAGAAATCTCCGTCTGTGGCAGCTCATGGTGTCCTGCGGAATTGCCTGGCAGACCGAACAACTCAAGAAATCGTTTACGAATTCATTCGACACGACGCACCTCATCCTGATCCACCACAGTCCTCTTTCTATTCGCTTCAGGTTTGACGAAAAGAGATTCGACGTGGACGGCGCGTACGATATCGGACACGAGATCATACGCTCCCGCGTGGACAAGGCGCTGGTGAAAGGCGGAGAAGAACGCTTGACGCAGCCGGGCCAAATTGCCGTGGTGTACTCACGGCCCGAAGAAGGGGAGGAGATGATCGGGTACTGCACTTTCCTCCAGAATCAGGGATATCTCGTTGACGGCCTTGAAATGCTTGAATTGGACGACCTTCCCGGCGTCCAGGGACTCAAGGCGCTACGGGTGAGGGTAAACCTGGATTCCGACGCTATCGCCGAGAGAGTGAGGAGACTGACTTTAGGAAGTTGAAGAGTCGCAGACCTCGGAAACCATCCAGCCCCGCTGGGGACTTATAGTGTTTCTCAAAAATTGTGTCGGATTCGTTCGTGACTCTCGCCCACATTCCGACCGTCCAATCATGTCATTGCGAGGAGTGGAACGACGAAGCAATCTCAATCTTAACCAGTTGGAGAGTGCTTCGGGCTTTGCGCTCGCTCTGAAAGCCCTTTTCCCACCAGCAACTGGGTAGACAAGTTTCTTCAAGATTTTTAGTAATCATTCAGTTACTCGGGGGAAGTACCTAACCTCTGTCATTGCGAGGAGTGAAACGACGAAGCAATCTCGATACTTAAAGGCAGAGATTGCTTCGCTGCGCTCGCAATGACAGCCTTTTCCCGTCCGTAACTGAGGCTTTACGATTTTGAGTTGACAAATTACTGCAACAATGCTAGCTTATGTATAGTTGTTAAACTAATACATAAAGCTGATAGAGCTTAACCCTCTTTACCTCCTGTAGCCGGGCCTTCCGCGAGCCCCGGCTTTTTTTTCTTCGAAGCTCGCAATGGAGAATGTTGCAGCGGCAGACGCGGCATCTTCAAGAAAAATCAGTTCATCAGAAGACCCGCATATCTTCGGTCAACTGCCCGAGCTGTTCCTGACTCGAGAGAATCATATGATACGTATTCGCCACAAGATTTATGGGATGTCAGGGCTGGGGGCTCTCCTGAGCGAAGTGATGAGACGGCTCTGCGTCGTCCGCAGCGAAGCAGTGCCCCCAGCCTGTGCCCGGAATCGAGTTACCTGTAATAAAGCGAATCCGTATGAAATGTGCCCAATACAGCCGAGTGCACCGAGGTCTCCGATTTTTCAACCGAAATCGGTGTGATGCCGTTGCGATTCTTAGGGAGAATTTCGCATGTTGACAGTAGATGACCTTGCGCGTTCATAATCAGGGCGCAAATTCATAGACAAGTGAAGTGCATCTCAAAACATCGTGGAGTTGCCAGATGGAAACACAAGCCCGAAATTCAAAGCCCAACCGGTTGATACACGAGAAGAGCCCGTACCTGCTCCAGCATGCATACAATCCGGTCGAGTGGTATCCCTGGGGCGACGAAGCTTTTGAAAAGGCCAGGAGGGAAGACAAGCCCTTGTTTCTCTCCATCGGTTATTCCACATGCCATTGGTGCCACGTCATGGAACACGAATCGTTCGAGGATCCCGATGTCGCGGCCTTGATGAACGAAGCGTGGGTTTCCATCAAGGTCGACCGGGAAGAACGGCCGGACCTCGATCACGTTTACATGACGGTGTGTCAGATGATGACCGGTGCGGGAGGGTGGCCTCTCAACGTCATCCTCACGCCTGAAGGCAAGCCCTTTTTTGCGGGAACGTATTTTCCTCGTGAGACCAGATTCGGAAAAATCGGCATGACCGAGCTTGCCCCGCGCATACAGGAACTCTGGACGACCCGGCGTGATGAAGTGATCCAGTCCGCGGCCAAGGTACTCTCGGCTCTCCGGCAGATTCCGGATGACGCTCCGGGTGAGACCCCGGGCAGAGAAGTGCACGATGCCGCTTATGAGCAGTTGACCGCGCGTTTCGACTCAGAAAGCGGCGGATTCGGCCAGGCGCCGAAATTTCCGACACCGCACAATCTGTTGTTTCTCCTTCGCTACTGGAAGAGAACCGGCGAACGAAACGCACTGAAAATGGTTGAAAAGACGCTGGATTCCATACGCAGGGGTGGCATATACGATCACGTGGGCTTCGGTTTCCATCGCTATTCCACTGACGCGCAATGGCTCGTGCCGCATTTTGAAAAAATGCTCTACGATCAGGCACTGCTGGCAATGGCGTATACAGAGGCGTATCAGGCGACGGGGAAACCGGAGTACGGCCAGACCGCGCAGGAAATTTTTACGTACGTGCTCAGAGATATGACGGCTCCGGACGGCGGTTTTTATTCGGCTGAAGATGCCGACAGCGAAGGAGTCGAAGGCAAATTTTCCGTGTGGACGCTCGAGGAACTAACCAACCTGCTGGGGGATGACGACGCCCGGCTTATGACAAGAGTCTTTAATGTTCGGCATGCAGGGAATTTCCGGGAAGAGGCGACAGGAAATCTCACCGGCGCGAACATCCCGCACATGGACAAATCTATTGCGGATCTCGCTGCCGAATTCAGGCTTCCGACAGCGGTTCTGGAACACCGGTTCGAGTCCGCACGCCAGAAGATGTTCGAAGCACGGAAGCTGCGCGTTCATCCTCATAAGGACGACAAGATTCTCACAGACTGGAATGGGCTCATGATTGCGGCGCTCTCCAAAGGCGCCCAGGTTTTCGATCGAAAAGACTACAAAGATGCGGCGAAAAAAGCGGCGGAATTTGTTCTCCGAGTTCTGAGGGATGCACGGGGACGCCTGCTTCATCGTTTCAGGGCAGGAGATGCGGGGCTGAATGCCCACACAGACGATTACGCGTTTTTCATCTGGGGACTTCTGGAGTTGTACGAATCCACATTCGAAGTGCGTTGGCTTCGGGACGCTCTGGAGTTGAATCTGGATTTTGTGGATAGATTTTGGGATTCCGGAGCTGGTGGTTTCTATTTTACTGCTTACGATTCCGAGGAAGTACTCGTCCGCAAGAAAGAGATCTATGACGGAGCCACGCCGTCGGGGAATTCCGTATCGGCGCTGAATCTGCTCAGATTGGGGCGTATGACCGGAAACACGGACCTGGAAGAAAAGGCCGATCTGATTGCCAGGGCATTTTCCGGGAATATCAAACAGTTTCCCTCAGCCTACACTCAAATGCTGTGCGCACTGGAATTCGGCCTCGGGCCGGCGTACGAGGTCACCATTGCCGGGAAATCGGGAGCGGAAGACACGGGAGAAATGATCAGGATGCTGAGGCAGCCGTTCCTGCCGAACAAAGTGGTAGTATTCCGCCCGATGCACGAAGGGGAACCCGAAATCGAGGGCATAGCCGAATTCACTCGCAGTTTGAATCCTGTGGACGGTCATGCCACTGCATACGTGTGCCTCAATTACGAATGTCAATCTCCCACCACTCAACCCGACAAGATGCTAGAATTGCTGGGTGCGTGAAGAATCGTGAAAAAATGTGGTAAATTGGTTAAGATGCATTCAGCATGAACTGAGCTCGGGTTCGATACCCTAGACAAGAGGATTGGCGGAGCAAGGGGAAATTTTTGTCCCCCATGCTTCGGAAAAACGTTACGTTCAATGCGCGGGGTGACGGTCTCACCGGAGAGCGCGCGAGGGACGGGACCGTTCTTTGTCCATTTCTGCATCCGAGCGCTCGTGCAGCTACACAACCCCGGAGGTCCCTTTGAATGAGCTATTCTGGCAGACAGCTTGATGAAGTGTGCATAAATTCTTTGCGAATGCTTTCCGCTGACGCGATCCAGCAGGCGAATTCAGGGCATCCCGGCCTTCCCCTGGGCGCAGCCGCTATGGCGTATGTTCTTTGGACGCGCTTTTTGCGTTACAATCCTGCGAATCCCAGATGGTTCAACCGCGATCGCTATATTCACTCCGCAGGACACGGTTCTGCGCTTCTGTATGCGCTTTTACATCTTACCGGGTACGATCTGTCCCTGGATGACGTAAAGAGCTTCAGACAATGGGAGAGCAAAACCCCCGGACATCCGGAATACAATCCGGATCTCGGTGTTGAGGCCACAACGGGTCCTTTGGGCCAGGGCTTCAGCATGGGCGTGGGAATGGCCATTGCCGAGCGTTTTCTCGCTGCGCAGTTCAACAAACCCGGATTTCCCGTTGTAGACCATCATACCTACGCGATTACGTCGGACGGAGACCTGATGGAAGGAATCACGTCCGAGGCGGCTTCGCTGGCAGGGCACCTCAAACTGGGAAAACTCATCTACCTGTACGACGACAATCACATATCCATTGAGGGGGATACGTGTATCACCTTTACGGAAAGCGTAGAAGACCGTTTCAACGCGTACGGGTGGCAGGTCCAACGCATAGCCGACGGCAACGATCTGGACGCCATTGAAGCAGCTATTCGGAATGCTCAACAGGATACCGAGCGGCCGTCGCTCATCATGGTCCGCACGCATATCGGTTTCGGGAGCCCGAAGCAAGACAGCCCGAGCGCTCACGGCGAACCGCTTGGCGAAGAGGCCTTGAAAACCACCAAAGAGAATTTCCACTGGCCGTTGGAGCCGAGATTCTACGTGCCGCCCGAGGCGCAGTCCCATTTCCGTTCTGCGCTGGATCGGGGAGCGAAACTGGAGAAGGAGTGGCACAGTCTGCTCGGCGAGTACAGGACACAGTTCGGAACTCTCGGAGAAGACCTGGAACGCCTGTACACGGACGGTCTTCCCCGGGACTGGGACGCGGATATTCCGGTATTTGATCCGAAAGACGGAGGAGTTGCCACTCGCGTGGCCTCCGGGAAAGTGCTCAACGCGATCGCACAACGCGTGCCTAATCTGTTGGGGGGATCCGCGGACCTGGCTCCTTCCACCAAGACGCTCATCGCAGGGTCAGGGAATCAGGATTATGATAATCAGGCCGGGCGCAATGTGAGGTTCGGCGTGAGGGAACACGCGATGGCGGCAGTGGTGAATGGGATGGCTCTTCATGGAGGAGTCATACCGTATGGAGCGACATTTCTGATTTTCTCCGACTATATGCGACCGTCTCTGCGCGTTGCAGCGCTCATGAACGTGCATTCCATTTTCGTGTTTACCCACGACAGTATAGCGGTGGGAGAGGACGGCCCCACTCACCAGCCCATTGAGCATCTGATTTCCCTGCGCGCGATGCCGAATTTCACGGTCATCAGGCCCGCTGACGCGAACGAGACCGCAGCGGCATGGAAGGTGGCGATGACGAGGCGCAAGCCGGTGGCTCTGATTCTCACACGTCAGAAGCTGCCCACTCTCGACCGAAAGGTCTACAGCGATTCGGCGGGGCTCAGCAAGGGTGCATACGTGCTTTCCGATACGAAAGGAAAGCCGGATCTCCTGATTCTTGCAACCGGTTCGGAAGTGAGCCTGGCCGTTCAAGCTCAGGAGAAGCTGGCTGCGGATCACGGAATCCAGGCTCGCGTCGTCTCGATGCCCTCCTGGGAACTTTTCATGGAACAGACTGCGGAATACCGCAACGAGGTAATCCCGCGAGACGTGCCAAAAAGGTTGGCTGTGGAAGCAGCCTCCGGCTTTGGCTGGGCGCAGTGGGTCGGCGATGAGGGTGACGTGATCTGTGTGGATCAATTCGGGGCTTCCGCACCCGGTTCCGAAGTCCTGAAGCGGTGCGGCTTTTCCGTAGATAATGTGATTAACCGCTGTGTCGCCTTGGTCAGAACCTCCCATACGCATGCGGATTCAAACAGGTGAGATTGGGGGGACCTTTGTACGGAGTGTCCCGCTCAAACGCTCTCCCAGAAACGTCTATCGTACTCCGGAACCTGCATGTCAGCCCGGAAATGCAGGTTCCGGCGAGTGCTGAAAGTATTTGAGGCGGGGTGCGGAGAGGGACTTCCCAAAAGAGGTGTCTCCCCGATTTCACCTAACAGAAAGCGCATTCAGTGGGTTGAAAATGAAGCGTTTCGTCCGCATACTAAACGAGATCGAGGAATGGACCCTGGTGATGGTGTTGCTGGGGCTCGGATTCTTGTGCTCGGTTCAGGTGTTCTGCCGGTATGCCTTGCACTTCAGTTTCGTCTGGTCCGAAGAGGTCAATCGCTATCTGGGTGTGTTTCTGGCGTTTCTCGGTGCTGCGGTAGGCGTCAAATACGGCAGCCATTTCGCCATGGATCTGATTTACGAAAGGGTTTCCAGCGATCGGTTCCGCCACTGCCTAAAAGTGGTGGTCTACCTTCTGTCGTGTATCATGTGTTTCGTCGTGGCATGGTTCGGGTGGGCGCAGGCCATGAAACTGCGCCAATTCGGCGTGCTCACTTCAGCTCTTGCGCTTCCCAAATACTGGGCATATCTGCCCATTCCGTTCTTTTCCGTTGTTATGGGAGTCCGTTTTTTCAGCGGCGCGGCAAAACACCTTCGTAGCATGATCAATGGAATACCCTTTCATACGAATGCGCTTTCAAAAGAGTAAGATTGGGGGGACCCTCTTTGTAAAGAGTGTCCCGCCCAACCCCCCTCCCAGAAACTTCTATCATGCGCCGGCATCTGCATTTCCGCTGAGGAAATGCAGATGCCGGCGAGTGCTAAAAGTTCTTGAGGTGGGGTTCGGGGAGGAACGTCTTACAAGAAGTTCCTCCCCGATTTCAAGTATTTGAAAACGCATTGGTTTCAAACGATGAAAGAACACTGATGATTGCTACTCTGGTTGTTTCCTTCTTCGTTCTGCTGATCATGGGTGTACCCATAGCGATTTTGTTGCTCATCACCACGGCCGTCACGCTTGTCGCTCACACGTCCACTTCTTTATTGGTTTTGCCCCAACAACTATTCAATGCCCTGGACAATTCAGTTCTCCTGTCCATCCCGTTCTTTATTCTGGCCGGCAACGTGATGACGCGCGGGGCAATGGCACGCAAGCTCATAGAAGTGGTGAAATCCCTGGTGGGAAGCCATCCCGGAGGGCTTGCACTCGCGGCAACGCTGGCATGCATGTTTTTTGCGGCCCTGTCCGGTTCCAGCCCTGCAACGGTCATAGCAATCGGGTCGGTAATGATTCCTGCGTTGATCGAAGAGGGATATGGCGAGCATTTTTCCATCGGGTTGGTAACGTCCGCGGGATCGCTGGGAATAGTGATTCCTCCGTCGATTCCGATGATCCTCTATTGCATGGTGATGAACACTTCCGTCGCGGAATTATTTATGGCAGGCGTGATTCCGGGATTGCTCATCGGCGGGGTCTTCATCTGCTATACCGTTGTAATGGCTCACAAGAACCAGTGGCGTGCATCTGAAAAAATGAGTAAGCAGAGGATATTCCGGACTTTGCGCGAAGGCATCTGGGGTCTCATGCTGCCTGTCATCGTTCTCGGCGGCATATACACCGGAATGTTTACACCAACGGAAGCTTCCGCAGTAAGTCTGGTGTATGCCCTTTTTGTGGAGATCTTTATCTACCGGGAGATCAAGCTCAAAGATGTTCCGGAAGTGTGTAAACAGGGAGCGATCCTTTCCGGATGCCTGCTGTTCATTCTGGCCTGCTCCATGACGCTCATCTGGCTGCTCGCGGCAGAGAGGCTTCCGCACCAGATGGCTGATTTTATTACGGCTCACGTGCACAGCGGCTGGCTTTTCCTGATCTACGTAAACATTTTGTTTCTCCTCCTGGGCACGGTGATGGACAATGTTTCCGCGATGCTGATTTTGTCGCCATTGTTTGTAGAAACCCTGAAGCGCTTCGGGATTGACTATATCCATTATGGAATCATCATGGTGCTGGTGATAGAATATGGTTTTTTGACGCCTCCGTTCGGCCTGAACCTCTTTGTGGCCATGGGGCTTACGAACAAGAGCCTCGTGGAGGTGTCCCGCGGAGTATGGCCGTTCCTGATACTGTTGTTGGGTTGCCTCTTGCTCGTAACCTTCGTCCCCTCTCTGGCGTTGTTTCTGCCAAAGACCTTTCTCAGGTGACAACGCAGGACTTGAAGGAACCATTCAACTGAAACCTCCACAGTAACCTTAAAATGCTTTAAGTATGCATAGAATTGTCTTGAAATCTCGCAGGTATTTTCTTATAAGCGTAGACAAGGTGCGGGTTCCATGTTAGAGTTCCGGACCTGGCGATAGAGAGAGGAGCAGGAAGTGAGCTTGCCGCAGGAAAAGAACCGGATGCCCAGAGATCCATTTCGGGAAATCTGCGCTCGCGAGGAATCC
>DATHCX010000172.1:0-6804 GCA_035319325.1 Desulfomonilaceae bacterium
TAAGGTGGAATCCGCGAACGCAGTGTCACGACTCATCGAAAAAGAGAAAGTCGTCGCAATCATCGGCGAGATGATCTCCGGAAACACGTTGGCGGGAGCAGACCATGCGGAACGCCGAAAAATTCCCATGGTCACCCCGACGGCTACCAATCCTTTGGTCACGCAGAGCAGGAAGTATGTATTTCGCGTATGCTTCATAGACACGGATCAGGGTCGCATAGCCGCCAAGTTGGCCCTGGATCAGCTCAAGGCCAAGACCGCAGCCGTCATACTCGACATGTCCCAGGACTATTCCGTGGCGCTCGCCTCTTTTTTCAAGAGAGAATTCACCAAAGGCGGAGGCAAGGTTGTCTCGGACACGAAGTTCAAGACCGGAGACCGGGATTTTACGCCCCAATTGAGCAGCATCAAGGAAGCCAAGCCGGATGTTATCTATGCTCCCATCTACTACACCGAGTGCGCACTTCTGGCGAAACAGGCCCGGGATATGGGACTGAACGCCCCCATTTTAGCGGGTGACGGAGTTCAGGCACCCGAATTGATAGAATTGGGAGGCGAAGCCGTGGAAGGAATTTACTTCACCACCCATTTTCACCGTGACATGGTCGAGGGCGAACGAGGCAAGAAATGGCTCGAGCTTTTCGCCAAAGAGGTGGGTAAAGAACCGGACGCGTTTACAGCAATGGGCGCAGACGCATACTTTATCGTGGTGGATGCCATCAAGAGAGCAGGTTCATGCGATCCACAGAAGATTCGGGATACGCTGGTCGCCACCAAGGAGTTCCAGGGGGTCAGCGGTACTATAACAATGAAACCGAACGGAGATCCCGTCAAAGCAATGGTGGTGAACAAGGTAAAAGACGGAAAATTTGCCTACGTCACGACAATCATGCCGTAAGAGAATTTCCGGCAAGGGCGATAGCTCCTGGTGTGCTCGGCCAGAAAGTTCTATTACGAATGCGTATTCAAGTATGTGAGGGAGTTTGGGGGGACATTACCTAGAGGGTCCCTCCACTTTCACGCGTTTCAAAACGAATCGTACAGAGTCAAAACGGCCTATCTTCACGCTGTCTTGGGTCCTGGAAACGTGGATTACGGTTTTGTCCTTCAACAGATTGTGTTCGGCCTGACACTGGGCTGCCTCTACGGGCTCCTTGCCATCGGGTATACGATGGTTTACGGAGTTCTGCGTCTGATCAATTTCGCTCACGGCGACCTGTTGATGGCTTCCGCATACATTGCGTTTTTCGGCATCATCATATTCCAGATTCCCTGGCCCCTGGCGTTTCTCCTGTCCGTAGCTCTTACCGCAGCGATCGGCATACTGATTGATCGCGGTGCGTACAAACCCATCAGGAACAGTCCTCGCATCAGCGCACTCATCACTGCCATCGGGATTTCTTTTCTCCTGGAGAATCTCGGGCTCGTAGCCATAGGGGGCAGGCCGAAAACCTTTCCGACTCCTTCCCTTTTCGAAGGAAGTCAGACGATTGCCGGCGTGCAAATCCCCAATCTGTCCATATGGGTGTTCCTGGTGACGTGCGTATTGCTGGCGGGTGTCATGCTGATCGTTCGCCGCACCAAGGTGGGTATGGCAATGCGCGCTCTCTCCCGTGACATGGAAACCGTTCGACTGATGGGGATCGACATAGACCGGGTTATTTCTTTCACGTTTGCCCTGGGGTCAGGTTTGGCTGCTGCCGGCGGGATCTTATGGTGCATGAAATATCCGGCGGTGGAGCCCTTCATGGGCGTTATTCCCGGGTTGAAAGCATTCGTAGCAGCGGTTATCGGAGGAATCGGCAGTGTCTCCGGTGCTGCGCTGGGTGGATTGATTCTCGGTCTGGGCGAGATAGTGATCGTCGCGGTTTGGCCGGACTGGTCCGGCTATCGAGACGCGACAGCCTTTTCCATGCTCATCATCATCCTGCTCACCCGGCCGACCGGAATCATGGGCGAGGATCTGCCGAATTGAGAGAATGACGCTTGCGGCAGCTTGCTCGGAAAAAGTACCTTCTGCGGGGAAGCTCTTTTTTGCACGAAAGTTCTTCCCGGACACTTTCGTAACGCTTTCTGCATTACCTCCGAGTCGGAAGAACGAGCATACGTGGCCGCAGTTAGAGGCATGAGCGACACCTTGCAGCGAAACGACACCAGAATCACCCCCGGACGGGATCGCATGCTCACGTGCGTGTCGCTCGCGACGTTCCTGTGCTTCCTGTGGTACGCGGACAGCTATTTCGGCGATTATTCGATAAGAATCTTGAACAATATCGCAATCTTTACCATGCTCGCGGTGAGCTATAATTTGATCAATGGGGTTACAGGACAGTTTTCTCTCGGGCCAAATGCATTCCTGGCAATCGGAGCATACACCAGCAGTTTGCTGACTCTGTCCCCGGAAGAGAAGCTGCGGACATTCATCATAGAACCCCTGGTGTGGCCCATCTCCGAGATAAGCGTCTCGTTTCCCGTCTCTATTGTAGCAGCCGGCGTCGTGGCTGCACTGTTGGCTTTGCTGATGGCAATTCCCGTATTTCGGGTGCGTGGCGACTACCTGGCCATAGTCACGCTCGGATTCGGCGAGGTGATTCAGGTGGTTGCCAACAATGTGGTGTCCGTCACCAATGGACCGCTGGGACTCAAAGGACTTCCGCCGTACACGAACCTGTGGTGGAGTTGGGGAGTCTGTCTGTTGACGATTCTTTGTGTCGTCCGTCTGGTAAACTCGTCTTACGGCAGGGCCATGAAAGCGGTGCGGGAGGATGAAACGGCTGCTGAAGCCATGGCGATCAACGCTTTCAGGACCAAAACCTTGGCATTCACCTTCAGCGCGTTTGTGCAAGGAGCCGCAGGCGGGCTCCTGGCTCACCTCATTACCACCATATCGCCGTCCCTGTTCACTTTCATGTTGACCTTCAATCTCTTGATCATGATCGTTATTGGTGGCTTGGGAAGCACAACGGGCGCGGTCATCGGAGCGGTTCTGGTCACCTGGGGGGGAGAATTGCTGCGCGCGTTTGAGGAGCCTGTCACCGTGTTCGGCTACACGTACGAGGGTATTCCCGGCATGCGCATGGTGATATTTTCCGTTCTTCTCGTGCTGGTCATGTTGTTTGCCAGGAGCGGAATAATGGGCAGGCACGAATTCTCCTGGCAGGCACTCATCAACCGGTGTCACCTGATCGGCAACTTTCTCCGGAGGCACTCGTGAGCGGAGTCTTTTTTCGAACCGAACGGCTTACGGTAAGTTTCGGCGGACTTGCTGCACTTTCGAATCTCGATCTGGAGATCCAAGAAGGAGAAATCGTAGGGCTCATAGGCCCGAACGGCGCGGGAAAGACAACTGCGTTCAATGCAATTACCGGAATCGTAAAGCCTTCGCGGGGCAGGATTGTCTTTCTGGACGCCGACATAACCGGCTGGCGAACACCCCGTATTGCTCGATCGGGTATTGCCAGGACATTTCAAAATATCCGGCTGTACGAAGATCTCACGGTAACGGAAAACGTCATGGTTGCGGCTCATTGTTCCGTGCGGTACTCAGTCGTTGAGGCAATCTCCGGATTGGGGAGGTTCCGATCGGATGAGCGGCGAATTCACGAGCGGGCTCAATTCCTGCTCGATCTGATGGGCTTGACGAGGTTTGCCAGGGAAAAGGCCGGCTCGCTTCCCTATGGAAGCCAGCGAAAGCTTGAGATCGCGCGGGGCCTCGCGTTGAATCCGCAGCTATTGCTTCTCGATGAGCCCGTGGCAGGAATGAATCCTCATGAAACTATGGAGTTCTGTGAACTGGTCCGCACGATTCGGACCGAGCTGGGCCTCACCGTAGGTCTTATAGATCACGACATGGGGTTCGTCATGGACGTATGCCACAAAATAAAGGTCATAGACCACGGTATTCCCATCGCCTGGGGAACGCCTCAGGAGATCCAAAACGATCCGAAAGTGATCGCCGCGTATCTGGGGGAGACTTCCGCTTGAACATCGACACACCCGTGCTCGAGATCCGCGATCTTCACGTAAGCTACGGCGGGATCAAGGCCCTGAAGGGGGTTTCCCTGCGCATCGAGAAACGGATGATCGTGACCCTGCTGGGCGCGAACGGTGCAGGCAAGAGCACTGCCATACGGGCTGTGTCCGGAATTGTCCCCATACTCTCGGGTGACGTACTGTTTCAGGGGAAATCCATAAAGAACCTCCCCGCTCACCAGATTCAGCGGCTGGGGCTCGTTCACGTTCCGGAAGGCCGTAGGATATTCGCAAACCTGACCGTGCGGGAAAACCTTGTCATAGGGGCGTACAACAATAAGGACAAGGCGGACATCGCCGCCACGATGAAAAGAATCGTCTCGACGTTTCCCGTTCTTGCATCGCGCCAGGACCAGCTTGGAGGCACCCTCTCCGGCGGTGAACAGCAAATGCTTGCCATCGGACGAGCCCTGATGTCCAGGCCTAAGCTCCTCATGATGGACGAGCCTTCTCTGGGATTGGCGCCCATGGTGGTTGCCGAGGTGTTCCGTGTGATCCAGGACATTCGGAACGAAGGCGTTACCATTTTTTTGATCGAACAAAATGCCAACGCGGCGTTGAAAATTACCGATCACGCCATACTGCTCGAGACCGGCGCGGTGGTTCTGGAAGGTTCGGGCGCTCAACTGCTGGAAGATACCCGAGTAAAACAAGCATATCTGGGCGAAAAAGCGAAGCTTCCCACCACACCTTAATGCAAACCACATTCAAAATCGATACGAAATCATTCAATTTACTTCAGAAGTGACTTGACTCCGCTCGATTCTAATGCTAGGGAAGGGCCCGGCCTCAACCTCGGGGGAGGGAGGGGCCTTTAAACCGGCAAACCGGGGGGCGTGGGTGCCGGGCATCCTGCCCGCCGGTTTCATTTTCTTCCGCTACAGGATCTTTCTACTCCGCAACAGCACCCCGTTACGTATCCGTGTAGAGAACTGCGCTTTAAGAGGAAAGATGATGCTTCCCTCCCATAAAACGAAAATCGTGTGTACCATCGGTCCCGCGTCAGAGTCCCAGGGCGTTTTGGAAGAGATGCTCCTCGCGGGAATGAATGTCGCTCGTATCAATTTTTCTCACGGTGATTTTGAAAGTCACAAAAAGATGATAGAAACGGTTCGGGCCGCAGCCCGGTCCACTGGCCGGAGCGTAGCTGTCATGGCCGATCTTCCCGGCCCCAAGATCCGTATCGGACCTTTGGAATCCGAACCCATCGAGTTGAATCAGGGCGACGAATTTATCCTCACAAGCGAAGATGTTCCGGGAAACGCGAAGCGGGTCTCTGTTCCGCTTGCCACGTTGCCCCAGGCCGTCAGACCGGGAGACCCCGTATTTCTCAACGACGGCTACATCCAGCTCAAGGTGGTCACCATCGAAAAAAACGAGATTCATTGCCGGGTTCTCGTGGGCGGTGAACTGCGGTCCCGTAAGGGTCTGAATCTGCCTGGAATCGATCTGGGCGTCAGCGCATTTACCGAACACGACCGGAAATGCCTGGAATTTGCCTTGAGAGAAGGGGTGGACGCGGTGAGCCAGTCGTTTGTCCAGTCTGCTGCGGACATTGAGGCGGTGCGGCAGTCAGCATCCGGACTGGGATATGATCCCTTCATAATCGCCAAGATCGAGCGTGCACGGGCCCTGGACAATATAGACGGGATCCTGGCTGCCGCAGACGGCCTCATGATCGCGAGGGGCGATCTGGGAGTGGAGACGCCGATAGAGCGGATCGCTCCGGTCCAAAAGGAGCTCATGAAGAAGGCCAATCTGATCGGAAAGCCGGTGATTACCGCGACACAAATGCTGGAGTCCATGACCTCCAATAGAAGGCCCACTCGTGCAGAATCCACCGATGTGGCCAATGCGGTGCTGGACGGCACCGATTGCGTAATGCTGTCCGCGGAATCGGCAATGGGGCGTTACCCGGTGGAGTCCGTAGCAATGCTCGGCAAGATCGCCGCCGCGGCCGAGCCGTTCATGGGGGATACACCAGCCCGCCAGTACATAAAGACATCGGTTCCCAGGACGCCGTCTCGCCTTTCGGATCTCATCACCTTCAGTGTTTCCGCAGTGGTGGATCGAGTCTGTCCGGCAGCCGTCTTCGTTCCAACGAAAAGCGGGGCCACTGCCCGAAGTATGACACGCTTCAGATTGCCCGTGTGGATCGTTGCTGTAAGCCGGCACCGAAATACGTGCCAAAGACTTCACTTTTCATATGGAGTTCATCCCGTGCACGAACTGGATCATCCGGACGACTGGAAAAGCTTTGCCCGAAACTGGCTGAATACGAACGGCTTGCCCGGAAATCTCGCGGTGGTCACGGAAGGTCCTTCCATGAAATATCCCGAAGGAAACCATCGGATGGAACTCGTCAACCTCTCGGATTGAAGCCGATGGCTTTGCCATCGATAATTTACCGCACCGTATCGATCAAACAGACGATCAGGTTCGCCAATACCAATGCCCTTCAGTGAGATTGGGGAGACCTTGTTAGCAAAGAGTATCCCACGGTTTCACGTATTTGAACATGCAATGGTATCCCGCGCTGGAAGAAACACCGTCTCCTCGAAAAGTTGGCGGTCCCTGTGGGCCCCGGCTGTAATACTTCTATGCGAGCGACCCGGCAGCAGGTAATCATTCATACGCATTCGCCACAAGATTTATAAGATTGCCGGGCTGGGGGCTCTCCTGAGCGAAGTGATGAGACGGCTCTGCGTCGTCCGCAGCGAAGGAGTGCCGCCAGCCTGTGCCCAGAATCGAGTTACCTGTAAAAAAGCGAAT